>JAZUBW010000001.1:0-3339 GCA_045638785.1 Faecousia sp.
ACACCGGGGATATAAGCGGAAACTTCCATACCGTTGGTCAGACGCACACGGGCGATCTTACGCAGTGCGGAGTTGGGCTTCTTGGGCGTGGTGGTACGAACAGCGGTGCAAACGCCACGCTTCTGGGGGGTAGGCAGGGTAGTAGCCTTGTTCTCCAGGGTGTTCATACCTCTCTGCAGAGCGGGAGCGGTGGACTTGTAAGTGACCTGCTGACGGCCATGCTTCACGAGCTGGTTAAAAGTAGGCATTATCTTTCTCCTTTCTTAAATTGTCGCATTTGCGCTTCTATATTCTACGGAATCTTCCGTTAGAATCAGGTATCGACAGCGGCAGCTGCCGCCGCGCCGACCTCGATGCCGCAAATCTCTCCCAGTTCCGCCATGCTGGATACCCAGCGGCAGGGAACCTGCTGAATACGGCACTTTTCTTCGAGGGGCTCTGTAATCGACGGATCGGCATTTTTTGCCAGGCAGACAAACTTGGCATTGCCCTTTTCCAGGGCTTTTCGGAGTTGTTTTGCCCCGACAACCACCTTGTTTTTCCGCAATTCCGTCAAATCCCCGCATTTGGGGATCATACATTCTTTTTTAGTGTCCATACAGATGACTATTATACGCAGTTTTCCGAAAATGTCAACAAAAACTTTATGAATTTTTTGATTTTTCATCTTTTCCTTTCCTGCCATGACTTTTCGTTTATCGTTCTGTGCAGAACCCTCGTAGGGCACGCATTGTATGCGTGCCCTACGGAGTGTACAATAATTCCCAATTTGTGCACAGCGCAAAAGGCCGCCGGCCCAATGGCCGGCGGCTGTGCTTTATTCTGTTACTGCAACCGCTGCTCCGGGTCGCTTGTTGGGTGTGATGTGGGTATGGCCGTTGTAGTGTCCGCAGTGCTTGCAGGTATTGTTAATGTATATTGTTTCATGAATTATTATCATGAAGCTTGCGGAAGAATTCAGCGCCCTGCCCTTGTGGTTGCGTCTGCTTGTATTCATCAATTTTCCGCCAAACATACTCCTCGCTTACATCCTGCAACTGGCCATCCACCAAAGGGAAGCAAACCGTTGCGCATTTATATGCATAACAATAAGCATTGCTGCCATTCATATAGAAAGATATCACACCATACCCTGCGATTTTCCCATCAACATAAATAATTATATCCAGATAAAAATCCCGTTCAGCATATTCTTGCCAAATGTTATGCTTCGTCATCGTATCGATCTGTTTTGTTAAATAAAACACTTCAGCATCTGACAGCACAGTTTCCTTGCAGAAACCTTTCACTTCGGAAGAAACAGAGAATGTAACCTCCCCTGTTCCGTAGTAATCCTTCGGCATTCGGAATGTGATAGGACGGCCAAAATGAGGTACATCGTAATGCGCATCCTGGATGGTCGCACACCAAACCGCTCGCCAGGAGAATTCATTTTCCATCAATTCATATTCGCTCAAAGCTTCTTCCGATGTTGTTTCCAAATTGCAAGCATACACCTTCAAAACACCGGGCACAGCGACGATCTGCCCATCCTCAGTTTTAGTTTCGCCGGGCCAAAACAGCATTGCGCCGACCAAAAGTGCCAGCACTGCCGCGCAGGCAGCGACCCGGATCCAGATATGCCGTCTGCTCCTGGGCACCACATAGGCTGCCGCCTCGATCTTATCATCCGAAATGCCGCTGAGGGCTTCGCTTAAATCTTTACCCAACATAAATATCCGCCTCCGTTTCCAGATATTTCTTCAATGCTTCGCGCATGCGAAACAGCTTTACTTTTACCTTACTCTCAGACATTCCGAAGGTGCGGGCAAGCTGTTTGACAGAATCAAAAAACCAGTATCTGCGCAAAAACAAGTTTCTGCTTTCCTCATCCAGCGTGTCCAGAAAAGTGTCTATCAGCCGGGCCAATTCTTTTCTTTCCAGCGCCAGCACCACCGTGTTCCCATCGGGGATGCAGGCATCCAACTCCTCAAACGACACCGTTACCGCCTGCCGTTTGGTAGCATTGTGATAGCGCAGCCGCTTCATGGCTAAATTGCGGGTGATTTTAGCCACAAAGGGCAGCAGCTTGTCCGGTCGCTCCGGCGGGATGGCGTTCCACAGACTGTGCCAGGTATCATTGACACATTCGCACACATCTTCCTCATTGCGCAGAAGATTTCGTGCGATCATCCGGCAAAGATTGCCAAATTTTTCCTCGGCTGCGCCGATCGCGTCCTCCGACCGCTGCCAGAATAATTCCACGATCCGGTTGTCGTCCATGTTTTGCCCTCCTTTCCTTGCAAGCCCACCGCGCGCTGTGGCCCTTGCATCTATATACTACCATTTTTGGGGGTTTGGTTACAAAATTGGGAAGATTTTTCTTTAAATTTTCGTTTATCGCTCCGTGTCTGTATACCACTGTAGGGGCGGGTTTGTAACCCGCCCCTACAGTGCGAACGGAACGATAAACACCAATTTGCGGTTTGGGCGAAAAAAGGCCGTCACCGAAGTGGTGACGGCCTTTTGATTAAATTAGATAACCTCTTCCTCAACGGGAGCAACTTCCTCGGGGATCCGGGCAGCGGGGGTCACGCCGGGCTCAAAGTCCCGGTATGCCATCAGGCCGGAGCCTGCGGGGATCAGCTTACCGATGATGACGTTCTCCTTCAGACCCACCAGGTGGTCAACCTTGCCCTTGATGGCGGCATCGGTCAGAACCTTGGTGGTTTCCTGGAAGGATGCGGCGGACAGGAAGGAATCGGTAGCCAGAGAAGCCTTGGTGATACCCAGCAGCACGGTAGCGGCAGTGGCCAGTCTCAGATCCTCCTCGCCGGCGTCAATGCGGGCCTGGACGGCGGCATTGGCATCCTGGAACTCGAAGGTGTCGATGACGGTGCCGGCCAGCAAGGTGCTGTCGCCGGGATCTTCCACACGGACCTTACGCATCATCTGGCGGATAATGACCTCGATATGCTTATCGTTGATCTCAACGCCCTGCTGACGGTACACGGCCTGGACGGACTGGACCAGGTAATCCTGGACAGCTTCCACACCGGAGATACGCAGCACGTCCTGGGGATACAGGGCACCATCGGTGATGGGCTCACCCTTCTGTACCACCTTGCCGTGCTGGACCTTCAGGCCAACAGAGTAAGGCACATGGTATTCCTTCACTTCGCCATCCTCAGCGGTGACAGTGACGGGACGCAGAGCGGTACGGTGGCTGTCGTCGATGGCGACCACGCCGGTGATCTCGGAAATCTGTGCCATCTTCTTGGGACGGCGGGCCTCGAACAGTTCTTCAACTCTGGGCAGACCCTGGGTGATATCGTCACCTGCAACGCCGCCGGAGTGGAA
>JAZUBW010000002.1:0-5714 GCA_045638785.1 Faecousia sp.
TTCTGCCAGATACCCTCGGCGCAGACATCCTCTTCGTTGCCGTTGATGTAGCCGTCGATGACATTGTCACGACCGGGACGGCCCAGGTCTTCGCGGAAGGGCAGAGCCAGGGTCTTGGGATGCTGACGCAGGAACCAGGTATCGGCCTTGCCGCCGGCGAGGCGGACACAGTGGACTCTGGACTGCTGACCGGCGCCGACACCGATGGCCTGGCCGTCGTAGGCAAAGCAAACGGAGTTGGACTGGGTGTTCTTCAGAGTGATCAGGGAGATGATCAGGTCGATCTTGGCGGATTCGGGCAGTTCCTTGTTGGCAGTAACGATGTTCTCCAGCAGATGCTCGCCGACACGGAAGTTATTGCGGCCCTGCTCGAAGGTGATGCCGAAAATATCCTTGGTCTCCTGGACCTCGGGAACATAGTTGGGGTCGATGGCAACCACATTGTAGCTGCCCTTACGCTTGGCGCGCAGGATGGCCAGAGCCTCGTCGGTGTAGCCGGGGGCGATGACGCCGTCGGAAACCTCAGGGGCGATCAGCTTTGCGGTCATCTCGTCGCAGACGTCGGACAGAGCCACCCAGTCGCCGAAGGAGCAAAGACGGTCAGTGCCGCGGGCACGGACATAGGCGCAGGCCAGAGGATTCTCGTCCAGACCTTCCAGATCTTCCACGAAGCAAGCCTTCTTCAGATCCAGGGGCAGGGGCTTGCCAACTGCGGCGGAGGTGGGAGAAACATGCTTGAAGGAGGTGGCGCAGGCCATGCCGGTGGCTTCCTTCAGCTCCTTGACCAGCTGCCAGGAGTTGAGGGCATCCATAAAGTTGATGTAGCCGGGGCGGCCGTTGAGAATAGTGATGGGCAGCTCGCTGCCATTTTTCATGTACAGAGAAGCAGGCTTCTGATTGGGGTTGCAGCCGTACTTGAGTTCAAACTGATTCATAGGAATAACCTCCAATGTATAGTAGGAAACGCTGTCCTCAGCGTTCCGACCGCGAAGCGGCAAAAATTTGTGCCGTAGCGCAAAACTGATGCAGAAAATTTGTCCATCGAGGTCAAATTTTCTGACGGAACGCTGAGAACAGCGTTCCCTACGCCAAAATTACTGATGCTTATTGATGATTCTCTGCTGGTATTCGCCGGTTTCGATGTCGGTGAAACGGACGAACAGGGAGATCTTATTGGCTTCGTTCAGGTTATTCCACAGCATATCGGTGAAGCTGTCGATATCGCCGGCGATCTCCACACGCTCAGGCTCACCCTGGAAGGTGGGGATCACGGGGTTGCCGTCGCAGACATAGGTATGCAGGAAATGGCCCAGGCCAGCGGTAGCGGGATACTCCCAGAAGAAACGGGAGCAGGCATTGCCCTCAGGATCGGCAGCCTTCAGGATGGACATCTTGTAGGAGCCGTCGGCTGCCTGGATGCCGCTGATGCGGGGGGTCCAGTTGGGGCCGTCATCTTCGAACATACGGGTACGCAGGGCAGCTTCCCAGCTCTCGCCACGGCCCAGGAACTCCCAGATGGTGTCGGTCTGGTCACCGTTGGTGACGATCAGGCCACGGCCAACCTCCCGGACGGGATGATAAATGATCAGATGGGGATCCTTCATCAGGGAAGGATCGTGGGCCTCGGTGCGGATGCCGTCGGGCTCCTGGATGAACACACGGTTACGGGAGTTGACGGAGCGGCCCATGATGAAATAAGCGGAAACGGCGGTCTTGCCGTCGGGGCTGACGCCCAGCACGATGCCACGGCCGGGGTAGGTATTGGTAGCCAACTTTTCGGCCAGATTGCCGATCTCGTAGACGTTCATAGTTTTCTCCTTTGTAGGGGCGACCATCGGTCGTCCGATCCTTTTATACAAATTATCGTAGCGGACGAGCACTGCTCGCCCCTACATGATTAGTCAATGATGACGGTTCTGCCGTCCACTGTGATGCGGTCCTCACAGAAGGCCTTCACAGCCTGGGGCAGCAGCACCCATTCAGCCTGCTCCATGATGCGCTTCTGCAGCACCTCGGGGGTGTCGTCATGGCGTACCTCCACCGCCTTCTGGGCGATGATGGGGCCGCCGTCGCACTCGGCGCTCACAAAATGCACCGTGGCACCAGACAGCTTGACGCCGTAGCGGATGGCCTCCTCGTGGACCCGCAGGCCGTAATAGCCCTGGCCGCAGAAGGAGGGGATCAGAGCGGGGTGCACATTCATAATGGCGTTGGGATAGGCCTGCACCAGCTCTTCCGTGAATATGGTCATGCAGCCGGCCAGCACCACCAAATCGATTTCCAGCTTTTTCAGCAGTTCCACCAAAGCCACCGTAATGGCCTGGTTGGAAGGAAAATCCTTTCTGGGCAGCACGAAACCTTCGATGCCGGCATTGGCGGCCCGTTCCAGGGCATAGGCACCGGCCTTGGTGGAAATCACCGCGGTGATCTTACCATTGCCCAATTCGCCTCTGCTCTGTGCGTCGATCAGTGCCTGCAGATTGGTGCCGCCGCCGGACACCAGGACAGCGATCCGCTTCATTCCAGGATCACCTTTTCCTCGCCCTTTTCAATGCGGCCAATCACATAGGCAGTTTCGCCGTTGGCACGCAGGATCTCCAGGGCAGTGTCCACTTCGGCAGCGGGCACTACGATGCTCATGCCAACGCCCATGTTGTAGGTGTTGAACATATCACGCTCGGGAATGTTGCCGGTCTTGGCGATCAGCTCGAAGATGGGCAGCACCTTGACAGCGGCTCTGTCGATACGGGCGCAGAGGCCATCGGGAATGGAACGGGGAATATTTTCGTAGAAGCCGCCGCCGGTGATATGGGAAATACCCTTCACATCCACCTTCTCCAGCAGAGCCAGCACGCTCTTGACATAGATCTTGGTGGGGGTCAGCAGGGTCTCGGCAATGCTCTTGCCGCCCAGGGTCTCATTGGCTTCATACAGAGAAGCGGGGTTATTATCGATGTCGAAGACCTTACGGCACAGGGAGAAGCCGTTGGAGTGGATACCGGTGGAGGCCAGAGCGATGACCACATCACCTTCTGCCATTCTGGTCTTGTCCAGGATCTTCTTCTTGTCCACCACGCCCACAGCAAAGCCTGCCAGGTCGTAGTCTTCCACGGGCATCAGGCCGGGATGCTCAGCGGTCTCGCCGCCGATCAGAGCAGCGCCGGACTGGACGCAGCCCTCAGCCACGCCGCCAACAATGGTGGCGATCTTCTCGGGGATGTTCTTGCCGCAGGCGATGTAGTCCAGGAAGAACAGGGGCTTAGCGCCGACGCAGATAATATCATTGACGCACATGGCCACGGCATCGATGCCGATGGTATCATGCTTGTCCATCAGGATGGCCAGCTTGACCTTGGTGCCGCAGCCGTCGGTGCCGGAGACCAGAACGGGCTCCTCCATACCGGCAATGGGCAGACCAAAGCAGCCGCCGAAGCCGCCCACATCGTCCAGGCAGCCCTCGTTCTTGGTGCGGGCAACATGCTTCTTCATCAGTTCGACCGCCTGGTAGCCAGCCACGATGTCAACACCGGCGGCAGCATAAGAGGCGGAATGAGAATTCTTGTGATCCATAATATAAGCTCCCTTTAGAAGTTTTAGTAGGGAACGCTGTCCTCAGCGTTCCGACCGCGAAGCGGAATGTTTCGCGACGCTATGGAAAAAGGGGATCAAAAAATTTGCCCGTCGAGGACAAATTTTCTGACGGAACGCTGAGGACAGCGTTCCCTACGAAAATCGTTATTCCTCGCCGTTCCAGCAGTAGGTACAAATTTTCTCCTTGTCGATACCGATGGCTTCCAGCACACCCTCCAGGCTCTGATAGCCCAGGGAATCGAAGCCAAACTTTCTGCAGATGCTGCGCAGCATGCACTGGCCACGCTCGGTCTTGCTGTCGGCATATTCCTCGATATGCTTCTGGCCTTCATCGCCTTCCAGCTCCTGGATGACACGGCGGGCCAGCAGATCCATATCGGAATTACCGCGGGAGAAATTGAGGTATTTGCAGCTATACATGATGGGCGGGCAGGCCGAGCGCATATGCACTTCCTTGGCACCGCTCTCATAGAGGAAGTCGACAGTTGCCTGCAGCTGGGTACCGCGGACAATGGAATCGTCCACCAGCAGCAGCTTCTTGCCCTGGATCAGCTCCGGCACAGGGATCTGCTTCTTTTCCGCCACCTGGGCACGGATCCGCTGGTCGCTGGGGGTAAAGGAACGGCTCCAGGTAGGGGTGTATTTCACATAAGGCCGTGCGAAGGGGGCATAGGACTGGTTGGAATAGCCGATGGCATGGGGAATGCCGGAATCCGGTACGCCTGCCACATAGTCCACTTCCGGATGGGTACCGGCTTCCATCTCATCACGGGCCATGATCTGGCCATTGCGATAGCGCATGACCTCCACATTTTTACCTTCGTAATTGGAGTTGGGATAGCCATAATAGGTCCACAGGAAGCCGCAGATTTTCATTTTGTCGCCGGGTGCAGACAGCTGCTCCACACCGCTGGAGGTGACCCGGACGATTTCCCGGGGACCCAGCTCGTAAAGATCCTGGTAGCCCAGCTTGTGATAAGCAAAGGACTCAAAGGAAACGCAGCAGCCATAAGCATTGCGGCCCACCTGCACCGGCAGACGGCCCATCTTGTCACGGGCGGCGATGATCTCATCCTTTTCCGTCAGGATCAGCAGGGTCAGGGAGCCATCGATCATATCCTGGGCGTGGAGGATGCCGGAAACCAGATCCTCCTTCTGGTTGATCAGCGCCGCTGCCAGCTCGGTGGCATTGACTTTGCCGTCGGACATGGCCATGAACTGATGACCATGGTCGGAAAAATAGCGCTGGATCAATTCATCGGTATTGTTGATGATGCCCACCGTGGTGATGGCAAACAGGCCCAGGTGGGAGCGCACCAGCAGCGGCTGGGGATCAGTGTCGGAAATGCAGCCGATGCCGCTGCAGCCGTGGAATTTGGGAATATCTCCCTCAAATTTGGTTCGGAAGGGGGTATTCTCGATGTTGTGGATCTGGCGCTGGAAGCCGCCCACATCGTGCATGATCATACCGCCCCGCTTGGTGCCCAAGTGGGAGTGGTAGTCCACGCCGAAGAACACATCCATTGTTACATCACGCCGAGCAACGGCGCCAAAAAAACCACCCATGTTGGTAGTCCTCCTTGGAAAAGCATCGTAGAGGCGGGGTACTACCCCGCCCGTCGGCGAAGCCGCAGAATCTTCCCTCTGAGGGGAAGGTAGCAGCCCGTGTAGGCTGACGGATGGGGTGTAGCCGCTGAATCATTTTTACGGCTGCTTCGCAGCCTGCACCGCATCGGTCACCTTCGGTGACAGCTTCTCCTCCGGGAGAAGCCTTTTATGCCGCTTGCGCGGCAGCGGGAGGGTCAATGACCCTCCCCCACAAAAATTACTTAGGCGAAGAACAGCTTGTTCAGAGTCATGGGATCGATGTACTGGCCGTCCTTGTAGACACGCATGTTGCCGGAAGCAACCTCGTCGATCAGCATAACATTACCCTGGGGATCGTAGCCGAACTCGAACTTGATGTCGTACAGCTCCATGCCCTTGGCAGCCAGATCGTCAGCCACGATCTTGGTGATGGCCTGGGTCTGGGCCTTCAGATCCTCGTACTGCTCAGCGGTCATGACGCCGATGGCAACCAGAGCATCCTTGGTGATCAGCGGATCGCCCTTGGCGTCGTCCTT
>JAZUBW010000003.1:0-27782 GCA_045638785.1 Faecousia sp.
AAGATCAGAAGCAACATGTGAAGCTGACTCATACCATTGCCCGTCGCTTTAACGGCATTTACGGCGATGTGCTCAAGATCCCCGAACCCTTCATCCCCAAGGTTGGCGCCCGTGTCATGAGCCTGACCAATCCCACCGCCAAGATGTCCAAGTCCGAGAATGAGGATACAGGCAGAGTGCTGCTGATGGATGATCCCAATGTCATCATGAAGCAGTTCAAGCGGGCCATCACCGACTCCGATACGGAGAACTGCGTCCGCTACGACAAGGAGAACAAGCCCGGCGTTGCTAACCTCATGACCATTTACTCCGCCGTCACTGGCAGAAGCTTCGAAGAGATCGAAGCCGAGTTTGCCGGCCAGGGCTACGGTGCTTTCAAGCCCAAAGTTGGTGAGGCAGTTGTGGAGACCCTGCGACCCATCCGGGAGGAGGCCCAGCGCCTGCTGAAGGATAAGGCTTACCTGGAGTCTGTCTACCGCGCCGGTGCCGAAAAGGCCGGTTACGTGGCAGAAAAGACCCTGCGCAAGGTCTATAAAAAAGTGGGCTTCATCGCAAAGTAAAGAACAGGAGCTGTTGCGGATCGCAACAGCTCCTCGTTTTATTTTAAGTCCTTTTTGATGCCCTCGGCAATGCGGTAGATATCCTCCATGGTGGTGGTATGGGAGATCTGATCCTTGTAGTAACTGCTGTGGGATACGCCCCGTAAGTACCAGGCGAAATGCTTCCGGGCCTCCAGACAGGCGATTTTTTCGCCCTTGTCCTCGTATGCCATGGCAAACTGCCGCACTGCGGTGTCCACCCGCTCAGCCAGCACCGGTCTGCCGGCATATTCCTTGCCATCCATGGAGGCCTGGACCTCCGCAAAGACCCAGGGATCGCCCAGGGTGGCCCGACCGATCATCAGACCGTCGGCACCGGTCCATTTCAGACACCGCCGGGCGGAATCGCCGTCCACGATATCGCCGTTGGCGATCACCGGGATGCTGAGCTGTGCCTTGACCTGGCGAATCATGTCCCAATCGGCTATGCCGGAGTAGAGCATGCTGCGGGTGCGTCCGTGAACGGCCACCAGGTCAGCGCCGCTATCCTCCATCCGCTTGGTGAACTCCAGTACATTGATGCTGCCTTTGTCCCAGCCCAGGCGGCACTTGACGGTGACCGGCACGTCCACAGCCTTCTTGACCGCTGCAACGATTTCTCCGGCCAGTTCCGGCGTTCGCATCAGACCGCAGCCGTCGCCGGAATTGGCGATTTTCGGCATGGGGCAACCCATGTTGATGTCAATAAAATCGCACCCGGAATGCTCCAGGGCCAGTACAGCAGCCTGAGCCATGATCTCGGGATCGTTGCCGAAAATCTGGGCACCGCAGATGCTGCCGCTGTTTTTCCGCAGCAGACCCACGCTCTTTTTGTCCTGATAGACCAGCGCTCGGGAGGATACCATCTCCGTCACCGTCACACCGGCGCCCAAACTGGCACAGATTTCCCGGAATGCCCAGTCCGTCACCCCGGCCATGGGCCCCAAAAACAGGGGATTGTCTACTTGAATGCTGCCTATTTTCATAGGAATTCTCTCTTTCTCGGATCAAATCGTGATTGCGTTAGAAATCAATACTGAAATATAATCGCATTATACCACAGCATTTCACCTTTGGCAAGTCACAACAAGCTGCTAAGCAGCCAAATGAGGCCCGTGGCGGCAGCGCCAAACCCGGCCCAAAGAGGCCCAGTGCGGAAACTTGGCTGCTTTTTCCCGCCGGCAGCGGCCCGCTTAGCTTCCTTGAGCAGCATTTCGTCGGTGATGCCCTCTTTCGGCGCATCCTCCCGCAGAATAAAAATGGCCTGGTCAAACAGCCCCTGCTCCGGTGGCTTTACAACAATGACCTGCCGTGAAATTCCTTTTACCATGAATATTCCTCCTTTGGATGCTATTATGCCCAATGGAAAAACTTTCAATTCAATAAAAAATGCTGCCCGAAGGCAGCATTTTAACAATCGTTTATTGGGGAAATACGGTGAACAGGTACAGTGCAATGGGCAGGCACAGGGAGAACAGGGCGATGAGGAAGGGGTACAGCGTCCGCTTGGAGAAAATCATCATCAGAATACAGGCTGCCGTCAAAATCACCGGCCCATAGACCGCCGCCTCCCGGGAGATCATGGCCGTGCTGAGTTCCAGGAAACCAAACAAGGCATCGGGCGCTTTGGCGTTGATGGCGACCTTGGTCACTTCCACAGACTCCGGCAGACGGTTCATGTTCCGTGTGGCCAGCACCACAGCGGCAGCTGCCACCGGTGCGCCCAAAATCAGCGACCGCATCAGGTACACATAGTGGCCGATTTTGGAAAGACCTTTGCCCAAACCTTTGAAGAAGCGGCCAACGGCCTGAAAGCCGGGACGGACCTTTTCCCAAAAGGCCTTCAATTTATCCATAAAGCTGTTGAGTTTCTGCATAAGCATCCCTCCGCATAACATTCTATCCTATATCATAGCATACATTTTTGCCCGATGCAAGCGTTGATTGCAAAGTTGCTGTGTTTACAGATCTTCCGGACGGATCAGACGGCAATCGGTGATCCTGCCGCCGGCAGTTTCGATGATGCCGGCGCTGCCGCCGTAAGTGGCCGGACCGGGATTGAGGACCCACATGCTGTCTTCCTTCTGACAGACCGCCGCATGGGTGTGGCCAAAGAGAACCGCCTGCACATTACAGGCCCGTGCATCGGCCAGCAGTTTGTAAAGGGTCATTTTTACGCCGTGGCGGTGACCATGGGTGATAAAGAGGCGTACGCTGCCGACGGTAATCAGCCGGATCTCCGGGTCCGGGATGTAGCCCCTGTGGGCATCGCAGTTGCCGGGTACTTGGTAAATGGGGATGTGGGGATATTCCTCTGCCATGGTCTGGCCGTCGCTGTAGTGGTCGCCCAAATGGATCATGGCATCGGGCTGGACGGTTTCGATGCACCGGCGCATAAAGCTGAAGCTGGAATGGGAATCGGAAAAAACAAGAATCTTCATGGCACACCAATCCTTTTATCCTGCATATAGTAGTAGTGCAATCTATTATAGCAGGCATTTGGACAGGAGGCAATCCCATGGACAAAAAATTTGATTCTCTTTCGCCGCAGCAGATGCAGCAGCTGCTGTCTTCGCCGACGGCCCAAGCCCTGGTGGCTATGCTGCAGCAGAAAAGTGAGGCGGATATGCAAAATGCCCTGGCAGGGGCCAAAAGTGGCGATATGGCCCAGGTGCGCAAATCCTTACAGGGCATTCTGAACGATCCCAAAGCCCAGACTTTGCTCCGCAAACTCCAGGAGGAGCAGCATGGATGAGATGGAGGATAAGCTTGGTGCGATCCTGAATAATCCCCAAATGATGCAGCAGATCATGGCCATGGCCCAAAGTATGGGTGGTCCCCAGGAAGCACCCAGACAGGAACTGCCGCCTCAGAATCAGCCCAATATTGACCTGGGGCTCGTGCAGAAATTATCGGGCCTTGCCAGCCAAAGCGGCATTGACCAGCGGGAGCGTGCCCTGCTGGGGGCTCTGCAGGCTTACTTAACCGGCGACCGGGTGGCACGGCTGGAGCGGGCCATGCGGGCGGCCAAAATGGCAAAGCTTGCCACTGCCATGATCGGCCAGCAGGGCTTGCTTGGCGGGAGGTGAGAGGATGTATAACCGTTATGTACCCCAGTCCGACGGCTCCTACCGCCGCAGCCGTATGCAGGAACAGCCCCAGAACCGGCAGCAGCCCCATCGGGACCCGCCTGTGCCACCGCCACCACTGCCCCGGGAGGAAAAACAGTCGGAGCCTGTGTACCACCGACCCCATCCCAATCAAAATGTCAGCGGCTTTTTCAAGAATCTGCTGCCGCCCAATTTCGACACCGGGGACCTGATCATCATGCTGCTGCTTCTGCTGCTGGCAGGCGATTGCCAGGAGGATAAGACCACCGCCATGCTGACCCTGGTGATCTATCTTTTTATGGGATAAAAGAAAACCGGTCAAATCTGACCGGTTTTCTTATTTGATTTTCTGCACATCCACAACAGCAAGCTGAGCTTCCTCTACGGTGAAGCGGATATCAAATCCCGCAAAGGTCAGACCGTAGACCCGTCCGGGCTTGCGCTGATAGGAGGGCCGGGGATCATGGCTCAGCACCTCCACCGCCGCCTGGCGCTTATCCTCCGGCAGTTGCTCCAACAGGGTGGCAGGGAAGTCTACCTCCAGCAAAAAGTCCCCGGCGGTGTCCGTAAAGCCGCCGAGAGCATCGGGATGGCTGTCGGCATAGGGCACATAGGGTTTGATGTCGAAAATCGGCGTGCCGTCCATCAGATCAGCACCGCCCACATGGATCACCATGCCATGCTCAGCAGTTTCCTCCACACCCAACAGCCGCACACAGGAAAGCCCCAAATGATTGGGCCGGAAAGGGGAGCGGGTGGCAAATACGCCCATTCGGGTGTTGCCGCCCAATCTCGGCGGCCGCACCGTGGGGGACCAATCGCTGCGGACAGCCTCGGAAAACTGCCAGATGATCCAAAGATGGGAAAAGCCTTCGATGCCCCGCAGGGCATCGGCGTTGCGGAATTCCGGCTCGAACACCACGGTGGAGCGAAGGGCCTGGGCCAGACCGCTCTGCCTGGGAATGCCAAATTTTGTGGCAAAATCGCTGTGCATGTGGGCGATGGGACGAATGGTGATCTCCTGCATATTTTTTCCTCCGTTTCTTACTACCATCATACCACAGATTGTCAAGGATAAAAAAAGTCACCGCCTAAGCGGTGACTTTTATGTAGTTCAGATTAGTGGGTCTCCAGCCAGGCGTTGACCTTGGTCTTAGCCAGACGGACGATGTCCTCAGTGGGGTAGGGAGAGGCTTCGCCACCGCCAACATGCAGGAAGTACAGGCCGCCTTCGGTCTGGTACAGATCCTCCTCGTAACCGGCAGGATCGCCGTACTCGCCGAAAGAATAAGCCTTGATCAGGGTAGCGGTCTCGGTGTCATATTCCTTCTTGCAGATGATCTTCTTCATAGTGCTGACCTCCTTTCAAATCAAGAGTTCTCGGGCTTATTATATATATTATTTGGAATTTTGCAAGGACTTTTTTGAAAAAACACAAGTATTTTTGCGAGAATTGTTTGAAGCAATCATCCTTTCCGGAAAATCAGAGGATCATTTTGTGATTTTGTACAAGTTGGATACAAAGTTCCCGCTTGCCAAAACCCCTCAATTGCGATAGTATGGTACTAAGTTGTTGTGTTCATGATTCTTTGTCCTGCATTGGACTATCATGCAATAACCAATGATCGTATGACATTACAGGCGGTGAAGAAATGAAAGACATTCCCATGTTTACAAGCGAATACGGCGTAGCCAGCCTGTTCCTGCGGGAGATCCCGTATCGGGGCCGGGCTCACATCAAGATCCAATCTTCCATGGATCCGGAGAAACTGCTGGAAGAATGCGTATCCTTCTGTCGTATGTGCGGTGCCGAATGGATCGACGCCGCCGGCCATGAATACCTGGAAAAATACCCGCTGATCACAGCCCTGGTGTCCATGCAGTGCAGCCGTGAACGGTTAGGGGAAGGGGATGCTTACCTGTTTCCCATGACCGAGCAGACCATGCAGCAGTGGCTGGATATCTGCAACGAGCGTATGGCCAATGTGCCCAATGCAGCATACCTGGATGCCAGGGAAGGCCGGGATCTGCTGCAGAAGGGGAGTGCCTACTTTGTCCACAAGGATGGGGAACTGCTGGGTATCGGCATTGCAAGCGACGATTTTATCGACACCGTGGTGGCGGTAAAACCCGGTGCCGGTGAGACCGTGGTACGGGCGCTGAACGGGGTACTGACTGGCGATACCGCTCGCCTGATGGTGGCCGATGCCAATACCCGGGCCGTCCGCCTGTACGAACGCCTGGGCTTTGTGAAAGTCAAAGAACTGAGCCGCTGGTATCAGATTTTGGGCTGATAAAACGCCGTATATGGCCGATGCTCGTCTCAAATTATAAAGGCCGGCAATACTCAAAAAATAATTCTGCGCTGTAAAGAAAAAACACTTGACAACTGCCTTCTGCTATGCTATACTACCGCAGGTATCAAGCCAAAAAGCTTGACAGGAGGCAAACATGGACACCATTGAGATCATTCTGCTGTACGATTACTACGGCGATCTGCTGACCAAACGGCAGAAAGAATGCTTTGAAATGCGATATTATCAGGATCTTTCCCTGGGAGAGATCGGCGAGGAGCTGGGAATCAGCCGCCAGGGTGTCCACGATAACCTCAGCCGCACCGAGGCCCTGCTTCGGAATATGGAGGCCAAGACCGGCTGCGTCAGCCGTGACCGGGCCTGCCGGAAAGCGGCCAGTACGATTTTGGAGGCAGCCACAGCGCTGCGCCAAATAGAAGACCCCGTTGTTTCCGCCCTGGTACAGCGCATTATGGATGCGGCCCAGGGCTTGGAGGAATAAATTATGGCATTTGAAGGCTTAACCGAAAAAATCAATAATACCTTCAAAAAGCTTCGCGGCAAAGGCCGCCTGAAGGAATCCGATGTGAAGGAAGCGATGCGTGAGATCCGCATGCCGCTGCGGGAGGCTGACGTCAGCTACAAGGTTGTCAAGGATTTCATCAAGTCTGTTACCGAGCGCTGTGTCAGTACCGATGTGCTGGAGGCTTTGTCTCCTGCCCAGATGATCGTCAAGATTGTCGACGAAGAGCTGACCCGCCTCATGGGTTCCGATCAGAAGCACATCACCATCAACCCCAACGGCCCCACGGTCATCATGCTGGTGGGTCTGCAGGGTGCAGGTAAGACCACCAACGGCTCCAAGCTGGCAGGCCTCATGAACCGCCAGGGCAAGAACGCCCTGCTGGTTGCCTGCGATATTTATCGTCCCGCTGCCATTACGCAGCTGAAGGTCTGTGGCGAAAAGCTGGGCATCCCTGTCTTTGAAAAGGGCACCCAGAGCCCTATCCAGACCGCCAAAGAAGCAGTGCTCTATGCCCGTCAGCACGGCCACGACATGGTGTTCCTGGATACCGCCGGCCGTCTGCATGTGGACGACCAGCTGATGGAAGAACTGCAGAACATCAAGACTACCGTCAAGCCCAACGAGATCATGCTGGTTGTGGATGCCATGATCGGCCAGGACGCTGTCAATGCCGCTCAAAGCTTCAATGAATGGCTGGACATCGACTCCGTCATGCTGACCAAGCTGGACGGCGACGCCCGTGGCGGTGCCGCACTTTCCATCCGTGCTGTCACCGGCAAGCCTATCAAGTTCGCCGGTATCGGCGAAAAACTGGAGGATATCGAGGCCTTCCATCCCGATCGTATGGCTTCCCGAATCCTGGGCATGGGCGATATGCTGACCCTCATCGAGAAAGCAGAAAAGGCCTTCGATGAAAAGAAGGCAGCCGAACTGGAGGAAAAGCTCCGTTCCAGTAAGTTCACCCTGCAGGATTTCTACGATCAGATGGTGCAGATGAAGTCTATGGGCTCTATGCAGGATATCCTGGCCCAGATGCCCGGCGGTGCAAACCTGAAGAACATCAGTGTTGATGAAAAGCAGATGGCCCACACCGAAGCCATCATCCTGTCCATGACACCCAAGGAGCGGGAAAATCCCAGCATCATCGGCGGCAGCCCCAAGCGTCGAATCGCAGCAGGCTGCGGACTGAAGGTGGAGGATGTGAACCGCCTGCTGAAGTCCTTTGAACAGATGCAGAAGCTGATGAAGCAGTTCTCCGGCCCCGGCATGGGCAAGAAGATGAAGCGTATGAAGGGCATGGGTGGCCTGGGCGGCTTCCCCTTCTAAAGATACCTTTGCGTATCACAATTGGTTCGTTATAAGCAATAAGCTTTGCGATATATAAAAACTACTTTTTTGAAATTTATTTGGAGGTGAATTCTCAATGGTTAAGATCAGACTGAGAAGAATGGGTGCAAAGAAGGCTCCTTACTACCGTATTGTTGTCGCTGACGCTCGTTCTCCCCGTGACGGCCGCTGCATCGAGGAGATCGGCACTTACAATCCCCTGACCGAGCCCGCTACCGTTACCGTCCATGCCGAGAAGGCTCAGACCTGGATCAAGAACGGCGCACAGCCCACCGATACCGTTCGTGTTCTGCTGAAGAAGGCTGGCGTGCTGTAATCCCCAAAAGGAGATTGGCGCAATGAAAGAACTTTTGCTGTATATGGCAAAAAATCTGGTCGACAACCCCGACGCTGTCACCGTTACCGAGATTAACGGCGAAGAGGGTAAGATCCTGGAGCTGCGTGTTGCCGAGGGCGACATGGGCAAGGTCATCGGCCGTCAGGGCCGGATCGCTAAGGAGATCCGTACCGTCATCAAAACCGTTGCCCAGCGCACCGGTGAGAAAGTCACGGTCGAAATCGTGGACTAAAAACGGTTGTGCGTGACGAAAGTCACGCATTTTCCGTTTCTAAAAGAACTGTCATTCCGAGCCAGTGCGCACACTGGCGTGGGAATCCCCCGGTTCTTCCGGCAACCCCTCTATTTGGGGGATTGCCACACCATCGTGCGCGATGGTTCGCAATGACATGAGAATAGGAGAGGTGTACTATGAAACTCCAATTTATCAAAGCCGGTGAGATCGTCACCACCCATGGCGTCCGTGGTGAAGTCAAGGTCCTGTGTTGGCTGGATGACCCGGAAATGCTCTGTGAATTTGACCGCTGCCGCATTAGCGGAAAAGAATATACCATCGACCAGTGCCGGGTCCAGAAGACCTGCAACCTGGTTAAACTCTCCGGCATCGATACCATGGAAGCTGCCCAGCTGATGCGTGGCAAGATTATCGAACTGTACCGGGAGGATATTGACGACGAAGTGATCTTTGCCGACGAGCTCATCGGTGTGGAGGTCTTTGCCGACGGTGAAATGATCGGCAAAATCACCGAGGTGCTGGATTATCCCGGCAATGCCGTGTATGTGGTGAAGGGTAAGTTTGAATACATGATCCCTGCTGTCAATTCCTTCATCCTCTCCACCGATGTGGAGGCCAACCGCATGGAGGTGCGGCTCATCGAGGGTATGCGAAGCGATGAGAATTGATATTCTGACGCTGTTTCCGGAAACTCTGGGCGATGTGCTGAGCGAAAGCATTCTGGGCCGTGCCCAGGAGCGTGGCTTTATCAAGATCGATACCCATCAGATCCGGGACTATACTGCCAATAAGCAGAATCAGACCGACGATTACCCCTATGGTGGCGGCCGTGGTGCTGTGTTGACGGCAGGTCCTCTGTACCGCTGCTGGGAGGCGGTGTGCGATGAGGCCGGTGGCCCGGTGCATACCATCTATATGTCCCCCTGCGGCAAGACCTTCAAGCAGGAGGATGCCATTCGCCTCAGTAAGATGGAAAATATCATCATCCTCTGCGGTCACTACGAGGGCATCGACCAGCGCTTCATCGACGAGTGTGTGGACGAGGAGATCTCACTGGGCGACTTCGTGCTGACCGGCGGCGAGATCGCCGCCATGGCCGTCACCGATGCGGTCTGCCGCATGGTGCCCGGTGTCCTGGCAGACGCGGAGTGCTTCGAGGACGAGAGCCATTTTAATGGCCTCTTGGAATATCCCCAGTATACCCGTCCTGCGGTCTGGCACGGCAGGGAAGTGCCCCAGATCCTGCTGTCCGGCAACCATGAGAAGGTGCGCCAGTGGCGAAGAAAACAGTCCCTGCGCCGCACCAAGGACCGCCGCCCCGATATGTACGAAAAGCTGGACCTTTCCTCCAAGCAGGATAAGAAACTGCTGAAAGAAATGGCCGAAGAAGATGCGAATGCACCCACCGAATGATTTCGGTGGGTGTTGCTGCTTGACAAAATATGTCTAATGTGTTAACATAATGGAGACCAAATCATTAGGAGGTACGAACATGGAAGAAATCAATGTCACCACTACGGCAAGAGAATCCAAGTTTACCGGTGGTCTGTTGGGCTTGATCGGCATCAACATTCTGCAGTTCCTGCTGATTACCTTTACGCTGGGTTTTGGCGCTCCCTGGGCAATCTGCATGAAGCAGCGCTGGATCGCAAAGCATACCTATATCGACGGCAAGCAGCTGGTCTTTGATGGCACCGGTGGCCAGCTGTTCGGCAACTACATCAAGTGGTTCCTGCTGACTCTGATCACTCTGGGCATCTACGGCTTTTGGCTGGAAATCAAGATGCAGCAGTGGCTGGTTAAGCATACCCATGTCGCATAATAGAGCTTTTTATAATATTGTAGTGTTTGCACCCACCGAATGATTTCGGTGGGTGTTGCTTTTTGCGGACATAAGAGGTATGATGTTAGAAGACTAAACAACCACTTATATCACCAAGGAGGTAGTGCATGGAAAAACTCGATATTTTGAAGCAGTGGGTTTCCGAGAGCAGCCGCATCGTCTTTTTCGGCGGTGCCGGTGTATCCACGGAATCCGGCATCCCGGATTTTCGCAGTGTGGACGGCCTGTATCGCCAAAAGTTCGAATATCCCCCGGAAATGATCATTTCTCATACATTTTACGAGCGCAAACCCGAGTATTTCTTCAACTTCTACCGGGAAAAGATGATGCCCCTGGGTTTTGAACCCAATATTACCCATAAAGTTCTTGCCCGTTGGGAGCAGGAGGACAAACTCTTGGCTGTAGTCACCCAGAATATCGACGGCCTGCACCAGAAGGCCGGATCGAAAACTGTCTACGAACTCCATGGCTCTGTTCTGCGCAATTACTGTACCCGATGCGGGAAATTCCACAGCGCCGAATTTGTGAAGGAAGCCTCTGGTATTCCCCGATGCACCTGTGGCGGCATTGTCAAACCCGATGTGGTGCTCTACGAGGAGGGCCTGAATCAGGACACCATTGAAGGAGCGGTTGCCTCTATTTACGAAGCCGATCTGCTCATCGTCGCCGGTACCAGCCTGACGGTCTACCCGGCAGCGGGCCTGATCGACTACTACCGGGGCAAGCGCCTGGTACTCATCAACCGGGACGAAACTCCCTTCGACCACCGGGCTAATTTGGTATTCCACAACTCCCTTGGCGAGATTTTTTCCGAGCTGTAAAAAACGGGCACCTGCCGAAAGCAGGTGCCCTTCATTTATTTCTTCTTATGCTCGAATTTCCAGACGGTCCACATTCTGACGGAGGTGGATACCAAAAGCACACCGGCGGCCATGAGGCCTGCCAGAACCAGGGAGCTGAGACCCTTGGTGCCGAACAACGCCATTTCGCCACGGACGGCGTAATTCATGGTGTAGTACAGGCTGGAGCCGGGGATTAGCGGCAGCAGTGCCATGATCAGGAAACCGATGGTGGGACATTTGCGCACCCGGGCCATGATTTCGGCATAGATGGCAGCGAACATGGAGCCGATGAACATGCCGCTGTTGTCATCACCGCCGAAGGCGAGCACCACATAGTACACGCCCCAGCACAGCACAGCACCCAGCATGCAAAGGATTAGACCTTTGCCTCTGACATTGAACAGGAAAGAGAAGCCAATGCAGCCCACGCAGCAGGCCAGGGATTCCACGATGTAACCGTAGGAGATGGCGGCAACACTGACCGGTTCGCCCCAAATGGCTGTGGCGGCGTTCCATGCAAAGGATGTGCCGCAGGAAATGGCCAGGGCGATCAGCAGCACCTGCACGATGCGGTTGACACCCGAGTTGGTATCGCCGAAAATTATATCCCGCATGGCGTAAGTGAAGAGAAGGCCGGGGATCAAGGTCATGACTGCACCGATGATGGCAGCGTCAGGGTTACCGATGAGGCCAAGACCACCGAAGATATAGGGAATGAAGGCCAGCGGAAAGGCACCCAGCATGGTCTTAAAGAAGTTGTTGGCCTTAAACCGATCCATAAACATGATGGAACCGCCGGCCACGGCACCGCCCAGACCACCGATCATTGCATCCAGCAAGCTGCCGCCAAAGAAGATACCGAAGGCGGCGGAACCAAGGAAATAGCCCAGCAACACAGCCAGCCAGTGATGATCCCGTCGGTTTTGGCGGCATTCCTGTAGCAGTTCCATGGCTCTGGTGGGTTCCGGTCTTTCGGCACAGATCCGACGGCTAAGGGCAGAGTAGCGCTCAACCGCATCCAGATCGTTGCCGTGTGCGCCCATGCGGCGCATGTAGGTCAGAGGATGGCCCTCGGGACTTGTGATGCTGACGATCAGACAGTTGGGAACGGCATAAACCTCCGATTCCACACCGTAGGCAGTGAGAATCCGGTATACACTTTCTTCCACACGATAGGTTTCCGCGCCGCTCATGGAAAGCTCATAGCCAAAATCCGTGGCAAAATCCAGAAGCTTGTAATAATCCATAACAGTTCCTCGCAGGAATCAAAAATATCGCCATCAGTATAGCATAGCTATGGAAAAAAACAAGACCGGAGAATAAAAAAAGCAAATAAATCCTTTTTTATCGATAAAAACGCATAGATTGCACAAAATAGCCATGATTTTTTTGCATAAATTTGTGCAAAATACTTGAAAATACTGCATAAATATGTTAAGATGTGTGCGAGCAAATAGAACTACAAGGAGGAATTCCCTATGCTGGACCAATCTTATTATTCCAAGACGGATGCCATCATCGACCACTATGGCAAGAAGCCGGCTTCTCTGATCCCGATTTTGCAGGATATTCAGGCAGAATATCGCTATCTGCCCAAGGAGCTGCTGACCTATGTGGCCGAAAAGATCGGCATCACCGAGTCCCACGCCTACTCCGTGGCTACCTTGTATGAAAACTTCTCCTTTGAGGCAAAGGGCAAGTATGTCATCAAGGTCTGCGACGGCACGGCCTGCCATGTTCGCCATTCCACACCTGTGCTGGAGGCCCTGTGGAAAGAACTGGGCCTGAGCAAGAAAAAGCACACCACCGACGATATGATGTTCACCGTAGAGACTGTTTCCTGCCTGGGTGCCTGCGGTCTGGCTCCGACCATGATGGTCAACGAGCAGGTCCATCCCTCCATGACTCCCGAAAAGGCACTGGCTGTGATCCAGGAACTCAGAGAAAGGGGCTGAGCATATGACTAGAGAAGAACTGATTCAGTTAAAGCAAGATACGCTGCAGACCATTGCGAAGGAAAAATGCCGCGTTCTGGTCTGCTCCGGTACCGGCTGTATCGCTACCGGTTCCAATAAGATCCATGAGATCTTCGAAAACCTGGTGAAGGAGACCCCCGGCATCGAGCTGGTGTTCTCTCCCTGCGGCGGCAACCACGAGGAAGTCGTGGGTGTCAAGAAGACCGGTTGCCAGGGCTTCTGCGAACTGGGCCCTCTGGTCCGTATCCAGAAGGGTGAGCAGGTCATTCAGTATGTCAAGGTACAGCCTGAGGACTGCGAAGATATCTTCGAAAAGACCGTCCTGGGTGACGAGATCCTGGATCGTCTGCTGTATAAGAAGGGCGAACAGGCCTATGTTTCTCCTGATGAGATCCCCTTCATCGCCAAGCAGACTCGTATCGTTCTGGAAAACTGCGGCAAGGTGGATGCCGAGTCCCTGGCTGAGTATGTGGCCGCCGGTGGTTTCCAGGCTCTGATGAAGGCCATGTTCGAGCTGGGCCGTGACGGCGTCATCGACGAAGTTGACAAGTCCGGCCTCCGCGGTCGTGGCGGCGGCGGATTCCCTGCCGGCAAGAAGTGGAAGCAGGTTGCCCGTCAGAAGGAAACCGAGCGCTTCGTCGTCTGTAACGGTGACGAGGGCGACCCCGGCGCATTCATGGACGGCTCCGTTATGGAAGGCGACCCCTTTAAGCTGATCGAAGGTATGATGATTGCCGGTTACGCTGTCAAGGCTGACAACGGCTACATCTATGTCCGTGCCGAGTATCCCATGTCCGTTGCCCGTCTGCGCAATGCCATCGCACAGATGGAAGCTGTGGGCCTGCTGGGTGACAGCATCCTGGGCACCGACTTTAATTTCCATATGCATATCAATCGTGGTGCTGGCGCTTTCGTCTGCGGCGAAGGCTCTGCTCTGACCGCTTCTATCGAACGCAACCGTGGTATGCCCCGTACCAAGCCCCCGAGAACCGTTGAGAAGGGCCTGTGGGAAAAGCCCACTGTTCTGAACAACGTCGAAACCTACGCCAATGTGCCCAAGATCATCCTGGAAGGTGCTGACTGGTTCCGTTCCATCGGTACCGAAGGCAGCCCCGGCTGTAAGACCTTCTCCCTGACCGGTGCCATCGAGAACACCGGCCTGATCGAAGTGCCCATGGGCTCCACCCTGCGGGAGATTATCTTCGATATCGGCGGCGGTCTGAAGAACGGTGCGGAATTCAAGGCTGTTCAGATCGGTGGCCCCTCCGGTGGCTGTCTGACCGAAAAGCACCTGGACGAGCCGCTGGATTTTGACTCCGTCAAGAAGTTCAACGCCATCGTCGGCTCCGGCGGTATGGTCGTTATGGGCAAGGACACCTGTATGGTGGAAGTGGCCCGTTTCTTCATGAGCTTT
Organism: Faecousia sp.; assembly: GCA_045638785.1. Classification (GTDB taxonomy): domain Bacteria; phylum Bacillota; class Clostridia; order Oscillospirales; family Oscillospiraceae; genus Faecousia. The sequence goes on from JAZUBW010000003.1 coordinate 14,503, forward strand.
ACCCAGCGTGAATCCTGCGGTAAGTGCACCCCCTGCCGTGAGGGTACCAAGCGTATGCTGGAGATCCTGGAGCGCATCGTCAACGGCCAGGGCAAGCTGGAAGACCTGGACACCCTGGAAGAGCTGGCAACCATGATCCGCACGATGGCTCTGTGCGGCCTGGGCAAGTCCGCTCCTCTGCCTGTTCTGTCTACGCTGGCCACTTTCCGTGACGAGTACGTGGAGCACATCGTGGATAAGAAGTGCCGTGCCAAGACCTGTACTGCGCTGCGGCGTTATGTGATCAATCCTGAGTTCTGTAAGGGCTGCTCCAAGTGCGCACGTAACTGTCCCGTCAATGCCATTTCCGGTATTGTCAAACAGCCCTACACCATCGATGCGGATAAGTGTATCAAGTGCGGTGCCTGTAAGGATAACTGCGCCTTTGATGCCATCTACATCGAAGCATAAGGAGGCGAAACTATGGGAATCATTACGATTAACGGTAAAAAGTACGAATTTACCAACGAAAAAAACGTTCTGTCCATTATCCGCAAGGCCGGCATTGAGGTGCCCACCCTGTGCTACCAGCCCGAGCTGAGCATTTTCGGCGCCTGCCGTCTGTGTACTGTGGAAAATGACAAGGGCCAGTGCTTCGCTTCCTGCTCCGAGGAGCCCCGGGACGGCATGGTCATCTATACCCACAGCGGGCGTCTGCGCAAGCACCGCAAGCTGATCACCGAACTGCTGCTGGCTGCCCACTGCCGTGATTGCACTACCTGCGACAAGCATGGCAAGTGCACCCTGCAGAAGCTGGCCTACCAGCACGGTATCAATACCGTCCGCTTTGATAACCACAGAGAAGAGATGCCCGTTGACTTCTCCTCTCCCTCCATCGTCCGTGACCCCAATAAGTGCATCCTCTGCGGCAACTGCGTCCGTGTCTGTAACGAGATCCAGACCGTTGGCGTTCTGGACTTTGCCCACCGTGGCACCGATGCCATGGTCACGCCCGCTTTCAACAAGGAACTGGCAGCCACCAAGTGTGTCGGCTGCGGCCAGTGCCGTGTTGTCTGCCCCACCGGTGCACTGACCATCCATCACAATATGACCGATGTTTGGCAGGCCCTGGGTGACAAGAACACCCGCGTCGTGGCCCAGATTGCTCCCGCTGTCCGTGTGGCTGTTGGTGAAGCCTTCGGCCTGCCCAAGGGTGAGAACTCCATGGGTAAGATCGTTGCTGCCCTGCATCGCATGGGCTTCGACGAGGTCTTCGATACCACCTACACCGCTGACCTGACCATCATGGAAGAGACTGCGGAGTTCCTGGACCGTGTTGGCAACGGTGGCAAGCTGCCTCTGCTGACCTCTTGCTGCCCCGCTTGGGTCAAGTTCGTCGAGAACGAGTATCCCGAGTTTAAGCACAACATCTCCACCTGCCGCTCTCCCCAGCAGATGTTCTCCGCAATCCTGAAGGAGTACTATCGCAACGAAAAGAACGCCCAGGGTAAGAAGACCGTTGTGGTCTCCATCATGCCCTGTACTGCAAAGAAGATGGAAGCAGAGCGTCCCGATGCCTATACCTTCGGCGAAAAGGATACCGACGTTGTACTGACCACCAAGGAGCTGATCCGTATGATCGACGCCCACGGTGTCAACTTCGAGAACCTGCCCAGCGAAGCCTGTGATATGCCCTTCGGCATCGGCTCCGGCGGCGGTGTCATCTTCGGCGCTACCGGCGGTGTTACCGAGGCGGTCCTGCGTCGCCTGGTGGACGGCCACGATGCCGCTACGCTGAACGCCATCGCCGATTGCGGCGTCCGTGGCGACGAGGGCATCAAGGAATTCATCGTTCCTTACAACGGCATCGATGTGAGCATTTGCGTCGCTTCCGGCCTGGGCAATGCCCGTAAGGTGCTGGAGGATGTGAAGGCCGGCCGGAAGAACTACCACTTCATCGAGATCATGGCTTGCCCAGGCGGCTGTGTCATGGGTGGCGGTCAGCCTGTTACCGATACCAAGGTGGTCCGTGCTGCAAAGCGCACCAAGGGTCTGTATGACTCCGATGGCGAAATGATCATCAAGAAGTCCAACGAGAACCCGCTGATGGAGGTCTTCTATAACAGCGATATGAAGGACAAGATCCACGATCTGCTGCATAATCACCACTAATTCCAAAATTTCCGGGGTCACGCTCAGCGTGACCCCAATTTTTTTGTGCTTAGACTATGTATCGAGCGGCACAAAAGGTGACATGGAATATTGTGTAAATAATTTTTCATACTTTTGTAACATTTTGCAGTTGCATTCTTGGAAGAAACATGGTACGCTATAGAAAAACATAAGTGCACGCGCAAAACACAAATGCTGTTGGATGTATTTTAGCGTTCGATTTGATATGATTGTTGCAGCATCCAACAGAACGGAATATGTAGGACTGGCGATTTGGTAAAGCTTGCCAGGTGAGAAAGGAGAAGGAGTATGAAAAAATATATTAGCTTATGGCTTTCAGTGATCCTGCTGGCCGGGATGCTGTCGGGCTGCCTGCCGTCCGGCAACCCGAACCTGGCCTCCCAGCCGACCACCACGATGCCCACTACCGAACCGACACAGCCAAAGACCCAACCCACCACGGTGCCCACACAGCCCACCACTGTTCCCACCCAGCCGGAGGACACCACCATCGAAGTGGCTGCGCAGATCAGATTTTATAAGTATTTAGAACGTTTCTATGATGCGACAAGAGCTGAGAAATGGCCAAAGATCATTAACTCTGCGGAAGATTTTAAAAAATTTCTTGAGTCTGATTACATGCAAACGATCAGGTCTGATAAGTATGGGTTCAGTTCGAATGACCTGGAAATACTGGAAAGATATGACGATGCCTTTTTTGAGGAAAATTCGCTGGTTTTACTTTGCCTCTATGATGCAAATGGCAATTTCTGTGGTTCCTTCGGCGTGGATAGCTGCGTAAAGTATGATGGCTATTATGATGGCTATTTTATTGTTTCTGTGGGAGTTGGTGGTTTTTACTGTGGCCCTTTCTGGTTTAATACGCACTATATTGTATTTATTGAGATAAATGAAGTTGTTGAGGAACATGCAGTTTTCTATTTCGAGATCGACGGTGATTTGGGCATCGATGAGATTGTTCTGGGACCTACCGGATCGTAATTGAGATCGAGCAAGAATCCAACAGAACGGAATATGTTGGCCTTACGATTTGGTAAAGCCTACGAGGCGAGATAGATAGACAATAAAAAAGCAAGGCCGCTGCGATTTCGCAGCGGCCTTTGACCATTCAATTACTTTCTGACAAACAGCACACCCAGGGTGCCGGGACCGCAGTGGCAGCTAACGGTGCAGCCGGCGGTGGTCTCGTACACGGTCTCAAAGTGGCCGTGGGCATTCACAGCTTCCATAACGGCGGCATATTCCTCGTCGCCCACAGAAGTCTTGGTGACAAACAGCACATCCCGGCGAAGCTCTTCCCGGTCTGCCAGCCGGTCCTTGACATAGCTTGCCAGGCACTTGGCGTAGCTGCCGCGGTACTTCTTCACCACGATCATCTTGCCGTCCCGCACCTCGATGCAGGGCTTCAGATTCAGCAGGTTGGCACCCAGAGCAGCGGCGGCAGAGCAGCGACCGCCCTTGACCAGGTAGTTCAGCTTATCCACCAGGAAACTGGCTTCCACCCGCTCGGCAAAGGCCTGCACCTTGTCATGCAGTTCGTCGATGGTGGCGCATTCCTTGGCCAGCTTCACAGCTTCCAGCACCACCAGACCCTGGCCGGTGGATAGATTCATGGAGTCCACAACTCGGACATTGGAAAAATCTTCGGCTGCGATGCAGGCGTTCTGATAGCAGCTGGAGAAGCCGGAACCGATGTTGATATGCAGCACGCCATCGTACTTGCCGGCATACAGCGCAAACTGATCTTCATATTCACCAACGGAGTTGGCGGAGGTGGAGCACAGGTCACCGCCGGCAGCCACATGGGCAAAAATTTCGGCGGGGGTGATGGTCACACCGTCTTTGAACTGCTCGTCGCCCTTAACCACCGTCAGCGGTACAAGGGCAATATCGTGTTCGGCCAAAATGGCCTGAGAAAGGTCACAGGTAGAGTCGGACAGGATCTTGATATTCATATTCGATCTCCTTTTTTACTAGGTTAATAAAAAAATAGTAACATAATTGTCGCTTAAAGTCAAATTATTTCTTATTTTGCGGTTGATTTTTCCGTTTCTTTCACCGATAATATATGGTAAGAAGCGAGGTGTTTTCATGAAACTGAAATTTGATGTGACCGGCATGACCTGTGCTGCCTGCTCTGCCAGAGTGGAGAAGGTGACCGCCGCCGTTGCCGGCGTGGAGAAAGTGGAAGTGAACCTGCTGGCAGGAAAAATGGCAGTTGAAGCATCTTACGATGTGTCCGCAGCCATCGAAAAAGCGGTGGTGGATGCCGGTTACGGCATCGGAAAACCCGCTGAAAAGAAGGTGTCTGCCGCCCCTGCGGAGCAGCCTCTGCGGGAAATGAAGGGCCGCATCATCGGTTCGGCAATTTTCTTGGCTGTTTTGATGTATTTTACCATGGGACACATGGTGTCGCTGCCGGTACCCCATTGGTATCACCAGAATGGTATGATCGCAGCCTTGCTGCAGTTCTTCCTGACTCTGCCGGTTGTATACCTGAACCGTGCCTACTACATAAAGGGCTTCAAGGCCCTGTGGAACCGTGGCCCCAATATGGATTCTTTGATCGCTGTTGGATCCTCGGCAGCCCTTGTCTATGGTATTGCTGTGCTGTTCCTCATGGCTGATGCCATGGGCCGTGGCGATGCCGCCGCAGTGGCGGGCTATGCCCATAACCTGTACTTTGAATCCGCTGCCATGATCCTGACCCTGGTGACACTGGGCAAATTCCTGGAGACCCGAGCCAAGGGCAAGACCGGCGATGCCATCCGTCAGCTGATGGATCTGCGACCCAAAATGGCCACTGTCCGGCGAGATGGCAGGGAAATGGAGATCCCGGTGGAAGAAGTCCGGGTTGGAGATACCGTCCTGGTCCGCTCCGGCGGGCAGATCCCGGTGGACGGCCTGGTGATCTCCGGACGGGCTGCCGTGGATCAAAGCGCTCTGACCGGCGAAAGTGTGCCGGTGGAAAAAGCTTCCGGCGACCGGGTGGCAGCTGCCACCATCAACCTGGAAGGTTATTTGGAATTTACCGCCGAAAAGGTAGGCGAGGATACTACTTTGGCCCAGATCATCCGCATGGTGGAAGAGGCCGGCGGCTCCAAAGCTCCCATTGCCCGCCTGACTGATAAGATCGCCGGCATTTTTGTGCCCGTGGTCATGAGCGTTGCTTTGGTGGTATTCGGTTTTTGGATGATTTGGGGCAAGGGCCTGGAATTTTCCCTGTCTGCTGCCATTTCCGTGCTGGTCATCTCCTGTCCCTGTGCCCTGGGCCTGGCAACGCCGGTGGCCATCATGGTGGGTACCGGCCGGGGTGCCGGCCTGGGTGTGCTGTTTAAGAATGCGGCAGCCCTGGAAAATTTGCACCATGTGGACACGGTGGTGCTGGATAAGACCGGTACGCTGACCACCGGTAAGCCTTCTGTGACCGATCTTCTCCCGGCTGTTGTTTCCCAGCACCGGCTGTTGGAAATCGCCGCTGCTTTGGAGGCCCGTTCTGAGCATCCCTTTGCCAAGGCCATCCTGGAAAAGATGGGCAATCAGCCCTATCCCCAGGCTATCGATTTTGAAACTCTGCCCGGCCGTGGCGTGACGGCCATCATCGACGGCGTCCGCTACTATGGCGGCAATGCACGGCTGATGGCAGAACAGAATGTGGCTGTTCCCGCCTATCCGGAACTGGCCGACAGCGGCAAAACGCCCCTGTACTTTGCCTCCGAAACCGGCTGCTACCTGGGTGCCATTGCCGCAGCCGATGTGCTGAAGCCTGACTCTGCGGAAGCTGTACAGGCCATGAAAAAGCTGGGTCTGCGGGTCGTTATGCTTACCGGCGATAACGGGAAAACCGCCGCTGCCATCGCTGCCAATGCCGGCATTGACCAGGTCATTGCCGATGTGCTGCCCGGTGACAAGGCTGCCGCCGTCAGGCACCTCCAGGATGAAGGCCGCAAAGTACTGATGGTTGGCGACGGCATCAACGATGCCCCGGCGCTGGTCACCGCCGATGTGGGCATGGCCATCGGTGCCGGTACGGATATTGCCATGGAGTCTGCCGATGTGGTGCTGATGCAAAACTCCCTGGCCGGTGTCTGCAGCGCCGTGGAGTTGAGCAAGGCCTGCATACGCAATATCAAGCAAAATCTCTTCTGGGCATTTTTCTATAACTGCCTGGGAATTCCCGTTGCCGCCAGCGGGCTGCTTAGCCCTATGATTGGTGCGGCAGCCATGAGCGTTAGCTCGGTCTTTGTTGTCAGTAATGCGCTGCGCCTGCGGTTCTTCAAGCCGAAGACCAAAATCACGCAGCCTGTCATTGAGGAAATGATTATCATTGAGGAGGAAACGAAAATGGAAACTGTGATCAAGGTTGAAGGTATGATGTGCCCCCATTGTAAGGCTATGGTGGAGAAGGTCTGTAAGGCAGTGCCCGGCACCACTGATGCTGTGGTGGATCTGCAGGCAAAGATCGTCACTGTCCAGGGCGATGCCGATGTGGAAGCGCTGAAGAAGGCCATCGTGGATGCCGGTTATGAAGTGATCGGCTAAGGAGAACGCCATGCATACAGATTTTTACTTTCCCTCCTGCGGCAAGGGTATGATCCACGGCTGCCGGTGGGAACCCCAGGGAAAGCCTGTGGCGGTGCTGCAGATCGTCCACGGCGTGGCCGAGTACGCAGCCCGGTATGAGGAGTTTGCCTCCTTTATGGCCTCTAAGGGCTTCCTGGTGGTGGCCGAGGACCATATGGGTCACGGCGGTTCCCTTGGTAACGAAGGCATCCTGGGTGCTTTTGAGGGCGGCTGGCATAAGGCTGTGGCTGATACCCACCAGCTTCTGACCTACACCCGCATGGAGTGCCCCGATGTGCCCTATATCCTGCTGGGCCATTCCATGGGATCCTTCATGGTCCGAACGCTCCTGGCCAAATACCCCAAGTGCGGCATTTCTGCGGCAATCCTCTCCGGTACGGGCTGGATGCACCGTGGCATTCTCAATACCGGTATCGCCACGGCCACCCTGGTTGCCAAGCGCCAGGGTCCCTATAAACCAAGCAAGCTCCTGGACGGCATGATGTTTGGCAGCTATAACCGAAAAATCGATCATCGGCGCACCAGCCATGATTGGCTGACCCGGGATAATAAGATCGTCGATGCCTATGTTGCCGATCCGCTCTGCGGTTTTTCTATGTCCGCCGGCCTTGCCAAGGATATGCTGACGGGCATGCTCTACAACCAGGAGCCGGAGCACCTTGCCAAAATGCGCAAGGACATGCCGGTGCTCTTTATCGCCGGTGCCGATGACCCGGTGGGTAATTACGGAGAGGGTGTCAAGCAGACGGTGCAGGCCTTCACCCGGGCCGGCATGGAAAATGTGACCATGCGGCTGTATCCGCTTTGCCGCCACGAGGTGCTCAACGAATTGAACCGAAAGGAAGTCTACGCCAATATTCTGGATTGGCTGAAAAAGCAGGGATTCTATGCGAAATATCCGACTTGACATTTGCTATGACGGCACCCGTTACCGGGGCTGGCAGCGGCTGCCCGGTAAGGACGATACCATCCAGGCAAAGCTGGAAACAACACTCAGCCGTATTTTGGGGGAGGCAATTGAGATCTCCGGCAGCGGCCGCACCGATGCCGGTGTCCATGCCGCCGGCCAGGTGGCCAATTTCCATTGCGAAAGCACCATGCCTGCGGATGAGATCCTGCGGCAGCTGCGGCAGTACCTGCCGGAGGATATTGGCATCATCCGCTGCAAGGATGTTTCCCAGCGGTTCCACGCCCGGCTGAACGCCAAGGAAAAAACCTATTGCTACCGCATTTGGAACAGCGAAAATCCTTGCGTATTCCAGCGTAAATTCGTCACCATCATGCCCGAAACGCTGGATCTGACCGCCATGAACCAGGCGGCAAAGCTGCTGGAAGGGGAGCATGATTTTTCCGCATTTTGCGGCAATCCCAAATTCAAAAAATCCACCGTCCGCTTTATCCGTTCCGTGGAAGTATGCCGTGACGGGGATGAGCTTCGCATCTGTTTCACCGGCAACGGCTTTATCCACAACCAGGTCCGCATCATGGTAGGCACATTGGTGGAAGTGGGCAGGGGAGAGCGGAAGAGCGACAGCATTCCCGCCCTCTTTGGCGGCAAACGCAGCGACGCAGGCTTCCTGGCACCTGCCCAGGGCCTGTGCCTGATGGAGGTAGTCTATTGAACATTCAGATTTTTGGCAAAAGCAAGTGCTTCGACACGAAAAAAGCAGAGCGCTGGTTCAAGGAGCGCCGGGTCAAATACCAGTCCATTGATTTGATCAAGTACGGTATGTCCGGCAAGGAATTTGACAGCGTCCTGCGGGCCGTGGGCGGCATCGACAATCTCATCGATTGGGATAATAAGTCCCAGGAGATCACCAATATGAAGTATATGGAGGATAAGGTGGCGAAGGAGGACAAAGTCTTTGACGATCCTTCCCTCATGAAGACCCCCATCGTCCGCAACGGCAAACAGGCCACCGTGGGCTACTGCCCCGAAATCTGGGCCACTTGGGAATAAGCAAAACGGGCTGCGCCAATGCAGCCCGTTTTTTCTTTCTGCACGAAACCGCCAACAGGCTCCGATTTGTGGAGGATTTCGCCTGTGGCGCATAAATGTACACAGATTATGTAAAAATTCTTGCAAAATGGTGATGATAGTGGTATTATAAAAGGTAGAAAGCCATTTACTACACCATAACGGAGGCGCTTATGAAAATTTCTATCAACGCCAATCGCTGCGAATCCTCTCCCATGCGTATGTTCCATCCTCTGGCCGTGGCCGCCCAGGAAGCCGGCAAGAAGATTTACCATCTGAATATCGGTCAGCCCGACCTGAAAACCCCCACTCAGTTCTATGATGCCATCCAGAACTTCCGCCAGGATGTGCTGGCCTATACCGCTTCTCCCGGTATGCCGGTGCTCATCGATGCCATCCGCGGCTATTATAAGAACAGCTTGGGCGTTGACCTGGATCCTAGCGATGTGCTTATCACCACCGGCGGCAGCGAAGCCCTGCTTCTGGTGTGCCTGAGCATTCTCGACCCCTATACCGAGATCATCGTCCCCGAGCCTTACTATCCCAACTATGCCACCTTCGTCCATGCCGCCGGCGGCACCATCCGTGCCCTGCCCACCTGCCCGGAGGAAGGCTACCGTTATGCCATCCGGGAGCGGATCGAGGCCCTCATCACCCCCAATACCCGGGCCATTATGATCACCAACCCCGGTAACCCCACCGGTGTCACGCTGACCGAAGAGGAAATGCGGATGATTGCCGATGTTGCCAAGGAGCATGACCTGTTCCTGATTTCCGACGAAGTCTACCGTGAATTCTGCTATGGCGAAAATGCCGGCGTTCCCACCATGGGCCGTTTTGCAGACATTGCCGACAACCTCATCATCACCGATTCCGTTTCCAAGCAGTTTTCTACCTGCGGTGCCCGTGTCGGCTGCGTGGTCACCAAGAACAAGGACCTACAGCAGGCCCTGCTGAAGTTCTGCCAGTCCCGCCTGGCGGTTGCCACCATGGACCAGGTGGGTGCAGCGGCTCTCTACAGCGTCGGTAAGGACTATTACGATGCCAACCGGGCAGAATATATCCGCCGCCGTGACCTGGTGTATGACCGTCTGAAGGCCATCGATGGCGTGCTGGTGCAGAAGCCCGAGGGCGCCTTCTATATCATGGCAGCGTTGCCTGTCGACGATACCCACAAGTTCCAGAACTGGCTGCTGACCCATTTCGACGATAACGGCGACACCGTCATGTTCGCCCCCGGCGGTCCCTTCTATGAGACCCCCGGTAAGGGCGTCAACGAGGTGCGTATCGCTTATGTCCTGAACCTGGAGGACCTGACGAGAGCCATGGACCTGCTGGAAAAGGGCATCGCAAGATACCGCAAGGAAGTTATGTATCTGGATTGATCTTTTGATGTGTTAATGTTTCGCTACGGCCTTTTGTTGAAAATAAAGTAATCTAGTAAAAGGAGAATTATAATGAGATATCTAAAAATTCTAGCCGTTATTCTGCTAGGTATGTAGATATTGAGGAGGTGTTCCCTGAATGAGATTACTGTCTTTTGCCATAGTATTCGTTATCTTATTTTGTTGTATGGGATGTGGCGCTGATCCATTGCCGGACACAACGAATCCCACCACAGAATCACAGGCATCATCTTCCACTACGCTTCCATCTGGAACGACGGAAGTACCCAGCGACAATTCAGAAACGTATATTTCCCGATTTTTGACAGACATTAACTTCAATGGTAATATTTCGCCAAATGATGAATTGGTTGCGCCGGGAACCCTGCCGGATGTTTCGCAAATTCCGAAAGCAGACCAACAGCTTGTTGGAAGTGATGTTTTGATCAATTTGGACAGCGACCAAACACCTATTGCATTCCTGTATTATCTTGATCCTTCCACAGGAGTGGAACGGCTTGCTGCCGTCATCTCCTGCGACAATATTCCCATGCTGATCGTTTTTCAGCCGGAACTGGGCGGCATTTCCGGACTGTGCGAAGCGCTGACCACAGGCGAAGCCTTTTACGCAACCATTGTTTCTATCACCAATATCTCGTTTGAGGAGTCTATGTACGCATTCTCCGCTTCTGAAAACGATGGAGAAAATGCTATCGATTTCAATATACCCCCGGAAAACGATGGAGAGAAATGTTGGCTTGTTGGGTTCCTTGGGACCCAGGCTGGCGAGAACTACAGCGGCCTATTCTACGCGAATGCGAACTCGTTGGAAATCTATCATCGGATCTTTACTAGATTTTCTCTTGATATTGAAGGTACCTGAACCCTTGACACCCCCTGTTTTCCGTGGTAAAATAAACAAAATCGCAAAGATCGGAAAGAGTAACGGAAACGATCCTTCAGAGAGCCTGGGCCATCGGCTGGAAGCCCGGGCAGGGGAGTACCGTGAAGGTGCGTCCGGGAGCGATCAAGTGCATATCAAGTAACAAATAAGAGTGGAACCGCGAGTTTTTACCCGCCTCTTGTACGTATGTGCAAGGGGCGGTTTATCTTTTTGAGGTGATCCCATGCCGAAATCAAAATATCCGATCCTGGAGCAGCTAAGGGCCAAGGAAACCATGTCCGCCGGTGCTTTTTGGGGCGATCTGTGCATCAAACTCATCAGCTGCTTCTGCTGCGTCATCGTCATGCTGATCCTGCTGTCGGTACTGCTGCCTTTCAGCACTGAGCAGACCAATCAAATCGCCATCTATTCATCCATCGCCCTGGCGATCCTTTGGTGTATCCCCATCGCCCGCAATACCAAACGCCGCCTGCGGGATGCAGGCTACGGTCCCAAGGCCTACCTGTGGTTGCTGCTGCCCGTTGTGGGCTGGCTCATTTTTGTGATTTTGCTCTGCAAAAAGGGTCTGCCTCGGATGCCGGAAGGTTAAACTTGGAGGAAGGGTCATGCGACATTATTTGGATTTCTGGCGTTGCTACGCAGATTTTCAGGGAAAAACTTCAAGACGAAGCTTTTGTGCGGCTGTTGTTCTTTGGGTTTTCTTTAACTTTGCTCTGCTTATGGCACTATCCATTGTGGCGATGTTTATCTTCCATTTTGAGCCGGAGCCTGCTGCAGATGTTGGCCGCACGGTTTCTGCCGTATATGGCATGGCCTCCGTGGTGCCAATGATCGCCGTTTGCATCCGCCGGTTGCGTGATGCAGGATATTCTGCCAAGAGCTTTTTCTGGCTCTTGATTCCTGTGCTGGGGGGCTTTGCTTTTTTGGCTCGTTTGCTTGCCCCAAGTAAACATGAAAATAGTAAATAAACATTTGGAGGAAACCAATATGTATCTGTATAATTCTCTGTCCCATAAGAAGGAACTGTTTGTTCCCAACAATCCCGACCTGGTCAAGATGTACACCTGTGGCCCTACCGTTTACCACTATGCCCATATCGGCAACCTGCGTACCTACATCATGGAGGACGTGCTGGAAAAGGCCCTGCGCTACACCGCCTATAATGTCAAGCGTGTCATGAACATCACCGACGTGGGCCATTTGGCATCCGATGCCGACACCGGCGAAGACAAGATGGTCAAGGGCGCTAAGCGTGAAAATAAGACCGTTATGGACATCGCCCGCTACTACACCGAGGCATTCAAGTCCGACTGCCAGAAGCTGAACATCAAGTGGCCTGATGTGGTGGAGCCTGCTACCAACTGCATCGATGAATACATCGAAATGGTGCAGAAGCTGCTCAGCGACGGCAAGGCCTACTTCGTCGGCGGCAATGTGTATTTCGATACCTCCACCCTGGAAAAGTACTATGTCTTCAATGACCACGATGAGGAAGACCTGGCTACCGGCGTCCGTGAGGGTGTCGAGGAGGATACCAACAAGAAGAACAAGAACGACTTCGTTCTGTGGTTCACCAAGAGTAAGTTCGAGGACCAGGCCCTGAAGTGGGATTCTCCCTGGGGCGTTGGTTATCCCGGCTGGCATATCGAGTGCTCCTGCATCTCCATGAAGCACCTGGGCGAGGACCTGGATATCCACGCCGGCGGCATCGACAACGCCTTCCCTCACCATACCAATGAGATCGCCCAGTCCGAGAGTTATCTCGGCCACAAGTGGTGCAACTACTGGTTCCATGTCCACCATCTGAACACCGACACCGGCAAGATGAGTAAGTCCAAGGGTGAGTTCCTCACCGTTTCCCTGCTGGAAAGCAAGGGCTATGACCCCATGGCCTACCGCCTGTTCTGCCTGCAGAGCCACTACCGCCGCAACCTGGTATTCTCCTGGGAAAACCTGGACAATGCCGTGGCGGCCTACGACAAGCTGATCGCCAAGATCGCCACCCTGAAGCGGGACGGCGAGGTGGAAGCAGAAGCCTTTGCCCAGCTGAAGGGCCGCTTCGAGGGTGCGCTGAACGGCGACCTGAATACGTCCGTTGCTGTTACCGCTCTGTACGATGTGCTGAAGGCCAAGACCAATGATGCTACCAAACTGGCAGCACTTGCTGATTTTGACCAGGTCCTTAGCTTGAACCTGCTCGCAGCTGCTGATGCTCTGCGTAAGAAGGCAGCAGCAGAGGCTGCTGCCTCTGCAGATC
>JAZUBW010000004.1:0-3391 GCA_045638785.1 Faecousia sp.
GAACCTGACCACCCCCACCGCCGAGGGCGACTGGTTCTCCGTGGCTTCCTACACCGACGGCACCAAGTACGGTCTGCCCGCCGGCATCATCTGCTCCCAGCCCACCCGCACCAATGCGGACGGCACCTACAGCATCGTTGAAGGTCTGCCCATCGACGAGTTCTCCCGCGCCAAGATCGACGCTTCCTGCGCCGAGCTGCTCGAGGAGCGCGCTGAAGTGCTGGGCGAGTAAATCCCGCTTCACATCCCGCCCCGGAAACTCCCCGGGGCGGGATTTTTACTTTTACCCTCCAAACTCAACTACACACACGCATATGCCTAAGTCCCGCCTCGCCTACATTCTGCTTGCCATCCTCCTTGGCACACTCGGCATACACAATTTCTTTGCCGGTTACACAGGTAAGGGGATTGCCCAGCTGCTGATGACTCTCATTTCTTTCGGATTCCTTGGTCCGGTTGTATTCATCTGGAACCTTGTGGAAATCTGCACGGTAACCAAAGACGCCCAAGGCGTTGATTTCATCAGCTGATTTTCAGGAAACAGCCCATTTTTTGCACACCCGCGCAGCACTCTGCCTGCGCGGGCATTTTTTGTGCGTGTCATAGCGGGCATACTGCGTGTCTTGACTACTTGATGCAACCTTGTACACCTGCACGAGAAAACCTCACCGCAGGCCTTTGGCATGCTGCGCAAGCTAGACCTGCCCGCCGACATCATCTACTCCCAGTCCGTCCGCGCCAACGCGGACGGCTCCTACAGCATCGTTAAGTGTCTGCCCATCGACGAGTTCCCCTCGCCAAGATCGACGCTTCCTGCGCCGAGCAGCTCAAGGAGCGCGCTGAAGTGCCGGGCGAGTAAAGATACCGCACACACAACCACCTACCCCTCCATGGTTTTCCATGGAGTTTTTTTTCATTTATTCGCGATTCGATTTGCGCGATTCGATTACCACTGCGCAATCGAGCACGCTTTCCAAATACAACACATTAACAGAAAACAGAATAAAAAGTAAGAGATGCGGATTTTAAATCCGTATAATGCGCTTCCCGTCATCAAAATTGGCGGGTCGCAACCTCTGCTTTTGTTTCCATGTCACTTCTTATTCTCTTTTTGTTAGCGTTGATGCTGCTTTGGGGACGGCCTTCCTTAGTTTGGCAACTTCCGGAAAATGGAGCTTGTTTGTCGCATAACAGAACAAACATCATTAATGCTTTTTTCATTATCATCATTGTACTCAGGCATATAAATCAACGAATTGTTCCGTTTGAAGGTATAGACCTGTGGTATCAACGCCTTTTTGATGGTCCTGCAGGGCAATCAATTGTCAGTTCGTTCTTTTTCTTCTCTGGTTATGGCATATTCAAAGCTATCGAGAGAAAGAGGGAAATTTATGTGAAAGAATTGATAACCAAACGCTTTTTGCGACTGTACATCAACATGGGTATTTGCTGTGCTTTCTCTTGCATGGTATACCTGATAACTCATCTGACACCTAAGGAAGCGTTGGGGTCTTTTGTGGAAACGATGATTGGCGCGGGTGGTTATTGGTTTATCGTAATGACTCTGGCAATATATTTAGTCACATGGTTTGGTTTTAAAATCTTCGGCGTTAATCGACCTCTGTTGTCCATCCTGCTTTCTTTTGTTCTCATTTATGTACTATGTGTCGCTCTTATTCCCATCAAGCCTATGTGGTGGCTGGATACGGAACTTTGTTTTCCCTGTGGTATGTTGATGGCATTGTTTCTTCCGGAAGTAGAGAATGTCGTTCGTAAAATTCGCGTACCAGTGTTGCTTGTTGGCGCCTTATGTCTGGTCGCTGGGTGGGTATTGATGAAATATCACATGATTCCCTATTATGTTGTGAAAGAGAAGTTCGGCTTGCTTGAGTGGTTACCTGTTGGATGGCAGAATCTTCTTCGGGATGCATACCATATTTTACTGTATCCTTTGTGTACTGTCGTTTTTGTGCTGGGTGTTTTGTGGCTGTTTGCCGGCATCAAATGGAAAAAGGAGCCATCATTCCTGGTCTGGTTAGGAGGTCCCGCTGTGTTTTATATCTTCGTGCTTCACTTCATTCCTATCCGGATTATTCAGACGGGCGGACTTGTTGGCCCTTATCCCATCATGTCCAGCGATATAGGAGGTGTCATTGTGCGCGAACCAATGGGCTGGGGAAGTGTATACCCTGAGCTATCCATCGTCGGCATGATGGCAGCAACACTGTTACTCGCCTATGGGGGGCAGCTCGTTGTTTCCAGAATTGATGGTTGGATATTTAACAGTAAAAAATAATCCGAAGAAAAAGTTTGCTTCATATCGAGAGATACGGATTTAAAATCCGCAGTCAAGCATAAATAACATATTGATATTGATAGAATACGAAAACAGAAAACCCACCTCACATAAAAAACTGTTGAGCATAGAACTCGTGTGCAACACAGAGCATGCTGGGTCCCATATCCGGATTCCGCATTCTGACTTCTGTGCTCTGCATACCTCCGTAGCTTGTGTCATAGCGGGCATTCTGCGTGTCTTGACTACTTGACTCTACCGTGCGCCTATGTTACATTGGCACATAAGCACGACTATGGGTAAGACATTATACCAAAAAGTATGGGACGCGCACACGGCGGGGACACTGCCGGATGGGCGTACGCAGCTGTTCATTGCCACCATGTACCTGCACGAGGTGACTTCGCCGCAGGCCTTTGCCATGCTGCGCGAGCTGGGGCTGCCCGTACTGCACCCGGAGCGACTTTTTGCCACGGTGGACCACATCATCCCCACCGATGACCAGTGCGAACCCTTTGCCGACCCCCGCGCTGCCGCCATGCTCAACGGGCTGGGCCGCAACTGCCAGGAAAACAACATCCGTCTTTTCGACCTCGCCAGCGGCCGCCAGGGCATTGTGCACATGGTGGGGCCGGAGCTGGGCATCACCCAGCCGGGCATGACCATTGTCTGCGGCGCCTCCCACACTGCCACCCCCGGCGCCGTGGGCAGCATCGCCATGGGTATCGGCACCACTCAGGTGCGCGACGTACTGGCCACCCAGACCCTGGCCATGAGCCCGCTGAAGGTGCGCAACGTGCGCGTGGAAGGCACCCTGCGCCCGGGCGTGACCGCCAAGGACGTGGCGCTGCACATCATCGGCAAGCTCGGCGCCAACGGCGGCCTGGGCTATGCTTACGAATTCGGTGGCAGCGCCATTGAATCCATGGATATGGATGGCCGCCTGACCCTCTGCAACCTGGCCATTGAAGGAGCAGCCCGCTGCGGCTACATCAACCCCGATGAAATCACCTTCGAATGCCTGAAGGGGCGTCCCTATGCCCCCAAGGGCGCAGAATGGGATGCCGCCGTGGAGCGCTGGAAGAGCTTTGCCTC
>JAZUBW010000005.1:0-11754 GCA_045638785.1 Faecousia sp.
CTATTTTGAGACGGATGTGGAATGCGGGAAGGAAGGTTGGATGCGGTAAATGGTATAGACTTTTTGAAACCCATATCCTGGAGAAAGCCTGAAAAACATCCCGTTTCGTAAGTTTTCCGCCCGAGTTCCACATCCGACCTCGCTGGCGCTCGGCCACCTTCTCCCCGGGAGAAGGTAGGGCGGCTTCGCCGCCGTCGCCCCAAAGGGGCGACAAATTTCCATTCCAAACAGTACGATAAACGAAAATTTGAAAGCCAGTATAGGAATAGGGCGGAGGCAGTGCCTCCGCCCCGTGGGTCTTGAAATTATTCGCCCAGGACCTGGGTCATCATCTGATCCACCAGGATCAGGCAGCGCGGCACATGGAAGGGACCCTTGAAGGTAGAGCCCTTGCAGGCGGGCTGGGTGGGCTGGCCGTCACGGCGCAGGTAGCCGTACCACTCGCCGTACTCGTCAGCAAAGTAGGTCTTGCAGTAATCCAGGATCTGATAGAAGATATCCAGGTACTTCTCGTCCTTGGTGTCGCGGTAGATCATCAGGGAGGCGATCAGGGCTTCGTTATGGGGCCACCACAGCTTCATATCGTGCTCGTAAGCTTCGGGAGGATTGCCCAGGCAGTCCATGAAGTACAGAATGCCGCCGAATTCCTTGTCCCAACCGGCATTGAAAGCCATGTCGAAGACTTCGATGGCCTTCTTGTGCAGCTCCTTGTCGCCCACATCGTTGGCGTAGTCCATCAGGAACCAGGCGCACTCGATGTCGTGGCCGGGGTTGACCATACGGCCCTCGGTGACATGCAGACGGGGGGTGCCGTCCAGAGCAACGCTCTCCAGGGTGCAGCCCAGGTCGGGGCGGACATGGTACTTGAAAATGTCCTCCACGCACTCCTTGGCTCTTGCGTCATAAACATCCTTCATCTCGGGGTCAACACGCTTCATAACGCCGGTGACGTTCAGGATGATCATGGGGATGCCCAGAGCGCGGCCGGTACGGGTGGACTTGGGACCCATGCCGGTGGGGTCGGTCATGCCGTGGTTCAGGTTCCAGTACATATCATAGGCGCGGCGGGCACGCAGCAGGTGCTCACGCTCGCCGGTAATGCCATAATATTCTGCGTTGGCGATGCAGTAGAAAGCCTCGGAGTAGCAGTAGCGGCGCTGACGCAGGGGAGTGCCGTCGGCTTCCACGGTGAAGTACAGGCGGCCGTCGGCATCATGGTTGACGCAATGCTCTTCCAGGAAGTCGATGCAGCTCTTGGAGAACTTCAGCCAGTCCTCCCGCACGCCGTAGATGTTGCACAGATAGGCGTAGGACCAGCCGCAGCGGCCCTGCATCCAAACGGACTTGTCGGTGGAATAGACCTGAGCAGTACGGTCCAGGCAAGTGGTGACGCCGCCATGCTCGTGATCCCAGCCGTTCTTCAGCCAAAAATCAGCTACATTAGACAGCTGGTTGCGGATCCACTGACGCTCCGCCAAAAACTTTTTGCGATCCATAAAGTATATCCTCCATAATTTTTGTTTTTTGGTGACAATCCGGAAAAAGTATGCTATGATGGCCTCACAACTTCCGGAGGTGAAACCAATGAAAGGTTTATTTAAGCCCGACAGCGGCCTGATGATCTTTATGACTCAGGTGACGGACTGTATTTTTTTGAGCTTGTTCTTTTTGGTGGGATGCGTGCCGGTGGTGACCATGGGCGCATCCTTTGCTGCGCTGTATGATGCGGTGTATCGGGGCTTCCGGCAGGGGGAGAGAAACACCTGGCAGCGGTTTTTGCATGTTTACCGGGTCAACTGGAAAAGCAGCATCCTGCCGACGCTGGTGTTTTTTGCGGCGGTGGCCGGCTTGTGCTACGGTATGATCCAGTGCTGGAATGGGGCTGTGTACGGCCGCATTTCCTGGATGCTCTTTGCAGGCATTGCCTTTGCCGCTGTGGTGCTGGTGGGCGTGCTCAGTGTTCTGTTTCCCATGCTCAGCCGTTTTGAAAACAGCCTGGGCGCATTGCTGCGCAACACGGTGATCCTGGCGCTGGCCAATCTGCCCCGCACGGTGGTGCTGGGTGTGGTCAATACGGCGGTGGTGCTGCTGTGTGCGCGATTTGTGATCCCGCTGTTTTTGCTGCCGGCGCTGGCGGCGCTGATCGGCAGCCTGTGCATCGAACCTATGTTCAAACCCTTTATGCCGGAAGAACCGGAGGAAGAAGCTGCCGAATAAGGCGGCTTCTTTTATTTTTTGCGTCATTGCGAACCAGCGCGCACGCTGGTGTGGCAATCTCCGCAATGAAAGGCAGACCTAAGATCCGGGGGATTCCCACGCCAGTCTGCGGACTGGATCGGAATGACAAGATCTTTGGTTTATTTGATGATCTGGGGGACCAGTGCGGCGAAACGCTCAGCCAGCTGGGCGTGGCCCTTTTTCGTCAGGTGCATGAAGTCGATTTGGTTGAATTCACAGCCGTTGGCATCCATAAAATGGCAGCCCAGCAGGTCAGCCTTCAGCTTGTAGTAATGGGCCAGCTCCCGGCTCTTTTCGGCGCAATGGATGCCCATGCAGGGGTCGTTCAGCTCGTCGCCGATGGGGGGAGGGGACACGATGAGGATATTGGGCTGTTTGTCGCCCCAGCAATCGACGCTCATGCACTTGCGCACCAGGCGTTCCATACCCAGGCCGATGCAGGCGGCGTTCATACCCAGCCGGTCCTTGGTGTCATTGGTGCCCAGCATGATGATCAGCAGGTCGATGAACTCGTGGCTCTTCAGCAGGGGGTAGGCCACAGTCAGCGCGTCCATGCATTCGTGGAGGGGATCCTGGAAAACAGTGGTGCGGCCGGACAGGCCTTCCTCGGTGACCAGATAATCGTCGCCAAGGGCTTTCTGCAGCAGACAGGTCCAGCGCTCGTTTTCGTTGAAGCGGATGCCGCCGTCGGCGCAGTCCTTGGGATCGGCGCAATAGCCGTGGGTATTGGAGTCGCCAAGACAGAGAATGTGCTTTTTCATGGTGTTCCTCCTTGAGTTATTTGTTATTCTTATATGTAAAGAATATCATGTTTTTGGAGTGCGTCAAGAGAAAGTTTGCACTTTCGTCATACTGACAAAAAGGTGACGAAGAAAAAGGAACGAAGGTTTGTGAAATTGGGCCTTGTGCCTAAAATTTGGTAAGTTATAAAAAACACATTGACAAGTTGGTTAAAATTTTGTAATATCTCATTAAATGGCGAGTTATGCAATCAGCCTGGCGCGCCAAAAAAATTAATGAAAAGAGGAAACAAGACTATGAAGAAGATTCTTGCACTGGCTCTGGCTGTTATGCTGGTTCTGTCCATGGTCGCTTGCACCGTGGAGACCAACGACGGCAAGACCACCGAGATCACCCTGTGGACCTATCCCATCGGCGGCTGGGGCACCCAGGCTACTGTCGACGCTCTGATCGCTGACTTCGAGGCCGCTAACCCCGGCATCAAGGTCAAGGTCGAGTACCTGGACTACACCAACGGCGATACCAAGGTTGACACCGCTATCAACGGCGGCACCGCTCCCGACATCATCATGGAAGGTCCCGAGCGTCTGGTCGCTAACTGGGGCGCTAAGGGCCTGATGGTCGACCTGTCCGACCTGCTGGACGAGACCGACAAGAAGGAAATCAACGCTGCTGCTCTGAACGCTTGCTACGGCGCTGACGGCAAGGTCTACGAGTACCCCCTGGTCATGACTGCTCACTGCATGGCTATCAACAAGGACGTCTTCGAGGCTGCCGGTGCTATGGAGCACATCGATGCCGAGAAGCACGTTTGGAAGTCCACCGAGGATTTCTTCGCTGCTGTTGCTAAGGTTTACGCCCACACCGGTAAGGATGTCGGCACCATCTACTGCGGCGGCCAGGGCGGCGACCAGGGCACCCGCGCTCTGGTGACCAACCTGAACGGCGGCACCTACACCAACGCTGCTCACACCGAGTACACCTGGAACTCCGCTGAGAACATTGCCGCTCTGGAGCGCATTGTTGCTTGCGAAGGCATCTCCTTCAACCCCGGCATCGTCGCTTCCGACGAGATCGCTATGTTCTACAACGAGACCCTGTCCATGGCTTTCTGCTGGAACATCGCTCAGCAGCTGAACCCCAACTCCGCTAACACCGGTGCTGAGAAGACCATCAACGGCAACGACATCCTGTTCCTGTCCTTCCCCTCCGACAACACTCCCGCTCTGCAGGGTGGTATCTGGGGCTTCGGCATCTTCAACAACAAGGACGATGCTAAGATCGCTGCTGCCAAGACCTTCATCAAGTACATGTGCGACTCCGCCAAGACCGCTGACGCTGTCAAGGCTGCCAACTACTTCGCTGTCCGTAACACTGCTGAGGGCGCTGATCTGTCCGGTATCTGGGCTGACAATGCCATCATGCAGGAGTACAACGTTCTGATGCCTTACCTGGGCGACTACTACCAGGTTACCACCAACTGGGCTTCCGCCCGTACCGCTTGGTGGAACATGCTGCAGGAAGTCGGCGCTGGCAATGACATCAAGACCGCTGTTGAAAAGTGGATCGCTGAGATCGGCAAGTAATTTCTGATAAGCATTTTCCCAAGATAGTATGAAAATGCCCCTTCCCTTCAAGGGGAGGGGCATTTTGTTAATAGGTAATAGTGAAGAGTGAATAGGTGATTCACTTCTTCACTATTCACTATTCCTTATTAAGATAACCTGAGAGGAGGATTTCCTTGGCAAACAAAAATATTGCTCTGAACGCCAAAAGCCGCAAGCTTATGATACGGGAAACCCGCACATCCTATCTGTTCCTGCTGCCGTTCCTGGTGTTCTTCGTGGGCTTTGTCGTGTATCCCATGATCATGTGCCTGTACACCAGCTTCTTCGACGCCACCATGGGCCGTGAGGATATCTTCGTCGGCCTGAAGAACTACCAGACCCTGCTGCAGGATGAGGTTTTCTGGATCGCACTGAAGAATACCCTCATCATCGTTGGCGTGTCTGTGCCTGTTACCTGTATCTTCTCCCTGTGGGTGGCTTCCGCAATCAGCCGCATGCCTGTGGCTGCTACTTCCGCATTCCGCTGCATCTTCTACCTGCCTGTGGTTACCGGCTCTGTGGCCGTTACCATGGTTTGGAAGTGGATGTTCAATAACTACTATGGTGTTCTGAACTATCTGGGCAACCAGACCGGTATTCTCGATGAGAACATCAACTGGCTGGGCGATCCCAAGTATGCCCTGGGCTGCATCATCATGATCCTGCTGACCACCTCCGTGGGCCAGCCCATCGTGCTGTATGTTTCCGCTCTGGACAATGTGGATAAGTCTTTGGTGGAGGCTGCTGAAGTGGACGGCGCTTCCCGTCTGCAGACCTTCTGGAAGATCAAAATGCCCCAGATGATGCCCACCACCCTGTATATCCTGGTCATTACCACCATCAACTCCTTCCAGTGCTTTGCGCTGATCCAGTTGCTGACCTCCGGTGGCCCCAACAACTCCACCATGACCATCATGTACTACATTTACTACCAGGCCTTCAAGCTGTACAAGTATGGCTACGGCAACGCCATGGGCGTGATCCTGGCTATCATCATCGCCATTTTGTCCGCTGTCCAGTTTAAGGCCGGCCAGGAAAAGTAAGGAGGGTGTCAAATGAATGCTGATAATCGTCTGAATACCTCCCAGCTGAAAACCAGGCTGTATACCGTGTTCTCTTTTGTCCTGGTCGCTTTGCTGGCGGTTCTGTTTGTGTTCCCTCTGTACTGGATCATCACCGGTGCCTTCAAGACCGGTGCTGAGATCAATGCTACCAAGCCTATTTGGTGGCCCAGCGAGTGGGATACCGGCAACTTTATCCGTCTGCTGGAAAAGCGTACGGCACCTCTGTTTGAGCTGACCTTCGGCAAGACCACCATCATGGGCCCCAAGATCCCCGGCGCCATCCGCTGGCTGATCAACACGGTGTTCATGTCCGTGGCTGCCATGCTGCTGACCTGCCTGACCTCTGCTATGGCCGGCTATGTGCTGGCAAAGAAGCGCTTCTGGGGTAAGGGCCTGGTCTTTAGCCTGATCGTTTGCGCCATGGCCCTGCCGAAGCAGGTTATTCTGATCCCGTTGCTGCGGGAAATGAATGCGCTGAAGATCTATGATACCATTTGGGCTGTTATCTTCCCCGTGGTGGGCTGGCCCTTTGGCGTGTTCCTGCTGAAGCAGTTTGCAGAGGGTATCCCCACGGAAATGGTGGAAGCCTGCCGCATCGACGGCGCTTCCGAATGGCGTACCTTCACCGATGTCATGTTCCCCATGATCAAGCCCGGTGTGGGTGCCTGCGGCATCTTCACCTTCATCAATGCCTGGAATGATTATTTCATGCAGCTGATCATGCTGTCCACCTCTTCCAAGCTGACCATTTCTCTGGGTATTGCTACCATGCAGGGCGAAAGCTCCACCGACTACGGCCTGCTGATGGCCGGTGCCGCACTGGCTTCCGTGCCCATCATCATTGTGTTCCTGATCTTCCAGAAGTACTTTACGAAGGGCACCACCATGGGTGCCGTTAAGGGTTAATAAGGAGAATAACTATGACCGATATCAAGAAGTACCAGGGTATTATCCCTGCGTTCTATGCCTGCTATGACGAGAAGGGCGACATCAACACCGCCGCTGTCCGGGAACTGACCCGTTGGTTCATTGAAAAGGGTGTTCAGGGTCTGTATGTTGGCGGCTCCTCCGGTGAGTGCATTTACCAGAGCGTTGCCGAGCGTAAGCTGGTGCTGGAAAATGTGATGGCTGAGGCCAAGGGCAAGATCACCGTTATCGCTCACATCGCCTGCAACAACACCGCCGACTCCCAGGAGCTGGCCCGTCACGCAGAGTCCCTCGGCGTTGACGCCATCGCTTCCATCCCCCCCATCTACTTCAAGCTGCCTCCCTATGCCATTGCCAAGTACTGGAATGACATGAGCGCTGCCGCTCCCAACACCGACTTCATCATCTACAACATTCCCCAGCTGGCCGGCGTGTCCCTGAGCGTGCCGCTGCTGAAGGAAATGCTGAAGAACCCCCGGGTCATCGGTGTCAAGAACTCCTCCATGCCTACCCAGGATATTCAGATGTGGGCTGACGAGGGTGCCATCGTCTTCAACGGTCCCGATGAGCAGCTGATCTCCGGCCTGGTGATGGGCGCTGTCGGCGGCATCGGCGGCACCTACGGTGTTATGCCCAAGCTGTATGTGGAGCTGTACCGCTGCGTCAAGGCCGGCGAGATGGCAAAGGCTCTGGAGATCCAGAACGATTGCTGCCGTATCATCTACAAGATGTGCTCCGGCCACGGCAATATGTACGGCATGATCAAGCAGATCCTGCGGATCAACGAGGGCATCGACTGCGGTTCCGTCCGTCTGCCCCTGGCTCCCCTGGTGGAGGAGGATCTCCCCATCGCTCAGGAGTGCGCACAGATGATTCGCACTGCCATCGCCAAGTATTGCTGATTTTTCCAACAAAAGGGCCGCTTGTGCGGCCCTTTTCTTTTTCGGCCAGGAGATGCACCGGTGCGGCAGCACCTGAACCTTCCGCCTGGGAGAAGGTAAGCGGCTTGCGCCGCGAAACGCAATTTTTATGGAGGAATTTTTATGAAATATCTTCCCCATTTGCAGGTGATTTGGGATTATTTGTGCCTGCACAAGGAGCCGGAGAAGGCGGATGTGATCGTGGGCTTCGGCAATTTCAACACGGATATTGCTGTCCGGGCGGCAGAACTGTACCGCCGGGGCTATGCCCCCAAGGTGCTGTTCACCGGCGGCCTGGGCCGCAACACGGAAGGACTGCTGCCGGAACCGGAGGCTGTCCGTTTTGCCCGGGTGGCCATGGCATGCGGCGTACCGCAGGAGCATATTCTGCTGGAGGACAAATCCAAAAATACCGCTGAAAATATCCACTTTACCCGGGATCTGCTGCGTCAGCACGGGCTGGAACAGGGAAGAATTTTGGGTGTCCATCAGCCCTTTATGGAGCGGCGGATTGTGGCGGCCATGGGCGTTTACTGGCCGGAGGCAAATTTTTCCGTCACTTCGCCCCAGGTGACCATACCCGAATATCTGAAGCGGGCCAGGGAGCAGGGCATTTCCGAGCAGGCTTCCGTCAGTGTTATCGTGGGTGATTTCCAGCGGATGGAGCTGTATGCCCAAAAGGGCTGGCAGCTGCCCCAGGAAATCCCGGAGGAAGCCTGGGCGGCCTTCCGCAAACTGGTGGACATGGGCTTCGACAGCCAGCTAGCCAAGTGAAAAACCTGCAGTTTTCCATGAAAAAAATACAAATGCTCTTGCAAGAACGCATATTTATGCTATAATATAAGGTGATTAACAATAATTAGGAGGAACCTCTATGCAGTACTTAGGCGTTGAATATCAGATGAAGCATCCCCCGAAGCTGGATCCCACCTTTATCCCCTTCGGCGTGTGGCGTGAAGCCTACCTGAAGGACGCAAAGCAGCCCATCGCCATTGCGGTGGAGCGGGATAAGGGCCGTGTGTCCGTCCATCATACCTGTATCCACGGCACCCCCGAAATGAAGGATGCCGACTACCGCTATGTGGAGCGCTATGTGAAGTTCCTGCTGTGGTCCACCGGTGGCTTCCGCGTTTCTATCTGCGGCTGCTCCGAGCTGGCTCAGAAGCTGAGCGCTGCCTACAAGATCGGTGGCGACCGTGAGTTCGACTTCACTTTCGTCAATCAGCTCTACGAGCGTGATCTGGAGATTCTGGATCTGCCTCTGGATGCCTGCCCCGCTTCCAACGAAGTCCCCGAGTGCATCGGCGGCTACATGGACGGCTGCCGTATCGGCTTTGACGCCGGCGGTTCCGATATGAAGGTTTCCGCTGTGGTGGATGGCGAGACCATTTTCTCCGAGGAAGTTGTTTGGCTGCCCAAGCTCAACAGCGATCCCGAATATCACTTCGAACACATCGTCAAGGCCATGAAGCTGGCCGCTGAGAAGATGCCCAGAGTCGACGCCATCGGCGTTTCCTCCGCCGGCACCTTCATCGGCAACGCTCCCATGGTGGCCTCCCTGTTTATTAAGGTGCCTCGCACCCAGTGGGATCAGGTCAAGACCATCTATGACCGTGCCGGCGCTGCCGTGAACCCCGATGCTCCTCTGCTGGTTGCCAACGACGGCGACGTTTCCGCCCTGGCCGGCGCCATGGGCCTGGGTAAGGGCAATCTGATGGGCATCGCCATGGGCACCTCCGAGGCCGTTGGCTATGTGGACAAGGATCAGAACGTGCTGGGCTGGATCAATGAGCTGGCATTTGCCCCCGTTGACCTGCAGGAAGGCGCTATGCAGGACGAGTGGTCCACTGACTTCGGCGTGGGCTGCAAGTACTTCTCTCAGGATGCCGTCATCAAGCTGGCTCCCTGGGCCGGTATCGAAGTTCCCGAGGAACTGACGCTGGCTGAGAAGCTGAAGTTCGTCCAGAAGCTGATGGAGGCTGATGACCCCAGAGCCGTCGCCGTCTTTGAAACCATCGGTGCTTACCTGGCTTATACCACTGTGCAGTACTCCCAGTTCTACAATATTGAGTACATGATGCTGCTGGGCCGTGTTATGTCCGGCAAGGGTGGCGATACCATTCTGCGGGTCTGCAATGAGATCCTGGCTGATGAGTATCCCGAACTGGCCAAGAAGTGCCTGGTCACCCTGCCCGATGAGAAGATGCGCCGTGTCGGCCAGTCTGTGGCCGCCGCCAGCCTGCCCAAGATCGTCAAGTAAGGGGGAGACCCTATGTTCTACAAAAACGCAAGAATTTTCTGTGAGGATTTTCAGTTCCGTACCGGCGCTTTTGAAGTGAAGGACGGAAAGTTCGGTGCCATCCTGCCGGAAAATGTGCCGGAGGACGCCATCGACCTGCAGGGTGCCACCGTGATCCCCGGCCTCATCGAGGTCCACAGCCACGGCGCTGCCGGTTACGATTTCTCCGACGGTGACTATGAGGGCCTGAAGGCCATCGCTGCTTACTATGCAAGCGCCGGTGTCACCTCCTTTGCTCCCGCTTCCATGACCCTGCCCTACGATGTGCTGAGCGTGGCATTTGGCAACGCCAAGCGTCTGGTGGAAGAGGACATCCCCGGACTGGCGGTGCTGCGTGGCATCCAGATGGAGGGTCCCTACTTCTCCTACAAGAAGCGTGGCGCACAGAATGCCGATTATCTGAAGGATCCCGATTTTGAGGGTTTCCAGAAGCTGTACAACGATTGCGGCGGTCTGATCCGCATTGTGGACGTGGCTCCCGAGCTGCCCGGTGCCGCAGATTTTGTGGCAAAGGCCAGCAAGCTCTGCACCGTGTCCGTGGCTCACACCGACTCCGATTACGATAACGCCAAGGCCGCTTTCGATGCCGGCGCCACCCATCTGACCCACCTGTACAATGCCATGCCGCCCATTCACCACCGTACTCCCGGTGTGATCCCGGCAGCGGCAGAAAACCAGAATGTCCGGGCAGAGATCATCTGCGACGGCCATCACATCCATCCCGCCTCCGTGCGCCTGGCTTTTGCCATGTTCCCGGGCCGGATGATCCTGGTGTCCGATTCCGGCCGTTGCGCCGGTCGGGAAGAGGGCTACAGCTTTGACCTGGGCGGCCAGATGGCCGAGATCCGGGGCGGTGTGGCGAAGCTCCAGGGCACCGACACCATCGCCTGCTCCGCTGCCAACCTGTGGCAGTGCCTGCAGAATGTGCTCTCCTGGAACATCCCCGAGGAGGAGGCCCTGAAGGCCGCCACCTGGAACCCCGCCTGCGCCATTGGCGCACAGAATGTGGTCGGTTCTATCGCAGCTGGCAAGCGGGCAGACTTTGTGGTCTGCAGCCCGGATTACGCCGAAAAGCGGGTATTCCTGGCAGGAAATGAATTGAAGTGAGGTAATTTTTATGAGACTGATCGTTGCCAAAGATTACGCTGATGTCAGCCGCAAGGCTGCCAATATTATCGCTGCCCAGATCCAGCTGAAGCCCGATTGCGTGCTGGGCCTGGCCACCGGCTCCAGCCCCATCGGCACCTACAAGGAGCTGATCGCCAAGTACGAGAGCGGCGAGCTGGATTTCTCCCAGGTCAAGACCGTGAACCTGGACGAGTATGTGGGCCTCCCCAAGGACCACGACCAGAGCTATGCCTACTTTATGCGCACCAACCTGTTCGACCATGTGAACATCGACCAGGCAAACTGCAACATCCCCAACGGCATGAACCCCGACGCTGCTGCCGAGTGCGCCCGTTATGACGCCGTCATCGAGGGCTTCGGCGGCGCTGACCTGCAGCTGCTGGGCCTGGGCCCCAACGGCCACATCGGCTTCAATGAGCCCTGCGACGAGTTCGTCAACGGCACCAACCATGTCCGCCTGACCGACTCCACCATCGATGCTAACCAGCGCTTCTTCGAGAAGCGTGAGGATGTGCCCACCCATGCTTACACCATGGGCATCGGCTCCATCATGAAAGCCAAGCGGGTACTGCTGGTCTGCAACGGCAAGGACAAGGCCCTGGCCGTGAAGGACTGCTTCTTCGGCCCCATCAAGCCCCAGTCTCCCGGCTCCATCCTGCAGCTGCACCCCGACTTCACCCTGGTTGCCGACGAGGCTGCCCTGTCTCTGGTTAAGGATCTGCTGTAATTCTGCTTTTCAAAAAACTCCCGGAGAAAACCGGGAGTTTTTTTATTGATAATTGAGAATTATGGTATATCCTGCGGATATGATCTGATATCTGTCCCGAAGG
>JAZUBW010000006.1:0-4247 GCA_045638785.1 Faecousia sp.
TTGTTGACCATGGTCTGGGTGGCATCGAACAGGGAGCCGAAGCGCATGCCGATGATGTCGGAGGAAACGATCTCGTCCTCGGTGTAGCCGTAGGACTCGGTCTGAGCAGCCTTCATGGCAGCGTTGATCTCAGCAACAGTCACTTCCTTGGCGACCACAGCGTTAAGCATGGTGGTGGAGCCGGTGGGAGTGGGGATACGCTGGGCAGCGCCGATCAGCTTGCCGTTCAGCTCGGGGATGACCAGGCCGATGGCCTTGGCAGCGCCGGTGGAGTTGGGCACGATGTTGATGGCAGCAGCGCGGGAGCGGCGCAGGTCGCCCTTACGCTGGGGGCCGTCCAGGACCATCTGGTCGCCGGTGTAGGCGTGGATGGTGCACATGATGCCGGCTTCGATGGGAGCCAGATCGTTCAGAGCCTTGGCCATGGGAGCCAGGCAGTTGGTGGTGCAGGAAGCGGCGGAGATGATGTTGTCTTCCTTGGTCAGGGTCTCATGGTTGACGTTGTAAACGATGGTGGGCAGGTCGTTGCCAGCGGGAGCGGAGGTGACGACCTTCTTGGCGCCGGCGTCGATGTGAGCCTGTGCCTTAGCCTTGGAAGTGTAGAAACCGGTGCACTCCAGAACAACGTCAACACCCAGCTCGCCCCAGGGCAGCTCGGCGGCGTTGGCCTTGGCGTAGATGGTGATCTTCTTGCCGTCGACGACGATGTGATCCTCACCGGCTTCCACAGTGTGGGTGGCGAAAGGCAGAGCGTAAGCGCCCTGAGTGGAGTCGTACTTCAGCAGGTGAGCCAGCATAGCGGGGCTGGTCAGGTCGTTGATGGCCACAACCTCGAAGCCCTCAGCGCCGAACATCTGACGGAAAGCCAGACGACCGATACGGCCAAAACCATTGATAGCAACTTTAACAGACATGGGAATTACCTCCATTATTTCAGTTCCTGCAAACGCAGGGAATTTATGTACCTTGTGCAGACATTTACTCTCCGCACAAATACTATTATACAATATTATAAAATCAATGTAAACTAGAAAGTTATCTAAATTTGGGAAAATTCAAAAAGATTTCTTGATATTTTTTACAAATTCTGCCCCAAAGGGGACAATTTTGGTTGATCGGCGGCGCCTGCGGTGCTAAATTTTCAAAACAGAAAGCCCCGGTCATTGGACCGGGGCTTATCTTATATCTTAGTACATGCCGCCCTGGGCTGCAGCGGCGGCCATAGCGGCATCGGCAGCGGGATCGGGCTTGTCGGCCACCAGGGACTCGGTGGTCAGCACGCAGGAAGCGATGGAAGCGGCATTCTCCAGGGAGGAACGGGTCACCTTGGTGGGATCGACGATGCCGTTTGCGATCATGTCCACATACTCCTCGGAGTAGGCGTTGTAGCCCCAGCCCACCTTCTTGGAGGAACGGATCTTCTCGAAGACCACGCTGCCGTCCACGCCGGCGTTCTCGGCGATCTGGCGGATGGGAGCCTGCAGAGCGGTGGCGATGATCTTGGCGCCGGTCTTCTCGTCGCCGGAGAGGGTCTTCAGCAGCTTTTCGACGGCTGCGATGGCGTTGACCTGGGCGGTACCGCCGCCGGCCACGATGCCTTCTTCTACAGCAGCGCGGGTAGCGTTCAGAGCGTCCTCCACCCGCAGCTTCTGCTCCTTCATGGCAACCTCGGTCTGAGCGCCGACCTTGATGACGGCAACGCCGCCGGCCAGCTTTGCCAGGCGCTCCTGCAGCTTCTCACGGTCGTAGTCGGAGTTGGTGGTGGCGATGGCGGAGCGAATCTCGTGGGCACGGGCAGCGATGGCCTCGGGAGAACCGAAACCGTCGACGATGGTGGTGTTGTCCTTGGTGACAACGATCTGACGGGCACGGCCCAGATCGGACAGCTGGGTCTCGGTCAGTTCCATGTTCAGAGTGCTGGAAATGACGGTGCCGCCGGTGAGCACAGCGATGTCCTGCAGCATTTCCTTGCGGCGGTCGCCGAAGCCGGGTGCCTTGACGCAGACCACGTTGAAGGTGCCGCGCAGACGATTCATCAGCAGGGTGGCCAGGGCGTCGCCCTCCACATCCTCAGCGATGATAATGAGCTTCTTGCTGGCCTTGACGATGGGCTCCAGAATGGGCAGGATCTCCTGGATGGAGGCGATCTTCTTATCGGTGATCAGAATGTAAGCATCGTCGATGACGGCTTCCATCTTGTCGGTGTCGGTGACCATGTAGGGAGAGATGTAGCCACGGTCGAACTGCATACCTTCCACAACTTCCAGGCCGGTCTCGGCGGTCTTGGATTCCTCGATGGTGATGACACCCTCGGTGCCCACCTTATCCATGGCCTCAGCGATCAGCTGGCCGATGGCGGGATCGCCGGAGGAAACGGTGCGGACACGGGCGATGTCCTCGCTGCCGGAAACGGGCACGGAATTGGCCTTGATCTCGGCAACAGCTGCGGCAACAGCCTTCTCGATGCCCTTGCGCATCACGATGGGGTTGGCGCCGGCAGACAGGTTCTTCAGACCCTCACGGGTGATGGCCTGGGCCAGCACGGTGGCGGTGGTGGTGCCGTCGCCGGCGATGTCGTTGGTCTTGGTGGCCACTTCACGGATCAGCTGAGCGCCCATGTTCTCGAAAGCGTCCTCCAGCTCGATCTCCTTGGCGATGGTGACACCGTCGTTGGTGATCAGAGGAGAGCCGTACTTCTTGGCCAGCACAACATTTCTGCCCTTGGGGCCCAGGGTGACCTTGACGGTGTCGGCCAGCTGGTCGATACCGCTCTGCAGCTTTTTGCGAGCTTCCTCGCCGTAAACAATGATCTTTGCCATGGTTTATTTCCTCCTTATTCGCCAACGACAGCCAGAATGTCTTCCAGCTTCACAAACTTGTAGTCTACCTTATCCAGGGTGATGTCGGTGCCGGTGAACTTGCCAACCACTACCAGATCGCCCACCTTCAGCTCAGCGGCGTCAGGACCAGCCATCACGACCTCGAAGATCATGGGCTTTTCCTTGTTGGTGGTGGCCAGGATGATGCCGGAAGCGGTGGTCTCCTTGGCTTCCTGCTGACGCAGCAGCACATTGTCTGCCATAATACGCTTGAATGTCATAATTTTTGCCTCCTGTATATTTGTCCGCAGGTCTGGGGGTGGCCCGCCTGCTCTGTCTACGGTTTTTAGCACTCCAAACCTCTGAGTGCTAACCTATCATACCACATCTTCCCAAAATTGCAAGAGGAAAAATGTCAAAAGCGGTAAATAATTTATGAATGTTTCAAAAATTGGGATTTATCGTACTAAGAACCGCAAGGGTCGCCCCTACGCGAACGATTTGATAGAAAGACAAACAAAAAATGACCGGTGCGGGAAGCACCGGTCATGGATGTATGGAAAAATTACAGGATCTCCAGCTCGGCCTCGGCGGCGTTCTTCTTGACGCTGGCAATGCCGTTCTCGCAGGAAGCCTTGGTGGTGTAGCCTTCGGAAACAGCGATGATCTGGCCGTTACGGGCCTTCAGGCGGAAGCGGAACTCACCGGCCTTGTCCTGGAACATCTCGAACTTGGGGTTCTTCTGGACGGCGAAGCCTTCCTCGGTCTGGTTCTCCACATTGGCGACGGGAGCATTCTTCTTTACGCTGGCAACGCCGGCCAGGCAGGAAGCCTTGGTGGTGTAAACTTCGCTGGTGGCGATGACCTGACCGTTGGTGTGCTTCAGGTCGAACTTGATGCCGGAAGCGACCTTGCGAATAACAAATTTGCTCATAATATTACCCTTTCTCCACTTTTGTGGCACGAATTTACACAGTTAGTGTACCACGGACAACTGTCTTTGTCAATCCATTCTTGGGAATTTGTCGCCCCTTTGGGACGACAGCGGCGAAGCCGCACACGCTTCCCCCCGGGGGAAGGTACGCGCCTTCGGCGCTATAACTTTCAATTTTTTTGATAAATTGGCGAAAAAACGCACTGCCCGGATTTGGGCAGTGCGTTGGGTATGGGAAAATTACAGCTTGGGGCCGGCTTCCACCAGGGCCTTGCCGGCATCGTTGCCGGTGTACTTAACGAAGTTCTTGATGAAGCGGCCGGCCAGATCCTCAGCCTTGCGCTGCCATTCGGCAACATCGGCGTAGGTATCTCTGGGATCCAGGATGGCGGGGTTGACGCCGGGCAGGTTGGTGGGAACCTCCAGGTTGAACATGGGGATCACCTTGGTTTCGGCCTCGTTGATGGCGCCGGAGAGGATGGCGTCGATGATGC
>JAZUBW010000007.1:0-5074 GCA_045638785.1 Faecousia sp.
TGACTGGGACCGATTTAATCATTGTGTCGCTCGGTCATGCCCTCGCGAGCGGCGCTCATCCGCGCAGCATTTGATCTGTTCGATCCCGCCCACTTTTGATACCAAAAAAGGACACCCCTTTTGGGGTGTCTTTTTGTGCCGGTGACAGGGATCGATTTAATCATTGTGTCGCTCGGTCAAGCCCTCGCGAGCGGCGCTCATCCGCGCCGCATTTCATCTGTTCGATCCCGCCCACTTTTGATACCAAAAAAGGCCACCCCTTTTGGGGTGTCCTTTTTTGGTGCCGGTGACCGGGATCGAACCGGTACGGATTTTACTCCGAGGGATTTTAAGTCCCTTGTGTCTGCCTGTTCCACCACACCGGCGGCTAACCGCTATTTTACCACGATTTGCTCCGTCCGTCAAGGGACTCAAAAGCAAAAGGCAAAGTATTTCGGCGGCTTATTCTGGTTCAGCGGGCGGTGCATGGCAAAGGGCGTATCGCCGGGGCTGCGGAACCAGCCGGATTTGGCGCCCAATGTAGCGGCCACACCGGGCGCTTTTTCCGCATCGCCCAGCAGGTCCAGCACCAGCAGCTTGCCGTCTTCCCAAACAGCCGCTGCCAGCACCTGCTCGCCTTCATAGAAGCTGGCCCAGGAAGCCAAAAAGTCCAGATTGACCCCTTCCTGCACCACGCCGCCTTCCGGCAGATACGCTCTGCGCAGGGCGGCGTATTCGGCAATATCCAACTTCCGCAGCGGGATCGGCTTGCCGGACACTGCGTCAAATTCATGGACACCGCCGCAGTTTTCGTAGCCCATTGTGGCGTAGAATTTCCGCAGGCTTTCCTCTCCGGGCACCAGGATGCAGCCGTCGTAGCCACGCTCCGTTAAAATTTCGTGGATCCGGGCCATGAGGGCGTGGGAAATGCCCTTGCCCCGGTGCTTTTCGGCGGTGGCCACGGCGTAAATGTAGGCGTATTGCCCGCAGTCGAACCAGTAGGCCATGGCCGCCACTTCGCCGTCCACCGTGGCGCAGAGACTGCGCTGCGGGTCAAAGGCGATGCCGTAGAACTTGTCCAAAAAGCTGTCCGTATCTCCGAAAGCTTCCTTCCAAAGCTGCCGCAGGGCAGGGAGCTGCTGGGCAGTGGGATGGTTAAGGTTCATCGCTTTCCTCCCAGAAACGGGCCCAATATTTTTCAACCATGTGGTCGGGATTGTAGGACAGCTTGGCCTGCCGCAGACCCTCCAGACCCATATCTTCCTCCCGGTCCAGGTACCGCACCTGGGGATACTTTTCCCGCAGGTACTGGGCCATGGCCTGGTTGATGGCTGGGTATGCGCCGTCCACATCCTCCCGGGCCTTCTCGAAATGGACATCCATGGTGTCCTCAGACAGGAAGGAGGCGATGGTGAAGGCCAGCACCCGGTCATCCTCCATCAGCACCAGGCCTTCGGGCTTCAGCGTATCATAATGGGCGAAAATCCGGGACAGAGCGGCCTTTTCCAGGACATAATTGCCCTGGGGATCGGCTTCCTCGCGATGACGGTACCATTCGTCAGCCATATCCTTGACAGCCTCCATGTTGACAGGGGTCAAGGTCTCTACCCGGCAGTTGGGATGCTGGGCACGGAAACGGTGCAGATGGTTGCGTTTCTTCTGAAATTTGCGGCCCTTCAGATCAGCCAGGTCGTCGATGCTGTAGACATAGTCAAAGCTGTCCCGGTCGCACTGGAAGCGGAATTTATCGGGGTACAGCCGTTCCAGGGTCTGCA
Source organism: Faecousia sp. (assembly GCA_045638785.1). Classification (GTDB taxonomy): domain Bacteria; phylum Bacillota; class Clostridia; order Oscillospirales; family Oscillospiraceae; genus Faecousia. The sequence goes on from JAZUBW010000007.1 coordinate 1,755, forward strand.
CATTCTCCCGGTTCAGACCGGTGATGCAGCAGGGGATGCCACGCTGTTGGGCGTCCTGGATAATGGCCTCCAGCACAGGGCGCACATCGCCCTTGCCCACCGGGAAGGGATAGACGGCCTTGCGGTCAAACTGGGCAAAAATGACCCAGTAGTCGTCCATAAAGGCGGCCTGCTGCCGGCCCCAAATGCGCATGTTGGTAAAGGAATATTCGCAGCCCTTGCGATTTTCCAGCAGCGCCTGCTGCATGCCGGGCCGCAATACGGAGGTGATCTTCTGGAATGGTATCATGTCTGTTTCCTCTGTGATGTAAATTGGAATTTATAGCGCCGAAGGCGCGTACCTTCTCCCGGGGAGAAGGTGGATCAAAATATGCCCAAAGGGCTATTTTGAGACGGATGTGGAATGCGGGAAGGACGGCTGGATGCGGTAAAAAGTATAGACTTTTTGAAACCTATGTCCTGGAGAAAGCCTGATAAATATCCCATTTCAAAAGTTTTCTGCCCGAGTTCCACATCCGACCTCGCTGGCGCTCGGCCACCTTCTCCCCGGGAGAAGGTATTGCGGCTACGCCGCTGTCGCCCTAAAGGGGCGACACATTCACACATAAATCAGAACGATAAACGAAAATTTGTAACGGTCTGGGGTGATTATACCACAGACCGTTTGTTTTCTCAATCGCTATTTTTTGTCAGCACCAGGGCCAGGGCCACGGCGCTGATGCCGCCGGTGAGCTTGCCCAAAATCATGGGCATCAGCATGGCCGGGGCAAAACCGGCGGTAAAGCCCAGGTGGTCGCCGAAGACGAAGGCCGCCGACACCGCAAAGGCGATGCTGACCACCTTGCCCCGACGGTCCATGTCCTTGACCATGCCGAAGGTGGCGATGGAGTTGGCCAGACTGGCGATGATGCCCGCCGCAGCGGTCTCATTGATGCCCAGCCATTTGCCGGCCCGCAGCAGGGGCTTTTCCAGCACCCGGGTCAGCACCGCCACCAGGGGAAAGGCACCGGCCAGCACGATGGCGATGGCACCCACGGTCTCAAAGCCTTCCGAAAGGGGGGCCAGGCCGGGAATGAGGGCCACACCGGTGAGTCCCTCGGCGATGGCAGCGGCCAGGCCGACGGTGATGACGGCGGTGATGGCCTTGCCAAACACCGTAAAGCCCCGGATCAGGGCCCGTTCCGCCTTCCACAGCCCCAGCACGATCAGCAGCCCGATCAGCACGATGGGGATCAAATTCCGCAGTACCATCCCCGGGGCAAATCCGGCTGCCAGGCCACCCACCAGAACGCCAAGGGGAATGGTTACGATGCCGCAGAGGATGCCCTTGGCGAAAAAGGGCCGGTCTTCCGGTTCCAAAATGCCCAGGGCTACCGGGATGGTAAAGACGATGGTGGCGCCCAGCATGGAGCCGGTGATCACGCCGCCCAGAGCCGCCGCATCGGCGTCCTGGGTCAGTTCCATAGCCAAGGGACCGCCGCCCATGTCGCAAGCCAAAATCGTGCCGGCGAACATGGCCGGGTCAGCCCCCAAAAAGGAAAAGACAGGCACCACCACAGGCTTCAGCAGATTGGCCAGCACCGGAGAGAGGGAAATGATGCCGATCATGGCCAGGGCCAGAGCACCCATGGCCAAAATCCCCTCCTCAAAGGGCTTTCCCAGGCCAAACCGGTTGCCCAAAATCCGGTCCAGAGCGCCTAAAATGGCGAAGAGGGCCATGATCCATACCAAAATGTTATAGAACCCCATGCTTGTCCTCCCGGTCCAAAATGGCCACGACCACCGCATCCACCGGGGCGTCCATGCAATAACGGCTGGCACTGGTGCCGGAAACCAGCAGTACCCGGTCGCCAGGGCCGGCACCTACCTGGTCGGCAGCCACCAATTCCTCGGTGCCGGTGCGGACCACCAAAAAGGTTTGCCCAGCCAGACAAACCGCCTTCCGTGTGGCCCATACCGACCCAGTCACTGTTCCGATCTTCAATGTCATTCCTCCACGTTGATGAGATAAATTGTTGTTTAGCACACTAAAAAAGAAGTGTCATTGCGAACCAGCCCGCAGGCTGGTGTGGCAATCCCGTAGATTTTCAGAGCGTTATCGACAGGTTTTTCCTCTATCCGGGAGATTGCCACGTCGCCTTCGGCTCCTCGCAATGACAGCATATCGTAGTGTAAACACAATTTATCGTTCTAAAATTTCCTTTGCCAATGGGGTCAGCAGGTTACCGGGGGCTGGGCGAGTGCCGTTTCGGCGCATTTGCCGGGCTTCTTCGGCGGTGACCAAATGCCGGCGGCTGCCGTCGGTGAACACCACGCCCCAGTTTTTCAGCTCCCGTTGCGCCGTTGCCAGGGATGCCGCCAGAGCCCGGTTTCCGGGACTGGCCGGCAGCCCGGGGGTGTACAGATACACTGGCTTTCCTGCTGCCAGGGCTGTCAAAACCCGCTCGTCGGAAAAATGCAGCAGTTGCCCCAACTGCAGCGACCCGATGACCACCGCATCGAAAGGCGGTGCGTCCACATAGCTGTAGTGCAGCCCCTCCGGTGCCTCCCCGATCAGCAGTGCCCGGGTCATGGCAGGATCCTCCCCAGATCCCCGGGCCGCATACCGCAGGCGTTGGCCTCGTCAAAATCCAGATGGGCCCGATCTGCAAAGCCGGGGCTGACCCGCACCACGACGTCGTCAAAGATTAGCGGCCGGTCCGTAAAGGTCTGAAGTTTCACCGTCTGCCCATCCGTTACCCCGTGTCGTTTTGCGCCCTCCGGGGTAAGATGCAGATGGCGCTGGGCAGCGATGACCCCCTCCGGCAGGGAAACGGTGCCGTTTTCGCCGCTCAGTACGATGCCGGGGCTGCCCTGTACATCGCCGGATTGGCGGATGGGCGGGGTGATGCCCAAAATCTTCCCATCTGTCAGAGAGATTTCCACCTGGGCCTGCTTCCGGGCCGGACCCAGCACCGCCACCTGGTGGAACTTGCCCTTGGGCCCGTGGAGGGTCACCCGCTCCTGGGCCAGAAATTGCCCCGGCTGGGACAGGGGCCGCTGGGGTGTCAGACCGTGGCCAAACAGCCGTTGGGCCTGGTCCTGGTTCAGGTGCACGTGTCGCCCCGAGGCCTCCAGTTCCACAAAAATCCGCTCCAGCACCGCCTGCGCCAGGTCTGTCATAGTTGCTTCTTCCATATAATCACCCTTGTGAAGAAAATTGTTGTTTAGCGGCGCTCTGTAGGGAACGCTGTCCTCAGCGTTCCGACCGCAAAGCGGCACAATTTTGCACCGCAGCATCGCAGAAAAATGCAGAAAATTCGCCCATCGAGGTCGAATTT
>JAZUBW010000008.1:0-2365 GCA_045638785.1 Faecousia sp.
GTTGTTTATGTTTGCACCCGTAGGGAACGCTGTCCTCAGCGTTCCGTGAGAAAATTCGACCTCGGTGGGCGAATTTTCTGCATTTTTCTGCGATGGTGCGGTGCAAAATTGTGCCGCTTCGCGGTCGGAACGCTGAGGACAGCGTTCCCTACAGAGCGCCGCTAAACAACAATTTTACTCATTATATCTCGGAAAAGAAAAGATTGCAACAATGATTGACGAATTCGATTCTATCTGTTAGAATAACTGCGGAAATTAAATAAAAAGGAGCTTTTATCCTATGAAAAAGACCGTTTTGCGCGAATATGCCCGTCTGATCGCTCAGGTGGGTGCCAATGTTCAGAAAAACCAGGACGTTCTGATCTATGCCGACCTGGATCAGCCCGAATTCGTCCAGATGGTGGTGGAAGAGTGCTACAAGGCCAAGGCCCGTGAAGTCACTGTTATGTGGAACTACCAGCCCCTGGCCAAGGTCCACACCCGCTACCAGTCCCTGAAGACCATGTCCACCGTTCCCGAGTGGAGCAAGGCCCGCCAGGAGCTGTGGTGCGAGACTCTGCCTGCCCGCATCCACATCGTTTCCGAGGATCCCGATGGTCTGAAGGGCATGAACATGGCCAAGGTCGCCAAGGCCCGCCAGAAGACCTACCCCATCATGAAGGGCTACATTGACCGCCGTGAGGGCATGCAGCAGTGGACCATCGCTGCTGTTCCCGGCAAGGCTTGGGCCAAGAAGATCTTCCCCGGCGAGCGCACCTCCGTTGCCGTGGAGAAGCTGTGGGAAGCCATTCTGTCCACCTCCCGCGTGGTGGAGGGCAAGGACTCCGTGCAGGCGTGGGAAGAGCACAATGCTGACCTGAAGAAGCGCTGCGAGTACCTCAACTCCCTGGGCATCGAAAAGCTGCACTACTTTGCTGAAAACGGCACCGAGCTGACCGTTGGCATGATCCCCGAGGCTATTTTCTGCGGCGGTGCCGAAACCTCCAAGCAGAAGATCGTTTTCAACCCCAATATTCCCACCGAGGAGTGCTTCATCTCCCCCAAGAAGGGTGAGGCCGAGGGTATCGTCTACTCCACCAAGCCCTTGTGCTACCAGGGCCAGATTATTGACAAGTTCTTCATGCGCTTTGAGGGCGGCAAGGTTGTCGAGTCCGGCGCTGAGGTCGGCGCAGAACTGCTGGAGACCCTGCTGAACATGGACGAGGGTGCCCGTTACCTGGGCGAGTGCGCTCTGGTGCCCCAGACCAGCCCCATCAACCAGACCGACCTGCTGTTCTACAACACCCTGTTCGATGAGAACGCTGTCTGCCACCTGGCCGTGGGTCGTGGCTTCAACGACACCATCCGTGACTGCCACAACAAGACCAACGAGGAGTGCCTGGCTCTGGGTATCAACGATTCCATGGTCCACGAGGATTTCATGATCGGCTGCGACACCATGAACATCGACGCCATCTGCGCCGGTGGCAAGGTTGTCCCCATCTTCCGTAACGGCAACTGGGCTTTCTAAGCGATTCATAATTCACAATTCAAAAGGAAGGGCGGATGCTTGCGTCCGCCCTTCTTATTTTTTGGAGGATGAAAAATGGCAGAAAAAGATAAGCTGCATACCGGTGAAATTTATTTTCCAAATGACCCGGAGATTATGCGCCAGCAGGCCATTTGGCAGGACATGGTGATGGAATATAACAATATTCCCCATACACAGCAGGACCGTCGGGACGAACTGCTGCGCCGGATGTTTGCCGAAATCGGCAATGGCTGCTACATCGAAACGCCTTTCTATTCCAATATGGGCGGCCACCATGTCCACTTTGGTAACTTCGTCTACGCCAACTACGGACTGACCCTGGTGGACGATACCCACATTTATGTGGGCGATCAGACCATGTTCGGCCCCCATGTGACCCTGGCCACCGCCGGCCACCCCATTGACCCGGAACTGCGGGGCCGTGGCCTGCAGTACAATATGCCCATTCACATCGGCCGTAACTGCTGGTTGGGTGCCGGTGTCATTGTCATGCCCGGCGTCACCATTGGCGACAATACAGTCATCGGTGCCGGCAGTATCGTGACCCGGGATATTCCGGCCAATGTGGTGGCTGTGGGCAATCCCTGCCGTGTTTTGCGGCCTGTGGGAGAGCATGACCGGCAGTATTATTACAAGGATAAGCAAATTCCTGCAGAACTTTTTGAAAAATAATAAAAAAGTACTTGCTTTTTTGAAAGTAATGTGCTACTATATCTCAGCGATTGAAATTGCTTAGGGTTTTTATGCCCTTTTATCTAATAAGAAAGAGGTGAACAAAATGAAGGAAGGTATCCATCCCAAGTACGAACAGACCACGATCCGTTGCGCCTGTGG
>JAZUBW010000009.1:0-4318 GCA_045638785.1 Faecousia sp.
TTTTGCGCTGTAACAGGCCTTTTCCTGTTTCCAACATATCGCCATTCCTCTTCCGACCTCGCTTCGCTCGGCCACCTTCCCCCGGGGGAAGGTACGGGCCTTCGGCGCTATAAACAACAATTTACATTTGGAAAGGAGCAATTGGATTGAAGAAAAATCGAAAGGAAAGCGGGCCGGTGGCGGTTTGCCAACTGCGGGGTGCGGACCGGCATCCCTTTGGCGGTCTGCGGAATTTCATCCCCCTGGGCACCGGCCAGGAGGAAATCTACCGTCAGCTGCGGGAGGCCATTCCGGTACTGGATGCGGCGGTGGGCAAGCTGGTGCGGCTCTCCGGCGGCTTTGGGGTGGAATGCCCCAGCCAGGCCGCTCAGATCCGGCTGGAGGAATTTTTAAAGACCATGCCCTGCGGCTATGGCCAGGTGGGCATCGACAGCTTCCTCAGCTGCTACATGGACAGCCTCCTGACCTATGGCCGGGCGGTGGGAGAAATGGTGGTCAGCGACGGAAGGGTCCGGGGACTTTGCTGGGGCGATGTGACAGCCCTGGACATTTGCCAGGGCGACTCTCCTCTGGATGTGGTGCTTTGGGGCCCCGACAGCCACGGTCTGATGCGGCCGCTGCCTTATCAGCATCTGCTGCTGTTTACGGCGCTGAATCCGGAACCCAAGCATCCTTACGGCGTCAGCATTTTCCGGGGCATGCCCTTTTTGGCGGATATCTTGATGAAGGTCTATACTGCCATCGGCTCCAACTGGGAGCGGGCCGGGAATGTACGCTACAGCGTGATCTGCAAAAACGGCGAGGCCCTGGATCCGGCGGTGGCGCAACAGCGCGGCAAGCAGATCGCCAATGCCTGGGCTGGGGCTATGGAGGACAGCAAAAACGGCACGGTGCGGGATTTTGTGGCCATGGGCGATGTGGAGATCAAGGTCATCGGCGGAGAAGCACCCATCCTGGATTCCCAGGTGCCGGTACGGCAGATGCTGGAGCAGCTGGTGGCCAAGACCGGCCTGCCGCCCTTTTTGCTGGGTCTGAACTGGTCTACCACGGAGCGAATGAGCACCCAGCAGGCGGATATTCTCACCAGCGAGATCTGGGCCTTCCGCCGGTCGGTGGAGCCGGCCCTGGAAAAGATCTGCCGCACCTTTTTGGCCTGTGAGGGGCTGGATTCCCGGGTGAAGATCCTGTGGAACGATATTAGCCTTCAGGATATTACCCAGGAGGCCCAGGCGGAACTGTATAAAGCCCAGGCCGAGAAGGCGAGAAAGGGGTAAGTTGTTGTTTATAGCGCCGAAGGCGCGTACCTTCTCCCGGGGAGAAGGTGGATCAAAATATGCCCGAAGGGCTATTTTGAGACGGATGTGGAATGCGGGAGGAAGGGCTGGATGCGGTATGAGGGATAGACTTTTTGAAACCTATAGCCTGGAGAAAGTCTGAAACACAACCCGTTTCGTGAGTTTTCTGCCCGAATTCCACTTCCGACCTCGCTGGCGCTCGGCCACCTTCTCCCCGGGAGAAGGTATAGCGGCTACGCCGCTGTCGCCCCAAAGGGGCGACCCTTTCCGCTTTTAAACAGAGAGGAAAACTGGAATTTGAATATGGAACATAAGGAGGAACAATATGGAGATCAAAAAGGCAACGGAGGCGGTAAGCAGCGGAATGCCCACGGCGGCCCAGCTGGAGACCATCAATGCCCAGGCCAAGGGCAAGCTGACAGCGGAACAGGTGTATGTGTTTTCCCTGCGGCTTTGCGACGACCAGGTGGATCGGGATATGGAGCGGTTTGACACAGCGGCCCTGCCTGCCCTGGCCAAGCTCTTCATCGGAAAGACCGGCATCGTGGATCACTGCTGGAGCAGTGAAAACCAGGTGGCCCGGATATTCCAAACCCAGGTGGTACAGGAGGGTGGTGTCAGCTACATCAAGGCCTGGGCCTACATTCGTCGGGGCAGCCACACCGACGAGATCATCGCCGACATCGAGGCCGGCATCAAAAAGGAGGTGTCCGTGGGTTGCGCCATGGCCCGCAGCGTTTGCTCCATTTGCGGCGGTGAGTACGGCCAGTGCGGTCATCGCAAGGGAGAGCACTACGACGGGCAGCTGTGCTGTGCGATCCTGCAGGAGCCCATGGATGCCTATGAATTTTCCTTTGTGGCGGTGCCTGCCCAGCGGGAAGCCGGGGTCATCAAGGGCCTGGGGCGGAAAAATGTATCGCTGAAGGCGCTGGCGGAGGAATTTGGGGCGCAAGCCGAGTACCGGCAGCTGTACCTGCAGGCCCAGTTGGGGAAGCAGTACGAGCAGGAACTGCGCAGTGAGGTGGTCCGGCTGTGTCTGACCCTGGATCTGGGCGTGGAGGAGCCGGTGCTGCGCAATGTGGTGGAACGGGCTGCTTCCGAAGATCTGCAGCGGCTGAAAGCGGCGCTGACGGAGCGGATGCGGGAGATGATGCCCCTGCAGACCCAGTTGCCCCACGCCGGCACCGTGCAGGAGCCCGTGGAAAGCGGCTTTTTGATTTAAATTAGGTATTACCGGAAATTTCCGGTGACCATATTATCATTTTACTTAAGGAGGAAAAAGTATGAACATTTCTTATGAAGGCGTTGGTTATCTGGCGGTGACCATGCCCACAAACGGCTGCGATGATGGCCATGTTTGCAACATCAACTCCGAAGGCAAGGTGGTGAGTTGCCTCATCGGAGAGATGTTCTTTGGCGTCGTGGTCACCACGGATGGCTACAGAGCCCATGTGCAGGTGGAGGGCTTTGCCAAGGTGACCTATACGGGTTCTGGGATGGGCCCCGGTCTGCTGAAACTGGAGTCCGATGGCTACGGTGGCGTCAGAGTCAGCAATAATGGCCGTGTTTATCTGGTGGCCTCTGTGGACACCGAAGAAGGAACCGCTGTAATTAAACTGTAAGGAGGAAATGAAAATGAGTTATGACAATCTGAGACTGGAAAAGGGTATGTATCGCCAGGAAGGCATGAGCTTTACCCAGGTGCTGGAATCTATGGATCCCAGCGAAAACTATCGTGGCACCGCACTGGAGGGTACCGATGCCTTCCAGCGCCAGCTCAAGCGCTTTGGTATTCTGGCGAAGGGTGCGGGCTCTTCGCCTGTTGAAAAGTTCTTCCGCACCATGGATTCTGCGGTGCTTTTCCCCGAGTACATCGCACGTACCGTGCGCCAGGGCATGGAGGAGAATGACATTCTGCCCTCCATCGTGGCCACTACCACCACCATCGATGCCATGGATTATCGCTCTATCTACTGCGATGCCAGCGAGGAAGACAAGGCGCTGCGGGATGTGCTGGAGGGTACTGCCATTCCCGAAACCCAGATCAAGACCAAGGATCATTTGATCCGCCTGCGCAAGCGTGGCCGCATGCTGGTGGCCAGCTATGAAGCCATCCGCTTCCAGAAGCTGGATCTGTTTGGCGTGATGCTGCGCCAGATTGGCGCAAATATCCAGAAAATGCAGCTGCAGGATGCAATCAACGTGATTATGGATGGTGACGGAAACTCCAATTATTGCCAGGAGTATGTGCTGGGCAACAATGCGGCTGAGGGCAAGACGGAACCCATGACCTATGACCAGCTGGTGGAATTCTGGGGAAAATTCGATCCCTACACCCTCAATACCATTCTGTGCAACACCAATACCATGGCGGCCATGCTGAAGATCCCTGAGCTGCAGAATCCTGCCGCCGGTCTGAATTTCCAGGGCACCGGCGTGATGGGGACTCCCCTTGGTGCCAAGGTCCATCGTGTCAACGTTTTGGACGATTATATGCTGCTGGGTCTGGATAACCGTTATGCCCTGGAGCAGATCCGCTGCGGTGATGTGCTGGTGGAATACGACAAGCTCATCGACCGCCAGCTGGAGCGGGCTGCCATCACTTCCATCTCTGGCTTCGGTAAGATCTGCACCGGGGCATCCGCAATGATGCTTGCATGACACTGACGGAGCAGGTATATGCCCAGGCGGTGCTGCTGTCCGGCGTGGACGCAGCCCAGCAGGAGGTTTTGCTGGAAGTTTTGTGCCAGAGCGCTGTGACCGGGCTGACCCAGCAGCTGCGCGACGGCATCACGCCGGAGGATTGCAAGGCGGATTTTGTGGCGGCGGCCAGTTTGTATGCGCTGGCGGCACTTTCGGAAGCGGACGAGCTGATGCGGGTCGAGCAGATCCAGATCGGGGATATCACCATCAGGCGAGGCGGCAGCACAGCTGCCTCTGCCTGCCTGCCTGCGCTACCAGGCAGAACTGATGATGGCCCCCTATCTGAAGGACCGGTTCTGCTTCAGGAGTGTGTGATATGC
>JAZUBW010000010.1:0-6622 GCA_045638785.1 Faecousia sp.
GACCGGGTGACCGGTGAAGTGACCCACGGTCACTTTTATGATATTATTGATTACCTGAATCCCGGTGACTGCCTGGTGATGAATGACTCCCGGGTGCTGCCTGCCCGTCTTCTGGGTCATCGGCCCACCGGCGGTGCCGTAGAAGTGCTGCTTCTGCGGGATCTGGGCAACAAGCGCTGGGAATGTCTGTGCAAACCCGGCCGCAAGATGCAGGTGGGCAATGAGGTTATCTTCGGTGACGGCGAACTGACCGCTACCGTGGTGGAAGTCCAGGAAACCGGCAACCGTGTGATCGAATTCCATTATGAAGGTATCTTCCTGGAGGTGCTGGAGCGCCTGGGCAAAATGCCCCTGCCGCCTTACATCAAGGCGGAACTGGCTGACCAGGAACGCTATCAGACCGTCTATAGCAGGGAAGTGGGTTCTGCCGCTGCTCCCACCGCCGGTCTGCACTGGACGCCCGAACTGCTGGAAAAGGCCAGAGAGAAGGGTGTTAAGACCGCTTTCGTCACCCTCCATGTGGGCCTGGGAACCTTCCGTCCTGTCCAGGTGGAGGATGTGCTGAATCACCATATGCATGCTGAGCTTTGCATGATCAGCGACGAAACCGCTCGTATTCTGAATGAAACCAAGGCAGAAGGCGGCCGAATCATCTGCGTCGGTACCACCTCCTGTCGTACTTTGGAGAGCCTTGTGAAGGAGGACGGTAGCTTTGAAGCTGCTTCCAAATGGACTGAGATCTTCATCTATCCCGGCTATGCCTTCAAGGCTATGAATGGCCTCATTACCAATTTCCACCTGCCGGAATCTACGCTGGTGATGTTGGTGTCTGCCTTTGCAAGTAAAGCGCATATTATGGCTGCCTATGAGGAGGCCGTGAAGGAGCGTTACCGCTTCTTCTCCTTCGGCGATGCCATGCTGATTGTATAAAGATAGAACAATAGAAGGGAAGATAGAATGCAAATAAATACCTTTCGTTTAAGAGCGATGATCGGATGGCTGGGAATGCTGCTGCCCTGGATTGTCGTCCTCCTGATCGGGTACTTTCCCAAGTCCATTTCGGCAACCTGGTATACCAACGCTTGTACGCCCTTTATGATCATTCTTGGATCGGCTGCGTTCCTGCTGATTTCTTATAAGGGTTATGAAAAAATCGATGATGTTATCCTAACCTGTTCTGGCATCTCGGGTCTCATGATCTGTCTTTTCCCTTGCGCTGTTTCGGATGATGCGATCAAGGTGGGTACCTTTCTGATCAATCAGGATGTCAGCAACATCATTCACGGTGTATCCGCGGTCATTTTCTTTGGACTGCTGTCCTATAATTCCTTTTTCCTGTTTACCAAAAGCGGGGGAGAAATGACCAAGAATAAGAAGATCCGTAACGTCATCTATAAGGTTTGCGGCATTGGAATGATCGCTTCTTTCCTCATTCTTCTACTGCCTGCTTTCCCTATCAAGGTGTGGCTGATGGAAACCATTGCACTGTTCTTCTTTGGCGTAAGCTTTCTGACGAAGGCAGATATTTATCCTTGGCTTTTCTGCGATGAGCACACTTAAAATACTCTTTCTGTTGTGAGGGTACAATGTTTGAAAAACTAAAAGCTAAAATTGTCTTTCACCAGATTTTGAAACGGCCCGATATTATGAAAGCCTACAAGATGGTGGGTCCGGAGGACAGTTGGTACGACACCATTACGAAAGTGCATAATTCCCTGGCTGAGATCCGGAAACTTCCCCATGAGGACTGGCAGATCACCAGTCATGACGGCTTGGAAATGAAAGGCATCTTCTATCCCGGCAGCAGCGACAAGACCATGATCTGGGTCCATGGCTATACCAGCCACGCCGAACGGGAATCTGCCTTTCCCGGTCTGTTCTATCACAGCCTGGGCTTCAATGTGCTGATCCCGTACCTGCGGGCTCACGGCCCCAGCGAGGGCAAGTACATTTCTTTCGGCCCTATGGAAGCCATGGATCTGCAGCGTTGGGTGGAGAAGGTCAACGAAAGAAATCCTGATGGAAAGATCCTGCTGCATGGCCTTTCCATGGGCGGCGGCATCGTGCTGGATCTTGCCTGCCAGGAAATGAAAAATGTCAAATGTATGATCGTCGATGCCCCCAGCTACAGCATCGGAGAATTTTGGTCCGGTGTGACCCGGCATAGGTTCAAAAAGGACTATGAAAAAGTCCTGGTCCATGTGCACCGCCGCTTCCAAAAGAAATTCTCTGCCGATCCGTTGGCATTTGATCGGGTGGAAAATATCAAAAGAGGGCGTTATCCGCTGTTGCTTTCCGCTGGCAGTGAGGAACATATGGATGACGTTCTGTCTGCTATAAAACAAAACAACCCTGCTCAAACAGATATGATCATTCTTCCCGGTTGTAACCACGGAAACGGTATGTATAAACAGACCGAAATGTATCAAGCCGCCATTAAGGAATTTATTGACGGTACAATGTGAGGTAACGTATGTTTGAACTGAAGAAAACCGAGGGCAAGGCCCGTCGTGGCGAATTTACCTGCGCCCATGGCACGGTCCAGACCCCTGTATTTATGAATGTTGGCACCCAGGGTGCCATCAAGGGTGCCTTAAGCGCCGAAGACCTGAAGAACATTGGCTGCCAGGTGGAACTGTCCAATACCTATCATCTGCACCTGCGTCCCACCGATAAGGTGGTCCGTGAGATGGGCGGTCTGCACAAGTTTATGACCTGGGACGGCCCGATCCTTACCGACTCCGGCGGATTCCAGGTGTTCTCCCTGTCCGGCCTTCGCAAGATCAAAGAAGAGGGTGTGTATTTCTCCTCTCATATTGACGGCCGCAAGATCTTCATGGGCCCCGAGGAGAGCATGCAGATCCAGTCGAATCTGGGCTCCGACATCTGCATGGCCTTTGACGAGTGCATCGAGAATCCCGCACCCCGCAAGTATGTGCTGGACTCTGTTGCCCGTACCACCCGCTGGCTGGAGCGCTGCAAGGCAGAAAATGCCCGGCTGAACGCTCTGCCCGAAACCGTCACGCCTACCCAGCAGCTGTGGGGCATCAACCAGGGCGGTACCTATGCCGATATCCGTGTGGATCACATGAAGCGGATCCGTGACCTGGACCTGCCCGGCTACGCCATTGGCGGCCTGGCTGTTGGCGAAACTGCAGAGGAGATGTACGACATCATCGAGGCTGTGGAACCCCATATGCCCGTGGAGAAGACCCGTTATTTGATGGGCGTTGGTACTCCCACCAATATCATCGAGGCTGTTGCACGAGGCGTGGACTTTTTCGACTGCGTCATGCCTGCCCGAAATGCCCGCCATGCCCGGCTCTTCACCTGGGAAGGTGCCATCAATCTGAAAAACGCCAAGTATATGCTGGATGAAAATCCCATCGATCCTCAGTGTGATTGCCCCGTGTGCCGCCGCTACTCCAGAGCCTATATCCGCCATCTGTTCGTAGCTGAAGAGATGCTGGCTATGCGCCTGGCGGTCATGCACAATCTGTATTTCTACAATAAGCTGATGGAAAAGATCCGTAACGCTTTGGACGAGGGTACTTTCCAGCAGTTTAGAAATGAATATTCTGAAAAATTGGCCCGCAGAATCTGATTTTACCCTTGCTTTTTGTGGGAACAATGGTATAATAACCAAGTATATTTCAAAAAAGGAGACTATTACCAATGTTGTATTTCCTGGAAGGCACCACCCCCACCAATCCTGCCGGCGGCGGTTTCGCCACCATTCTGATGCTGGTGGTCATGGTTGCCGTTTTCTACTTCATGATGATCCGTCCCGAGAACAAGCGCAAGAAGGAAGCCGAAGCCATGCGCAATGCTGTGAAGGTTGGCGATAAGATCGTTACCATCGGCGGCATCTGCGGCACTGTTGTGGACATCAAGGAAGATAAGTTCGTCATCGAGACCAGCGCTGACCGCGTTCGTGTCGAGTTCCAGAAGTGGGCTCTGTCCACCAATGAGACCGGCGCTGAGCGTGCCAAGGAGGAAGCCCGCAAGGCTGCTGAGGCTCGTGCCAAGGCCAAGGCTGAAAAGAAGGCCGGCCGCTAATAACTGTATGAAAAACTCCCCTGGTTTCCCAGGGGAGTTTTCTTTATTCATAGTCGAGAATTTCCTTGGCAATATACACCGGCCGATCTTTGCTTTGTTCGAAGGTGCGGCCCACATACTCGCCGATAATGCCGATACAAACCAGCTGAATGCCGCCCAGAAGCAAAATCAGTACGATGATGGTGGCATAACCGGGAACAGCAATGCCCCAGATCAACTTCTGCAGTACCACTACGATCAAATACAGCATGGCAGCAAAGGCCGTGAAGCCGCCAAGACAGGTTGCCAGGCGCAGAGGGGCTGTGGAGTAGCCAATAATGCCCTCGACAGCGTAATTGAACAGTTTCCAGAAACTCCACTTTGTGGTGCCATGCAGGCGCTCACAGGCGGTGTAGGGGATAAACTTGGTGTTGTAACCCACCCAGGCGAAAATGCCTTTAGAGAAGCGGTGATACTCCTGCATTTCCAGAATGCTGTCCCGCACAGACCGGCGGAAGGTGCGGAAATCGCTGGCATCACTCTGTAGCTGCACCTTCGACAGCTTGTTGATGACGGCATAGAAGCTTTTTTTGAAGAAGGAAAGCACCTTGCCCTCGCCACGGCGGTCCTGGTAGGCGGCCACCACATCCAAATCCGCATCTTCTTCCAGAATTTGCACCATCTCCCGGGCAATCTCGGGCCGCTGCTGCAGATCTGCATCGATCAGACAGATATATTCACCCCGTGCGTGTTCCAATCCGGCGTACAGGCCCGCCTCCTTGCCGAAATTGCGGGAGAAGGAAATGACCCGGATGGGGCATTTCTGGGCGGCGTGGAGCTTTTTTAAGTTGTGCAGGGTAGCATCCCGGCTGCCATCATTGACGAAAATGATCTCGTAATCATATCCACAGCCGTCAAACGCACCGACGACAGCATCTTGAAAATCGGCTACATTCTCCGCCTCGTTATAGCACGGTACGATCAGGGAAAGTTTCATAGGTATCATCTCACATTCCATTTGTCTGTTGTACTTGATTATATTGCATTTTCCATACATCGTCAAGGGATACTTTTATATTGACAGTTTCCCGGTTTTGTGGTATTTTAATACGTGAAATGCGAAGAAGGGGAGTTTCCGCCCGGAAATCACATCAGAGAGCTGCCGGTGGGTGCAAGGCAGTTGTGGTTGGGTCGGTCTGTCGCCCCGGAGCAGATTTCCTGAAAATCAGTAGGGAAGTCCGGGTAAGCCCGTTACAGCGTTTGAGTGCCCGACTGTTCGGGAATTCAGGTGGTACCGCGGATTTTGTTCGCCCTGAAGTCTTACGACTTCGGGGCGTTTTTATTTTGATTCGTCCTGAAAGTCAAACTCAAACAAAAAGGAGAAAATCAAAATGACCAGAGAATTGCCCAAGATCTATGAACCGCAACAGGTCGAAGATCGCATCTATCGCATGTGGGAAGAAAACGGCTACTTCAAGCCCCAGGGTAAGGTTGACGCCAAGCCCTTCACCATTGTGATGCCCCCTCCCAATGTTACCGGCCAGCTGCACATGGGTCATGCTATGGACGCTACCCTGCAGGACACCCTGATCCGTTTCAAGCGCATGCAGGGCTATGATGCCCTGTGGGTCCCCGGTGTGGACCATGCAGGCATCGCCACCCAGATCAAGGTGGAAGAGGAACTGCGCACCAAGGAAGGTTTGTCCCGCTATGACCTGGGCCGTGAAAAGTTCCTGGAGCGTGTTTGGGACTGGAAGCACAAGTACGGCAACCGCATCGTTGAGCAGCAGAAGAAGCTGGGTTCCTCCTGCGATTGGGATCGTGCCCGCTTTACCATGGACGAAGGCTGCTCCAAGGCTGTCCGTGAAGTGTTTGTTTCCCTCTACGAAAAGGGCCTGATTTATAAGGGCAGCCGTATCATCAACTGGTGCCCCAACTGTGTGACTGCTCTGTCCGACGCAGAAGTTGAATATGTGGATAAGCCTGGTAAGTTGTGGCATATCCGTTACCCCCTGGCTGACGGCACCGGTGAAGTGGTGGTTGCCACTACCCGTCCTGAGACCATGCTGGGCGACTCCGGTGTCTGTGTCAACCCCAATGACGAGCGCTATACCCACATCGTTGGCAAGAAGGTCATTCTGCCCCTGGTGAATCGTGAGATTCCCGTGGTTGCCGATGACTATGCCGAAATGGAATTCGGCACCGGCTGTGTCAAGATGACCCCTGCCCATGACCCTAATGACTTTGAAGTGGGTCTGCGCCACAACCTGGAGGTCATCCGCGTTTTGGATGACAACGGCAAGGTCAACAACCTGGGCGGCAAGTACGAAGGCCTGGACCGGTATGACGCCCGTAAGCAGATCGTTGCCGACCTGGAAGAGGGCGGCTATCTCGTCAAGATCGACGATCATGCCCACAATGTCGGTACCTGCTACCGCTGCCACAAGGACGTGGAGCCCATCATCTCTGCTCAGTGGTTCGTCAAGATGAAGCCCCTGGCTGAGGAAGCCATCCGTGTGGTTCGTGAGGGTGAAACCAAGTTTGTTCCCGACCGCTTCTCCAAGACCTATATGAACTGGATGGA
>JAZUBW010000011.1:0-5509 GCA_045638785.1 Faecousia sp.
TGCCCCGCAGCAACGCAGAAAGATCCAGAAAATGCGCCCACCGAGGGGGAATTTGCGGACGGACCGCTGAGGACAGCGTTCCCTACAGGTGCAAACATAAACAACAATTTACCGAACCACAACATACGAGGTAACAACCGATGGCAAATGAGTTTTACGCCCTTATGGGGCGTATGCGATACATCACCCGCTGGGGTTTGATGCGCAACAGTTTTTCCGAGAATATTCAGGAGCATTCCCATCAGGTGGCGGTGCTGGCCCATGCCCTGGCGCTGATCCGTCGGGAAATTTTGGGCCTGGAGGGCCCGGATCCGGACAAATGTGCTGTGGCAGCGCTGTACCACGATGCTTCCGAAATCCTCACCGGCGATATGCCCACCCCCATCAAATACTACAATTCCACCATGAAAAATGCCTACAAGCATGTGGAGCATATTGCGGCAAACCGGCTGCTGGAGCTGCTGCCGCAGCAGCTGCGGGGTCACTATGCCCCTCTGGTGCTGGAGGAAGATCCGCAGATTGGCATCGTGGTCAAATGCGCCGACAAGCTGTCTGCCTACATCAAGTGTGTTGAGGAGCAGAAGGCCGGCAACACCGAGTTTGAGTCTGCTGCCGTGCAGATTCTGCAGGCCATGAAGGCCATGGAACGGCCGGAGCTGGACTGGTTCATTGTCCAGTGCCTGCCTGCCTTTGCCCAAAACCTGGACCAGTTGGGTCTTGGCTAAAAACAAATAATCGGCCTGCTGCAACTTGCAGCAGGCCGATTTTCGTTATCGGGTAAAGATGGTTTTCAAATCGTGGACAGCGGCGGGATTGTCGCTGATGAAGGTGCAGGTGGCGGTGCCGATCTGTTCCAGCTTTTTGCCGATGTCGGCGGTGGTATTGTCCATATAGGACAGGCCGTTGGCACCTTCCGGCAGCCGGTAGATGTAGAACTCTGCCACGGAGTCACCGCCGGGGTTGCGTTTGATGGTGTGCAGAATCAAAATATCCTGGGCACCGATCTGGGCGCGGCTATAGGCCTGGACGGTGGCGTAGGTGTTGTACTCGCTGACCTCGGCACCGGGATTGCTGCGGCGGTACAGCCAAATGCCCATGATGATGGCAGTGACCACCAGCACCAGCACGGTGAGGATGATCATTCTCTTCCGATATTCACGGACAGCCTTCTTCTCTTGCTGTTTTGCAGGTTTCTTCATGGCCTTTCCTCCTTACAGCCGGTCCAGCGCTTCCTTGATGGAGCCGATGGAGTACAGGGAGCCGAAGCACAGCACCACGCCGTCGGTACCGGCCAGCTGACGGGCCATCCGGACACCGTCCTCCACAGTTTCGCAGGCGGTAGCCTTGGCACCCACGCTCTGCAGGTGAGCGGCCAGCTCTTCGGCCATCAGACGACGGGGATTGTCGGGGGTGATGCACACAAACTCCTGCACCAGCTGGCTGACAGGCTTGTACATATCGCCGTAGTCCTTGTCGGCCAGCACACCGGTGAGGGCAATGACCTTGCGATCGGTCAGGTAGTCCTGGATGTTCACCACCAGGGCTTCGATGCACTGGGGATTGTGGCCGCCGTCGATGATGAACAGGGGGTCACGGCCCACAATGTCGAAACGACCGGGCCAACGGGCGAATTTCAGACCGTTGCGGATATTCTCCTCGGAAATGTTCCAGCCCTTTTCGATGAGGGTGTCGATGATGCCCAGCACCACGGAGGCGTTCTTCAGCTGATGGATGCCAAGCAACGGCAGCTCCAGGTTCTTTCTGTTGCCGCAGTCAAAAACCTGGCCCTCCAGGCCGTGGCTGTGCAGCTTCAGACTGTCGAAATCGGCCTTCTTCAGCTTGATATTGCGCTCAGCGCAGATGTCCTCGAAGACCTTTTCCACGCCGTCAAGGCCGCGGTAGATAACGGCGTTGCCGCCTTCCTTGAAGATGCCGGCCTTGGTGGCGGCGATTTCTTCCACGGTGCTGCCCAGCACATCGGTGTGGTCCAGGCCGATGTTGGTGATGACGGCCACTTCGGGGCACTCGATGACATTGGTGGCATCCCAGGCGCCGCCCATGCCCACCTCAAGAACCACGATGTCGCAGTTCTGCCGCAGGAAATATTCAAAAGCGATGGCGCACACCAGCTCGAATTCCGTGGGGGACTGCTCCATGGACTGGGCCAGGGGCTTGACATATTCGGTGACGGCGATCAGATCCTCGTCGGAAATTTCCACGCCGTTTACCTGCATCCGCTCATGGAAGCGGTAAATATAGGGGGAGGTGTACAGGCCCACCCGGTAGCCGGCCTGCTGCAGAATGGAGGCAGTCATGGCGGCGGTGGAACCCTTGCCATTGGTGCCGGCAATGTGGACATACTTCAGTTTCTTTTCGGGGTTGCCCATCTTGGCCAGCAGTTCCTGGGTACGCTCCAGGCCGGGGATGCTGCCCTTCCAGAAATTGGAATGGATATATTCAATGGCTTCGTTGACGTTCATTTAAGAAGACTTCCTTTCTTTTTTTGCGGGCCAAACACCGGCACGCTGGAAAATATTTGCCTTGCACAGCAAATAGACCACCACCACATCCAGCACCAGGGTGATGGCAAACTGGATGGATCTTGTGGTCAGGTAATACACAAAACCTGCCATCAGACCGCCGTCAAAATACATATAAGACAGGGTCAGACTCTGGTACAGGACGGAGCCCAGCACCACGGGAGGCAGAAAGCCCAACGCAATGCGGACAGGGGATACCTTCTCACACAAAAATCTGCGCAGCAGACCGGGGACCAGGCCATAGAGAATAGGGGGCACGCAGAACAGGGGGTTATAGCCGTAGGGAGAAAACAGGCAGCCCACAAAGTCTGCCGTAAAGCCCACCAGCGCACCGGGCAGAGGCCCAAACAGCATACCGGCCAGGAAAATCGGCACCGCTTCAATGGAAAAACGGGTATCGGCTGCCGGCATGGGGATCACCAGCCGGGCAAGTACCACGCTGAGGGCTGCCAACAGGGCGCAGTAGGCCATGGTTTTGGTGGTCATGGTTCTTTTCTTGTTGGTTTGCATAAAAAATCCTCCTTTTGATGAGGCAAACGATCCGCAGCGGCTCCGATCCAATAAAAAATCCCGACACAAACGGTCGGGGAGGTTTTACAGATACGGATTTCCGGCAGACAAAGATGCGACGCAAACCATTTGCCTAACCGAGTATCGTTGCTACATAAAGGAGGTAAGTCCTATATGACGCAGCGGGTGCGGTGACCCCATCGCAGAACATTCCTTCGTCCTCCGGGCAACTCCCCGTCCCAGTGGCACTTAACGCGAGGTCTCCTACTCTGTTCGCGCACATCATACACTATTTTTCCCCAAAAGTAAATAGGAAAAATGCGCATTTGTCAATTTTTGTGAGATAAATTGTTGTTTCGCACACCTAAAAAGAAGTGTCATTCCGAGCCAGTGGGCACACTGGCGTGGGAATCCCCTAAGTTTTCGGGTTCTTTTCGATGGTTTTCTATTCTATCCGGGGGATTGCCACGTCGGCTTCGCCTCCTCGCAATGACAGCGTATCGTAGTGTAAACAACAATTTAGCACCAAAAAGGAAAGCGCCCCTTATGGGGCGCTTTAGTCATTCTTCGGTTCGTTCCACATTCAGTTCGTCCATCACAATATCCGGGTAGGGATTGGCGATGACAGTTTTGTAGCTGTGGTAGATCACCATGCCGGGCTTGCCGTTGGGGATCTTCTTCACCTGCTTGACGGGGGTCATGTCCACGGCGATGTTTTGGCCCGTGCCGGTTTCGGCGTAGTAGGCCGCCAGCTGGGCCGCCTGGGTGATGGTGTTGTCCGGGGGTGTTGTGCCGGCGCAGGCGATGATCACATGGCTGCCGTGGACCTTGCTGGCGTGAAGCCACAGGTCGTCTTTCCGGGCCATCTTGAAAGTCAGCTCGTCATTTTGCTGGTTGTTGCGGCCTACATAGATGGGGTAGCCGTCGGTGGATTCAAACCGCATGGGCGGGAGCTTCCCCTGCTTGGCCCGTTTTTTGGCGCTGTCGGCTTTGACATAGCCGCCATCCTGCAGCTCCCGGCGAATTTCCTCCAGTTCCCGCTCAGAGCCTGCCCGGTTCAATTCGTCCAGCACACTTTGTAAATAGTCCAGCTCCTCTTTTGCCAGGCTCAGCTGCTTCGTCAGTTCCTTTTCCGCATTCTTCATGCGGGTATAGTCCTTGTAGAACTTGGCGGCGTTCTGCTGGGGCGACAGGATGGGGGACAGGGGAATGTCGATGAGGGCCATATTTTCGTCATAAAAATCTTCACAGGCGATTTTTGTCTGACCTTTCTGAATGCGATGGATGTTGGCGGTCAGAATGTCGCCCAGCTGGCGCAGCCGCTCCCGGTCATAGGTGGCCACCAGCTCTTTTTCCTGGATGGCGATCTTGCGGGTCAGGCGCTGGCAGAGATTGGTGACGGTTTTTCGCACCGCCTGGCTCTTCTGCCGCATGGCGTCCTTCTGATCCCGGACGGTGTAGTACATATCCAGCAGCCCGGAGAAGCTGTCGGCAGTTTTGTAATTGCCGTACTGGCGGATGGGGCAGAAGGCAAACTGCTTAGGGGTACCGTCAGCCTGGGCATAGTAGCAGGGGGTGGGGTGCTGCAAATGCTCAGCAAAGAAAATCGACAATTTGTCGGCTGCAGCCGTCACATCCAGGCCATCCACCCGGGCATCCACATCGCCTGCGGCAAACAGCGCTGCCTCCCGGCAGACCAGGGGCGACAGGCCGCCCAGGTTATCCATCAGCCGGTCTGCCAGCACATCCGCACCGGAAGAAGCCAGAATAGCAGAAAAATCGGCAGCGGCCGGCTCGGCTTTTTCCACCGGCTCCGGATCCTGGTAGTACATGCCCGGCAGGGCTGTGCGCTTGGCGCCGGCATCCAGTCCGATGCGACGGAGGCAGTCGATGATTCGACCGTCGGGGCCCAACAGGTACAGGTTGCAGGTCTTGCCCATCAGCTCCGCTACCAACTTCTTCTGCACGGCGTCGCCCATTTCGTCAATGGTGTCGAAGGTAAAGACAGCGCAGCGCTCCATGGGCAGCTGGGAAACCGACACCAATCGGGCGCTGCCGATGTGCTTGCGCAGCAGCATGCAGAACATGGGCGGCTCGGCCGGATTTTCCGGGCTGGCGGCCGTCAGATGAAGCCGAGGCGCTGCCGGGTTGGCGGCGATCAAAAGCTTTGCCCGGCCTTCTTTGTGTTTTAACAGGAAAATGACGGTGTCCCGGCTGGGCTGGTGGATCTTCTCCACCCGGCACTCACCCAATGCCCGGATCTCAGATAATACCGCCGATAAATATGTGGCGTCAAATGCCATAATGGCCTCCTTGTTAAGATAAATTGTTGTTTAGCAAAGCTCTGTAGGGAACGCTGTCCTCAGCGTTCCGCCAGAAAATTCGACCTCGATGGGCGAATTTTCTGCATCTTTCTGCGATGCTGCGGTGCAAAATTGTGCCGCTTCGCGGTCGGAACG
>JAZUBW010000012.1:0-23575 GCA_045638785.1 Faecousia sp.
TGGCCGAAGTCGTTGTTCAGCACGTTGTTCAGACGCTCCAGCAGGCCGTTGTCCATGAATTGGTTGAAGAAAGCCATTTCCTCGGGTGCATGCTCCAGCACATAGGAGATGATATACTTGATCATATCCTCAGCCAGGCGCATATCGTCGGACAGATCGGCGAAAGCGATCTCGGGCTCGATCATCCAGAACTCGGAAGCGTGGCGGGTGGTGTTGGAGTTCTCGGCACGGAAGGTGGGGCCGAAGGTGTAGATGTTGCGGAATGCCATGGCGAAGGTCTCACCGTTGAGCTGGCCGGAAACGGTCAGGTTGGTGGGCTTGCCGTAGAAGTCCTGGGAGAAATCTACCTTGCCATCTTCGGTCTTGGGGATGTTGTTCAGGTCCAGGGTGGTGACCTGGAACATTTCGCCTGCACCCTCGCAGTCGGAGCCGGTGATCAGGGGAGTGTGGACATAGACGAAATCACGGTCCTGGAAGAACTGGTGGATGGCCATGGCAGCCAGGGAGCGAACACGGAACACAGCCTGGAAGGTGTTGGTTCTGGGACGCAGATGGGTGATGGTCCGCAGGAATTCCATGGTGTGCCGCTTGGGCTGCAGGGGATAGTCGCCGGTGGAGGGGCCTTCCACATCGATGGTAGTAGCCTGGATCTCGAAGGGCTGCTTGCTGTCGGGGGTCAGGACCAGCTGGCCCTTGACGATCAGTGCGGCACCGATGTTGATCTTGGCGATCTCTTGGAAATTGGCCATGGTGTCATTGTACACAACCTGGACGGGAGTAAAATAAGTACCGTCGCTGAGGGAAATGAAGCCAAACTGCTTGCTGCCGCGGCGGTTGCGGACCCAGCCGCCTACTTCAACCTGCTTGCCGGCGTACTTATCGGTGTTCTTAAAAAGTTCTCTTACAGAAATCAGTTCCATGGGGAATACCTCTCATTTTCATTATGACATGATAGATTAGTATACGCCAAAATGACAGATTTTACAAGAGGATTTACAAAGAAATTTCAAATTTATTGGAAAAAATGCCGTCCGGTCAAGAGAAAAAAGAAAATCCAGCAGAAAGTTTGTCATTGCAGGACCCCTCATTCATAAAAACGACAGACCTTGCTTTTTGTGGGAAGCTGTGGTATGATGTTTATAAAGCAATTCTCGATACACAGAAACGGAGAGGAGAGATTTTGTGAACAACAAAAAGTATGTTTCTAAGTGTTTGTGCCTTCGGCTTTTGAGTGTGTTGATAGCGATGGTCCTGCTGGTGGGCCTGGTGGCCTGTGTCCAGCAACCTGCAACTGTCCCGTCCACCGCACCTTCCACCCAGGGCACAACCACCCAGCCCACCACCAGTCTGCAGACCCAGCCGACCACACTGCCCACCCAGCCCACAGAGCCTTCGGTACCTCCCACCACGGAGCCCGAGGATCCTGCCAAGTATGAACTGGTCTACACCCTGACCCAGGAAGATGTGGACGAGTTCTACCGCCTGCTGGACGAATGCGAGCAGCTGTCCATTGTCGGCGAGGACCTGGATGCTATCGAGGCTTCCATGGAAGCCCTGGATGAGGCTTACCTGTTCATTGAAGAACAGAGCAGCATTGCCATGATCTTCCATTACAGCCATATGTCCGATGAGGCCCTGGAGAAGCAGTACCTGGATACTGTGGAGATCGCCACCAATGCCAACGATGCCTATCTGCAGATGGCCCGTCGGGTGTATCTGTCCGATACTCCTGCCAAGGATGTGCTGTTTGAAGGCTGGACCGAGGAAGATTTTGAGAGCCTGCTGGCCTATGACGAGCAAATTGCTGTCATTCAGCAACGTAATGCCGAAATCGGTGTGCAATACCGTGCTTCCAATGATGATGCACAGAAAATAAAGCTGTACATCGAGTTTGTTCAGAACAATAACCGAATCGCCCAGTACTACGATTACGACAACTATTATACCTACGCGTACGAGAAGGTCTACAACCGTGACTATGGCATGGAGGAACTGGCTGAGATGCGCCGGTTTGCCAAATCCTATTTGGTGGTCGATTTTTACACGTCCCTGAATAATTTCTTTAACTCCTACGATAACCTGGACCAGTCTGCCCAGGTTGAGGTGCAGAAGTTCCTCTTCAATAACTACGACGATCTGAAGGCCGACTATGTCAGCATGTATGTCCAGGCTGCCCCCGATAGCCTGCGGGAGGCACTGGAGGAAATGCTGAAACATGATAGCCTCTTTACCGAGGCTTCCGATGCAAGACAGGGTGCCTTTACCACCATGATCGGCGAGCGCTCCTACTGCTACTTTGGACCCGGCTACTGGAGCAGCACTACCGTCATGCACGAGGGTGGCCACTACTATGCCAGCCTGTACTCCGACCTCAATAACATCCCCCTGGACCTGGCCGAAGTCCATTCCCAGGCCAACGAGTGGCTCTTTGTCAGCTATCTTGGTGAGAAGCTGGCTGGCCATGTACATAAGGCTTCTGTCAACTATCGCCTGTATGAGAACATCGCCATGACACTGATCTGCCTGATGGTGGATGAGTTCGAGCAGGAGGTCTACAGCACCGATCTGTCCGGCTTTACCGCCAAGGATTTCGATGCCATTATGGACCGGATCGCCGAGAACTATTTCCCCAACGGTGATGTGGGTGAGTACCTGGCCGATATGAACTACTATTGGCGTCAGGTGGTGGTGGACCAGCCGGTCTACTACATCAGCTACGCCGTGTCTGGTATTGGCGCCGTCGGCGTGTTTACCGAGGCAGAGAAGGATTTTGAGCATGCAATGGCCATCTACCAGAAGCTCTGCGAAGAGCCTGTACTGGAGGAAGGCTTCCTGGCCAACCTGGTTTCTGCCGGCCTGCCCACGCCTTTCGACGAAGAGTTCTACCGCCAGCTGCACCAGCTGCTGGAAAGCCGCAAAAAGTAAACAATGAAAAAAGGATCCCCTCCGGATTGTCCGGAGGGGATATTTTTACTTGATTGCAGCCACACTCTTGCGGACAAGAGCACGTTTCAGACGGGCTTCAGCCAGGGCAAGATCCGTCCGGGTGGAGTCCTTGCTGCCCAGGGTGGCCTGGGCCCGCTGATAAGACTTTTCCGCACGGGCAGCGTCGATGTCCTCTGCCCACTCAAAGGTGGTGGGAACCAAAGTCACCTTGCCGCCGATGACGGAGACCATGCCGCCGATACAGGCAGCATACCGACGCTTTCCGTCCATCACGATGGTGGCCCGGCCCATGCCCAGCGGTACCACCAGATTGGTGTGACCGGCCAGAATGCCCAAATCACCGGTGGTGCTGCGGACGGACAGGGATTCCGCCATGCCGTCAAATGCGATGCCGTCAGGGGTGACGATCTTCAGCTGGAAGGGGGTCATTTGCCCTCACCGCCCTTGTACTTGGCCACAACATCGTCGATGGAGCCGGCGAACAGGAAGCAGGATTCGGGAATGTGGTCGTGCTTGCCCTCGATGATCTCCTTGAAGGCACGGATGGTCTCCTTCAGGGGCACATACTTGCCGTCAAAGCCGGTGAACTGCTCGGCAACGGAGAAGGGCTGGCTCAGGAAACGCTGCACCTTACGGGCACGGTTAACAGTGACCTTATCCTCTTCGCTCAGTTCGTCCATACCCATGATGGCGATGATGTCCTGCAGCTCCTTGTAACGCTGCAGAATGTTCTGCACGCTGCGGGCGGTTTCATAATGCTCACGGCCGACGATTTCGGGGGAGAGGATTCGGGAGGTGGAGCCCAGGGGATCCACGGCAGGGTAGATGCCCAGGGATGCGATGCCACGGTCAAGAACCGTAGTGGCATCCAGGTGGGCAAAGGTGGTGGCAGGTGCCGGGTCCGTCAGGTCGTCAGCCGGCACATAAACCGCCTGGACGGAGGTGATGGAGCCGTCCTTGGTGGAGGTGATTCGCTCCTGCAGAGCACCCATTTCCGTTGCCAGGGTGGGCTGGTAACCGACGGCAGAAGGCATACGGCCCAGCAGAGCGGAAACCTCGGAACCGGCCTGGGTGAAACGGAAAATGTTGTCGATGAACAGCAGCACATCCTGGTGCTTCACATCACGGAAGTACTCCGCCATGGTAAGGCCGGAAAGACCAACGCGCATACGGGCTCCGGGGGGCTCGTTCATCTGACCAAAGACCATGGCGGTCTTATTGATAACACCAGACTCGGTCATTTCGTTGTACAGGTCGTTGCCTTCACGGGTACGCTCACCGACACCGGTGAACACGGAGTAGCCGTTGTGGGCCGTGGCGATGTTGTAGATCAGCTCCTGGATCAGAACGGTCTTGCCGACACCGGCGCCGCCGAACAGGCCGATCTTACCACCCTTGGCGTAGGGGCAGATCAGGTCGATGACCTTGATGCCGGTTTCCAGAATCTCCGTGGCGGGCTGCTGATCCTCGTAAGCAGGCGCACTGCGATGGATGGGCCAGCGCTCGGAGCATTCCACAGGACCGGCCTCGTCAATGGGCTGACCCAGCAGATTGAACACACGACCCAGGCAGTTTTCGCCCACAGGTACGCTGATGGCAGCGCCAGTATCCACAGCTTCGATACCGCGCTGCAGACCGTCGGTGGAGCTCATGGCGATGCAACGCACCACATTGTCACCAATGTGCTGGGCAACCTCGGCCACGATGGTATTTTCGCCGTGAGGGATCTCGATGGCGGAAAGCAGCTGAGGCAGCTGCCCGTCCGCAAAACGAATGTCAAGAACAGGACCCATGATCTGGATCACAGTTCCGATATTTTTGGACATAATTTTCTACTTCCTTTCAATTAGGAATGAGCAATTACGAAAAAGTTTGCATACTTAGGAGCCGGCCACGATTTCGGTGATCTCCTGGGTAATAGCGGCCTGACGGGCCCGGTTGTACTTCAGCGACAGATCCTCGATCATCTCGTCGGCATTTTTCGTAGCGGAGTCCATGGCGGTACGCCGGGCTGCCTGTTCAGCGGCACGGCTCTCGCACAGGGTGCCGTAGAGCATTCCGCCCACATACTCGGGGATAATGGCATCAAACACGGTGCTGCTGTCAGGCTCATACAGGATATCGCCTGTGGTCGCTTTTTCCGCTGCTTCCTGCCGCAACAGGGGAAGGATCTGCAGCGTTTTGGGCACCTGGCTCAGCACGGAGATAAAGTTGGTGTAAGCCACATACACCTCGTCTACTTCGCCGGCCAAATACTGCTTGCACAGCAGCTTCGACATGGAGAAACAGTCGCCCACAGAAACATCTTCGGCCTCAACATAGCTGTCCGTCAGAATTTCGCAGCCACGGCTGCGGAAGAAATCCGCCGCCTTCTTGCCCACGGGCAGGACAGTCACATCCTTGCCTTCCATCTGGCTGTAGGCCAGTTTCAGCACATTGCTGTTATAGCCACCGGCAAGACCTCTGTCGCCGGCAAAGACGATCCACGCCACTTTTTTCACGGGACGGGGAGTCAGATATGCAGAGGAAAACTCCTGGTTGGTCTGTGCGATCTGATCAATGGTGTCGTAAAGGGTTTCAAAGTAGGGACGGGCATTCAGGACCTGAGCCTGCGCCCGGCGCAGCTTGGAGGCAGCCACCATTTCCATGGCCTTGGTGATCTGGCGGGTGGACTGCATGCTGCGGATGCGGTTTTTGATCTCTTTGGAGGAAACACCTGCCATGTGTCAAACCTCCTTTATGCGGTGGGATTGAACTCGGCCAGCAGGGAGTCCAGGGCGGACTTCAGAGCCTCTTCCGTATCCTTTTCCAGCTTGCCGGTGGAGCGGATGGCCTCCAGCACCGCAAAGTGCCTGGTGTCCATGTGCTCCTGCAGACGGCGCTCGAACTCCGGAATCCTGTCAACGGCCACATTGTTCAAATAACCGTGGATAACGGCGTACAGAATGCACACCTGCTGGGCCACTTCCTTGGGCGCGTTGTTCTTTTGCTTCAGAACTGCCACAATCCGTTCACCCAGGGCCAAACGGGCCTTGGTATCGGCGTCCAGGTCGGAGCCGAACTGGGCAAAGCTCTGCAGTTCCCGGTACTGGGAGTACAGCAGCTTCAGTGAGCCGGCCACCTTCTTCATGGCTTTGATCTGGGCATCACCGCCGACACGGGAAACGGAGATACCGGGGTTAACAGCGGGCATAACGCCGGCATTGAACAGCTCGGTCTCCAGGAAGATCTGGCCGTCGGTAATGGAAATGACGTTGGTGGGAATGTAGGCCGAAACGTCACCGGCCTGGGTCTCGATAATGGGCAGGGCGGTCAGGCTGCCGCCACCCTTTGCATCCGACAGCTGAGCAGCGCGTTCCAGCAGACGGGAGTGGAGGTAGAAGACGTCGCCGGGATAAGCCTCACGTCCGGGGGGGCGGCGGATCAGCAGGGAAATGGCACGGTAGGCCACGGCGTGCCTGCTGAGGTCATCATAAATGACCAGCACATCCTTACCCTGGTGCATAAAATGCTCACCCATAGCACAACCGGTGTAGGGGGCGATATACTGCATGGGGGCCAGCTCGGAAGCGGAAGCGGAAACCACGATGGTGTAGTCCATTGCACCGCCGACGGTGAGGTTTTCCACGATGCCGGCAACGGTGGAGCGCTTCTGACCGATGGCCACATAAATGCAGATCACATCCTTGCCTTTCTGGTTCAGGATGGTGTCGGTGGCGATGGTGGTCTTACCGGTCTGACGGTCGCCGATGATCAGCTCTCTCTGACCGCGGCCGATGGGGATCATGGCGTCAATGGCCTTGATACCGGTCTGCAGAGGACGGGAAACATGCTGACGCTCGATGATGCCGGGGGCAGGGGACTCGATGGGGCGGAAGCCTTCGGCATCGATGGGGCCCTTGCCGTCAATGGGATTGCCCAGGGCATCCACAACACGGCCGATAAGCTTGTTGCCCACAGGCACGGAAACCACCTTGCCTGTGCGTTTGACGGTGTCGCCTTCCTTGATACCGGCATCGGTGCCAAGGATGATGACGGCCACGGTATCTTCTTCAAGATTCTGTGCCAGGCCGAAGGAGCCGTTGGGGAATTCCAGCAGCTCGCCGGCCATACACTGATCCAAACCGGATACTCTTGCAATACCGTCACCGACCAGGATCACAACACCGGTTTCATTAGATTGGATCCTGTTTTCATAATGTTTGATCTGATCACGAATGATCTTTGTAATCTCTTCGGGTCTTAATTCCATGGTGTACCTGCTTTCTTACATCACAGTACCGTATTCTCCAGCAATCTGCGGATGCTGTCCAGCCGATTGGCAATGGTATCATCCAGCCGCTTGCCGTCATAGTCGAGCCGTACACCACCCAGCAGCTTCGGCTCCAGGCGATTGGTAAGCTCGATCTGTTTACCCGTGATTGCGCTGAGCTTTTCCGTCAAACGGCGTGCCTGATCGGATGTCAGCGCAACGGCAGTGGTTGCCGTTACGGGCAAAATGTTGTTGTCTTTATTATAACAGTTGCGATAGGCGCTGCAGCAGTCGGAAAAATAGCGCATATAGCCCTTTTCTGTCAGAATTTTCAGAAAATTCAGCACATAGGGCTGCAGTTTTCCCTGAAAACTGTCGTCGATGACCTTGCACCGTTCAGCCTTGGTCAGGGAAGGGGTTGTCAGCAGTCGGATAAAGCCCGGTTCCTGCTGAAAGCTTTGATTCAGAGCAGAAAGCTGCTCCAGTACGGTTTTGGACAGGCCGTCTTCCAGGCACAGACCGTACAGGGCTTCACCGTAAACACTTCCTACTTCCGTCATACTCAAGCACCCAAACCTTTGATAAAGGCATCCACCAGCTGCTGCTGATCGGCAGCGTTGATCTCCCGCTCCACCACTTTCTCCGCAATGGCGATGGCGATGCCGGAGATCTCGTCCTTGGCATCGTTGATGGCTTTCTTCTTTTCCTGGGCAATGTCAGCGGCAGCCTTGTCCATGATGGCGGCAGCGTCCAGATTTGCCTGGTGGATAATCTCTTCCTCCCGGGCCTGTCCACGGGCCACAGCCTCCTTGACGAGGCGTTCGCCGGTTTCAGTAGCTACTGCGAGCTTATCCTTGTAGTCAGCTTCGATTTTCTGAGCATTTTCCTTTGCCTGACCGGCGGCAGTATACATATCGTCGATCTCTTTTTGCCGATCTTCGATCATTTTTGTGACGGGGCCAAACAGAAAATGCTTTGCGACAAAGAAGATGGTCAGTGTGTTGAGCAGAATGAACAGCGCAGTCCAGGGGTTTACGCCCAAAAATGATTCAAACACTTGCGTTGCTCCTTTCTTTTTGAAAGATGAAAGGACTTACAGCAGAAACAGGATCAAAAAGGCGATGATCAGAGAGTAGATACCGGTGGTTTCCGCGATGGCACAGCCCATGATCATGGTGCTGCGCAGGGTGCCGGTAGCTTCGGGCTGACGAGCCATACCGTCCAGTGCGTGGGCAACAGCGTTACCTTCGCCGACACCGGGACCGATAGCGCCAATACCCATGCAGAGGCCAGCGCCGATTGCTTTACCCATAATTGCGATTGCAGATGCCAAATCCATAATAATGTCCTCCTAAAAGTTATATCAATAAATTTGTTGACGAGAGTTATTCTGCCGCAGCTTCTTCGGGAACGGGCAGAGCGTTGGAAATGTAGACCATGGTCAGCAATGTAAACACATAGGCCTGTACAAATCCAGAAAAAATATCAAAATAGCAGCTCAGTACTGCGGGAATGCCGTAAGTCAACAGAGGCACACCGGACAAGATGCCGATAGCCTGCAGCAATCCAAACAGACCAAGCACCGCAGAGATGAGACCAAATACAAACCACTTTTTCTTTCCGGTCTTTTTCCACAGATATATCAAGCCGGCACCGACGGCCAGCAGCACCGCCGAAACGACCCAGCCGGTGGCGGAAATCAGATTCAAAACAGCGGCTGAGGCCAGGGACAGGGAAGTATAAATCAGCGCGGTGATGACACCGCCACCGGCCACATTGCCGAAGTGACGGAAGGCCATGGAAACAGGCTGAGCGATTTCGCCGATGATGTTCATGGGCGTCATCACAACGATGGGCTCTGTGAAGCCTTTCAGCCAGCCGAGGAAACCGTTATTTTTGATGTTGTTGTACCAGATAATGGCAGTAACCATCAGCGCCCATACGATTGTACAGCTTAAATCTGCGGTAGAGGACCGCAGAAAGCCGGTCAGACCGATGAATGAGCCGCAGATACTGGACAGGAAAATGGTTCCGATAAAGGGTGTCCAGTGGGCGTTGTGCTCACCCATGGTCTCAACAACCATGTTTCTGAGCATCATGACGCCCTTTTCTACCAGCACCTGTTTCCCGTCCGGTCGCTTTTTCAGATTTTTGCCGAAATAGACGCAAGCCCAGCACAGCAGGATTGTGACGATCAAATGGGAAACCGTGGTTTGTGTGATGTTAATACCGCCGAATATGGGGATGGTAAAGTAAATAAAAGCACCATCTACACTGATATTCATTTACGCAGCACCACCTTTCTTGCGCAACAGTTCGTATACAGTTAAGATTGGACGATTGAATGCTAGGGGAAGGGCAAGGGCCAGCACATCAAAGAGGCCGGAAACACCGCATAAAATCAATACCAGCAGAATGCCCATCATGCGGGCGGAATAAGAAATCTGGACCAGCTTTTGGCCGCCGGCGACATCCTGCTTTTCGGCCCTGTCTGCGGCAATATCCACGCAAAGGCTCATAATAAAGTAATTCGCTGTGGCAATGGTAATACCGGCAAGAGCTCCCCAAAGGACAGTCCAGTTAAAACGCCGGACAGCGATAAAAATGCCTACCATGACAGCGCCCAAAAGCAACTGACCGATGGCGATAAGGCCCGTCTGGCGATATACGTTTTTCCGGGAATTCATACTTACCTCCATGGCTAGTCGTGATCATTGAAGCTGACAGGTGGCGGTTCCTTATTTTGATTGGGAGGAATGAGCCGCTGCATTACTTTGAGAGATGTGCGCAGACCATCAATGGCCATTGAAATACCGATCACGACACCTGTCCAAACCACCCAGTTACCCAAGCCACAGGAATTTTGTAACCACAGGGCAAGTAAAATCATCAGCACTGGCGGTACGGCAACTGAAAGTCCAAGCTGTGTTAACCAAATCAGCAATTTTATATCTTTCATATGCACACATTCCTCCGCACTCTGAAGTATTATACCCTAATGTCAGAAAAACTGCAAGTCATTTCTTGCTAAATATCCGAGAAATTAAAACCCCACCGCGAACGATGGGGTAAAGGATTAGGGGGCAGGATAATTACAGATGAGAGATACGAGTGTGCAAACAACAATGGAGCAGAAGGATGCGGTCAGCCAAAGGCTCCGGGGTTTCAGCCATTCCTTTGAGGTATAAAGCACAAACAGGCTTACAGCGCTGAGTAAAATGGCAAGAACCGCGAAAATGACCTTCATGGCGATGACACCGCAACCTGCCATGATCAGATAGAGAATGAAGAATGCCAATACAACAAACAGGGTTATGGTCATAAACTGCTCAAAAAAGCGGTAGCTGGACAGATTGTCCTGGTTCATAAAAAATCCCTCCCGGGTACAGATGTTATAGATACTATAGCATAAAATGTTTCTTATTGCAAGCGTAGAATAATACTTGCGAAATGGGAAAAATAGTGGTATAATACCATGGACTAACTATAAAATGGGAGTTTGCATGGAACAACCGCGTTACCGCCTGGAAGGTATCGTCCATACCCGGTCCGATGAAATGGAAGATTTCGATGGCCCGCTGGACGTTATTTTCCTGCTATTGAGCAAAAATAAAATAGAGATCCAGGATGTGTCCATCACCGCCATTTTGGAGCAGTATCTGTCTTATTTGGACGAGATGAAGCGGCTGGATATGGAGATCGCCAGTGAATTTATCACCATGGCCTCCCATTTGATGCTGATCAAGACGAAAATGCTGCTGTCTGCCGCTGAACAGGCGGAAGCAGAGAGCGAACTGGATCAGCTGCGACAGAGTTTGATCGAGCGCCAGCGCAAGGAGGCCATCGAGTCAGTGCGGACCGCCGTATCCTGGCTGGAGCCCCGCAATGAGATCGGCCGCTGCCTGTTTACAAAAGAGCCGGAGCCTCTGCGCCGGGATCAGACCTACCGATATCAGCACGATGTGCGGGACTTGCTCCGCTCGCTGGATACCATTTCCGAGCGGTCCCAGCGCCGCCTGCCGCCGCCGACAGTGAACTTCAAGGGCATCGTTGGCAAGGAGCCTTATCCCATCGGCCGCAAGACCGGTGAAGTGCTGCGGCATCTGCTGCTGCGGGGCATGGAAAAACTGAAAAATCTCTTCAAGGGCAATCGCAGCCGTTCCGAGATCGTGGCCACTTTTCTGGCCGTGCTGGACCTGTGCAAAGCCAATTCCGTCACCCTGGAAGATGATGTAAACGGAGAAAACCCCACCGTCAGACTGCTGGAAAAGGAGGAGAGCGCCCATGGAATTAACTGAATTGCAGCGTGCCATTGAGGCCATCCTTTTCGCCGCCGGTGAGCGGGTGGACGCAGACCGTCTGAGTTTTGCATTGGAAACGGACAAAGCGGATATCATTGCTGCCGCCGATGCCCTGGCTGACGAGCTGGCTTTCCAGCGCCGTGGCATTCGCATCATTCGGCTGGAAGAGGGATATCAGATGGTTTCCTCCGGTGAAATGGCAGACTATATCACCAAGTGCCTGGAGACCCGAAAGCCTCCCAAGCTGTCCGCTTCCCAGCTGGAAACGCTGACCATCGTTGCATACTACCAGCCGGCTACAAAGGCCATGGTGGAGCAGATCCGTGGTGTGGACAGCAGCTATTCCATCGGTGCGCTTCTGAATAAGAAACTGATCGAGGAGGCCGGCCGTCTGAATGTGCCGGGCCGTCCCATTCAGTATAAGACCACACCGGACTTCCTGCGGACCTTTGGCATTTCCTCCCTGGAGGAGCTGCCGGAGATTGAAAAGGTCAGCTTCGGTGAACCACTGCCGGAGCAGACACCTGCGGAGGTGTAATGATGGGTTGGATCATCACACTGGTTATCCTGTTTTTGCTGGCGGTCCTGCCCCTGGGTGCGGATGTACGCTATAATGCCCAGGGCCTGAGCCTGAAGGTGGTTGCAGGACCCATTCGCATCGGTATCCTACCGTCTAAAAAGGATAAGCCTAAGAAGGAAAAGAAAGCAAAAGAAAAAAATCAAAAACCTCAGGAAACAAAGACCCAGAAGCCCAAAAAGCAGGAGGAAAAGCCCAAGGAAAAGGGCGGCCCCATCACTGACTTCCTGCCCCTGGTCAAAATTGCCCTGGATCTGCTCAACAGCTTCCGCAAGAAGCTGCGGATCCGCCGCCTGGAGCTGAAGCTCATCATGGCAGCTGGTGATCCCTGCGACCTGGCGGTCAATTACGGCAGAGCCAATGCAGCAATGGGAAATTTGCTTCCCCAGCTGGAGCGTTGTTTCGTGATCAAAAAGCGGGATGTGGAGATCGAATGCGATTTCGAAGCCTCCGAAACCGTGATTATCGCCCGGGCGGATGTGATCATCACCCTGGGCTGGCTGCTGGCCATCCTGGTTTACCATGGTGTGCGGGCGCTGAAAAAATTTATTCAAATCAAAAATAAAAGAAAAGGCGGTGCTTCTACATGAGCCAATCTGTTCCCAATATGCTGGAAAACACCATTTCCAAGATCCGCGAGATGGTCGATGTCAATTCCGTCATCGGTACCCCCATCACCACCCCCGACGGTGTCACCATCATCCCTGTTTCCAAGGTCAGCGTCGGCTTCGGCGGTGGCGGCAGCGATTATGCCAAGTCCAGCAACGGCGCTTTCGGTGGCGGTGCAGGCGGCGGTGTCAAGGTGACCCCCATCTGCTTCCTGATCGTCAAGGACGGTGCTGTGCGGATGATGCCTGTGGCAGCCCCTGCCAGTACCACTGCAGACCGGATCGTGGAGCAGGTTCCCGATGTGCTGGATAAGATTGCCAGCTTTATCGACACCCGCATCGAAAAGAAGGGCTAAATCGGCGGTATATTTTTCTTTTGCCCGGCCACACTAGCTGTGGGTGAGAAAAATGAAGAAACATGTCATTTTGCGGACGGCGGCAGTTTTCTTAGCCGCCGTCCTGCTTTATCCCTGCAGTGCCCACGCAATTTCCGCTCAGAGCGGTATTTTGCTGGACGGTCAAACCGGCAGGGTATTATACGATAAGAATCCCGATCAGCAATCATTGATCGCCAGTACGACAAAAATCATGACGGCGCTGATTGTCTGCCAGCAATGTAATGTCCTGGATCGGATGCAGATCCCCCGAGAAGCAGTTGGCATTGAAGGGTCCTCCATGTACCTGCAGGAAGGCGAAGTGCTGACGCTGCAGGAACTGCTGTATGGCATGATGCTCTCCAGCGGCAACGATGCGGCCACCGCCCTTGCCATTTACTGCGGCGGTACTGTGGAGGGCTTTGCGCAGCTGATGAATGACAAAGCCCGGATGCTGGGCCTTACCAATACCCACTTTGTCAATCCTCACGGCCTGGATGCGCCGGGCCATTATTCTACAGCCCGGGATTTGGCGGTGCTGGCGGCAGCGGCCATGGAAAACCCAATTTTCGCTCAAACCGTATCCACCAAGTCCGTCACCATTGGTGACCGAATCCTCACCAATCACAATAAGCTCCTGTGGCAGTATCCCGATGCCGACGGTATCAAGACCGGCTTTACCAAAGCTGCGGGGCGAATCCTGGTATCCAGTGCCAAGCGCAACGGCAGACGACTGATCTGCGTTACCATCAATGACGGCAACGATTGGATGGACCATAGAACGCTTCTGGACAGGGGATTTTCCAACTTCCAGGTAAAGAAACTGGTAAGTGCCGGGGAGGAAATGGGAACTTTGGCGGTTTTTGGCGGCGAAAAGGACCAGGTTCGGCTGATCGCAAAGGAAGATTTTTCCTATTCCCTGGCAGAAAAGGAGCGCATAACCTTTCATCTGTCGCCAAAAGAATTTGCCTATGCCCCGGTGGTAGCCGGCGGCGATGCGGGATTTGTCTATGTCTGCGTTGATGGAAAAGTGGCAGGCAAGATCCCGGTATATTACGAAGAAACCATTGAACAGATCCCGCCCCGGAAGCAAAATTTCTGGCAGCGCTGGTTTGGAGGAAAGCCATGACAGACCGATTGCAAAAAATACTCTCTACCCGTGGGCTTGCATCCCGCCGGGCTGCGGAAAAAATGATCGAAGAGGGGAGAGTGACCGTCAACGGTACGGTCGCTGTCCTGGGTCAGTCTGCCGATCCGGATATTGACCGGATCGAGGTGGACGGCAAGGCCCTGCCTGCTGTGGACAGTCTGGTTTACCTGTTGCTGCACAAACCCCGGGGTTATGTGACCACTCTCTCCGATGAAAAGGGCCGGAAAACGGCGGCAGACCTGGTAGCCGATTGTGGTGTACGGGTCTATCCCGTGGGCCGCCTGGATATGGACAGCGAGGGCCTGTTACTGTTTACCAATGGCGGCGAATTTGCAAACTTGCTGATGCATCCCAAACACCAGGTGGAAAAAACCTACCTGACCTGGGTGCAGGATTATTCTGAGGGTGCGCTGCAGCGTTTGAAAAAGCCCATCGAGCTGGACGGCTATCGTATCCGTGCCCCGAAAGTCCGGGTTGTAAAGCCGGGCCTTTTGGAGATCACCATTCATGAGGGCCGCAATCGTCAGGTCCGCCGGATGTGCGAGGCCGCCGGTATGCAGGTGACCCGCTTGAAGCGGGTCCGTGAAGGCAGCCTTTCCCTGGGAGATCTGTCCCTAGGCAAATGGCGCTACTTAACACCCGAAGAAGTTTGCAAACTAAAAGAGGAATGAATATGATGACATATGACGGCATTATCATTGGCGGTGGCCCGGCTGGCATGTTTGCTGCCATTACGGCAGCGGAGCGTGGTCAGCGGGTGCTGCTTTTGGAGCGAAATGACCGCCTGGGCAAGAAACTGCTGATCACCGGCAAGGGAAGATGCAATGTGACCAATCATTGCTCTGCACAGGAAATCCTGCAGAATGTGCCGCGTAACGGCCGATTCCTGTTCAGTGCCCTGAACGCCTTTCCTCCGGATCGGATCCTGGCATTTTTTGAAGAAAACGACTGCCCCTTGAAAACAGAGCGTGGTAACCGGGTCTTCCCGGTGTCCGACCGCAGCCAAAGCGTCCTGGAAGCCCTGCAGCGCTGCCTGCGAAAGCAGGGCGTGGAAGTCCGCACCGGCCGTGTAAAGGGCATTTTGACGGACAATGGCGCTGTCAGCGGTGTGCGTACCGAGAAGGAGACCATCGCATGCAGCTGGGTGATCCTTGCTACCGGTGGCTTAAGCTATCCCACCACCGGCTCCACCGGCGACGGCTATGCCATGGCCAAGTCCCTGGGTCATACCATTGTGCCCTGCGAGGGCAGCCTGGTGCCCCTGGAAACCGAGGGAAGCGATTGCCCCGATATGCAGGGCCTCAGCCTCCGTAACTGCGGTGTGAAGCTCCTGGACGCCAAGGGCAAAGTGCTCTATAAGGACTTTGGTGAGTTACTTTTTACTCACTTTGGCGTGTCCGGCCCCACGGTGCTGTCGGCCAGCACCCATCTGAAAGGGGAGGGCTGCCGCCTGGTCATCGACCTGAAGCCTGCCCTGGACGAAGGAAAGCTCAATGACCGCATTTTGCGGGATCTTGATATGTATAAAAACCGCTCCATGGAAAATGCGCTGACGGACCTTTTGCCCCGCAGCATGATCCCGGTGGTGCTGCGCCGGCTGGGTGTCGATCCCCAGATGCAGGCCAATTCCTTCAGTAAGCAGCAGCGCAGAGCCCTTGTGGAGCTGTTGAAGGCCTTTTCTGTCACCATCACCGGCAAGCGTCCGGTCGCGGAGGCCATCATTACTTCCGGCGGCGTGAAGGTGTCGGAGATCGATCCCAAAACCATGCAGTCGAAGATCGTGCCGGGCCTGTATTTTGCCGGTGAAATCATCGATTGTGATGCCTATACCGGCGGCTTCAATCTGCAAATCGCCTGGTCTACAGCCTATGTGGCAGGCTCTTGTGTACAAAGTGATTGACAAAACTGCTTTTGTGTAATAAAATACACCAAGGTAATTGCCTAACAGAAAGATATGGAGGAACATACCATGTACGAAAAGCTCGTTTCTTACGCTTCCAAGCAGCTGGAGCTGGACCCTTCTGAGATTTCTCCTGAGTCCACCTTCGAGTCCCTGGGCATCGATTCCCTGGATATCGTTGAGATGGTGATGGACCTGGAGAGTGAGCTGGGCATCGAACTGGAGATGGAAGACCAGAAGATCGCTACCTTTGGTGAGCTGGCTGCCTTCATCGAGACCAAGCTGAACTAAGTTTCTATAATTTAATTTTGCCTTGTGAAGCTTTCCGGCTTATAACAAGGTCGCA
Source organism: Faecousia sp. (assembly GCA_045638785.1). Taxonomy (GTDB): domain Bacteria; phylum Bacillota; class Clostridia; order Oscillospirales; family Oscillospiraceae; genus Faecousia. The sequence continues at coordinate 16,455 of JAZUBW010000012.1, forward strand.
CTAGTCGGGGAGATAGCGGTGCCCTATGCCTGCAATCCGCTACAGCAGGGATGAATTCCCACACCCGGGCTTGTCTGTGTATCGTCTGAACTGCGTAAGCGGTGTTGAGGAAACGGTCTTGCGCAACGCGCTCCCGTGAACCATGTCAGGTGGGGAACCAAGCAGCATTAAGCGGATCTGCGCGTGTGCCGCGAGGTCGCCGTTTCTGAGCTGGCTGCGCGGTTACGGATATGCAGCAGGTTCAAATGTGGGTGTGCGATCTTGTTATGAGCCGGAAGTTTTCATTTTGGAGGGAGGTTTGTCTATGTCTGCCTACCAGGCGCTATATCGTAAATATCGCCCTCAGAACTTTGATGATGTGGTGGGCCAGATGGCTGTGACCCAGACGCTGAAGACCCAGCTGATGAAGGATCAGCTAAGCCATGCCTATCTTTTTACCGGATCCCGTGGTACCGGTAAGACCTCCTGCGCCAAGATCCTAGCCAAGGCGGTCAACTGTCTGCATCCTGTTGATGGCAATCCCTGCAATGTGTGCGAGGCATGCCGATCGATCGACAGCGGTTCCTGTATGGACGTGCTGGAAATCGATGCCGCTTCCAACAATGGCGTTGACAATGTCCGTGACCTGCGCGACGATGCAGTGTACCTGCCTTCCCAGGTGAAAAAGCGTGTGTACATCATTGACGAGGTGCACATGCTGTCGATTTCGGCCTTCAATGCTCTTTTGAAGATCATTGAGGAGCCGCCGGAGCACCTGCTCTTTATCCTGGCTACCACTGAACTGCACAAGGTTCCTGCCACCATTTTGTCCCGCTGTCAGCGCTTTTCCTTTCGGCGCATCAGCCAGGAGGATATTGCAGCACGGCTGCAGTATGTGGCATACCAGGAAAATATCGATTTGAATGATGCCGCCGCCCGGGTTCTGGCCCGGATGGCCGATGGCGGCCTCCGTGACGGCCTGAGCCTGCTGGATCAGTGCGCTTCCGCTACCGCCGGTGAACTGAATGCTGAGCGTGTCTACCAGTGCCTGGGCATCGCCGGCGAGCAAAAAGCCGCTCAGATGCTGGGCTACATCGCCGCTCATGATACGAAAAATGCCCTGTCCCTGTTCAATCGCCTCTATGCCGAGGGTAAGGATCTGGCAGCGCTGCTGGACGAGCTGATCTGCTTGTGCCGGGATCTGCTGATCCTGAAAACTGCACCTACCGCCGGACTGACCATGCTCTCCGGTGTTGCTGATGAAAAGGAAGCCGCCGCCCTTGCACAGGCTATTTCCGATGGAGAACTGGTTCGGATGATCGGCCTGCTGCAGCAGACCCTCCTGGGCTTTACCCGTAGCGCCAGCCGCCGGGTGGATACAGAGCTTTGCCTGGTCAATCTCTGCCAGCCGGAGCTTTCCCTGGACGCCAAGGCCCTGAATGCCCGGCTGACCCGGTTGGAGGAGCAGCTGCGGACCGGACAGTTTGTCCAGGCTATACCCAAAGCACCTGCCCAGGCTGTCCCCGAGGACAGATACGATGATGAACTGCCGCCTCCGCCGGATGATGCCGACGCACCGCCTGCCCCGGAGGAAGCACCTGCTGCCCAGATGCCGGTGGGTTTTTGGACGGATCTGACGGCCTCCCTTCGGGCTGAACTGAAGCCGCCCATACTTGGCTTCTTTGCTGCCTCTGCCAATGGCCCTGTCCAGGGCAAACTGCAGGCCGATACACTGCTGCTTCGTTGCAACAGTACCTTTGTTGCGGATCAAATCAACAAGCCGGAGATCCTGCAGCTTGTGACCCGTAAGGCCAGTGCCATGCTGGGCCGCAATGTGACGGTCAAGACAGTGGACCTGTCGATCACTCCGCAAAATAGTGAAAAGATGGATCGGTTGCTGCAGTTCGGCCGGTCCCATACTGATGTAATTAAAATTAAAGGAGAATAAACAATTATGGCAAAAGGTGGATTCCGGGGTATGCCCGGTGGTATGAATCAGGCCGCTATGATGAAGCAGGCCCAGAAGATGCAGCAGGAGATGCTGCGCATGCAGGAAGAGATGGAGAACAAGACCTACACTGCCAAGGTCGGCGGCGGCATGGTCAGCGCTACTGTCAACGGCAAGCACGAGGTTGTGGATCTGCAGATCAACCCCGAGGCGGTAGATCCCGACGATGTGGAGATGCTGCAGGACATGGTCATGGCTGCTGTCAATGAGGCCATGCGTACTGCCGATGCAGAAGCTGCCAACAATATGTCCCGCCTCACCGGCGGCCTGAACCTGGGCGGCCTGTTCTGATTCAGCAGGGAACGCTGTCTCCAGCGTTCTGTCCGCGAAGCGGCATAAATATGTAGAAGGATCGTCCGGGAGGCCGATCCCTACAATGATCAACGATTGAGGTGCAATACCTATGAATTACTTTCCTGCCGCGTTGCAAGAACTGGCAGACCAGTTTGCCCGGCTGCCGGGCATTGGCGGTAAGACCGCCCAGCGGCTTGCCTTTTATGTGCTGAGCCTGCCCATGGAGGAGGCCCAAAGCTTTGCAGATGCCATCGTCCGTGCCAAAACCCAAGTCCATACCTGCCCGGTGTGTCAAAATCTGACCGACCGGGAAATTTGTCCCATTTGTGATGATCCCATGCGTGACAAGGGTGTGATCTGCGTGGTGGCTGACCCCAAGGATGTAATTGCCATGGAGCGCAGCCGGGAATTTAACGGCACCTACCATGTGCTGCACGGTGTCATCAGCCCCTTGAACCATGTGACCCAGGATGACATTAAGATTCGGGAACTGCTGATGCGGGTGGGCTCCGGCGATGTCCGCGAGGTCATTATGGCCACCAATCCGGACACGGAAGGCGAGGCCACCGCCATGTATATCTCCCGGCTCCTGCGGCCCATGGAGGTCAAGGTGACCCGACTTGCCTACGGTGTGCCGGTGGGCAGTCAACTGGAATATGCCGACGAGGTGACCCTCTCCAGGGCCCTGGAAGGCAGACAGGAAATATAACAGAAAAACCGGGGCTTTCACCCCGGTTTTTGTCATTCTGACCGGAGTGAAACGAAGCCGAAGGATCCGTTCTCCTTTGTTGTATATTTTCGGCAGTTGTGGTATACTAACAAAAAGGGGTGATCTGATGGCACACGAAGAAACCAAACGTATCGTATCGGGCGCAAAAACGGCGGTGCTGCTGATCCACGGTATTTGCGGCTCGCCGGATCATTTTCGTACCCTGTTGCCTTTGGAGCAAATGATACCTCCTAGCTGGTCTCATCACAACCTAGTGCTGGATGGACATTGTAAGCAGGTGGAAGACTTTGGCCGTACCTCAATGAAAAAGTGGAAGGAGCAGGTGACGATAGCCTTTGCCCAGCTGTGCAAAACCCATGACCAGGTCATTTTGGTGGGTCACTCCATGGGCACACTGTTGTCCATTCAACTGGCTCTGCAGCACCCTGAAAAGGTGAAGCAGCTCTTCCTTTTGGCTGTGCCGGTAAGGGTGTTTGTGCAGCCCCGGGCTATTCCGTATCTAATGCGGATTGCATTTGATCGGATCAATGAAGCCGACCCCATTGTGGTCTCCATGCGCAATGCCTGCGGCATCCGGCATACCCGGAGGCTGTGGAAATATATCCCCTGGATCCCCAGGATGGTGGAACTTCTGGACCTCTGCGGCCAAACCGCCAGGCAGGTGGAGAACCTGTCGGTGCCCTGCATCGCCATCCAATCGGCAAAGGACGAGATGGTATCCCGCAAAGCCGGAAAGCTGTTACGGAACAGCGGCAGGGCAGAAGTGCTGGAACTTCCAAATTCCACACATTTCTACTATGATCCCCAGGATGCGAAGCAGATCTTGATGGAATTTCAGAAGTTATGCAATGAATAACGGACGGGCCAAATGACCCGTCCGTTTCCTTTAATCACAGTTTGCTATAAGTCTTCTCCAAAAACTTTTGGCTATTGACGATGCATCGCTTGTGGGTGCCCTTGCCGATTTCGCCGGTTTCGTCGAAGGCGTGGAGTTCAAAGGTGATGACCTTGCCCTCCACGGCGGTAACTTCTGCCTCGGCCCGGACTTCCATGCCCACAGGAGTAGCCGACAGATGCTCAATGTTCAGCGCAATGCCCACGGTGGTCTGATTTTCGCCGATTGCTTCAGCGATAGCCTCGCAGGCAGCGCCTTCCATCAGTGCTACCATGCAGGGGGTGGCATAAACCAGGAGGCTTCCGGAACCAACCTCGGCAGCGGTGTCTTCCCGCTCCACAGCCGTTTCCGCAATACCCTTCATTCCAACAGTGATCTCCATAAAAACACTCCTTTTTCTTTTCATGATACTGTACTGCAGGCGATATGTCAACGAAAATTCCGTTGCATTTTCTGCAAACAGATGTATAATGGAGGGAAAGAAAGGTGGTGCTTCCATGCGAAAGAGCGGAGCAAAGGAAATAGCCCTGGGCGGCGTGCTGGCGGCTCTGGCGGTGGTCATTATGAGCTTGGGCGGCATGATTCCCACTGCAACATTTGTGTGCCCCATGCTGTGCTGCATCATCCTGGAGGTGGTTCGAAGACTCTGCGGTAACCGGGTGGCCTGGGCTTGGTACGGCGCTGTGGCGATCCTGGGCTTGCTGATGGGCCCGGATAAGGAAGCGGCTGCCGTGTTCGCATTTTTGGGTTACTATCCCATTTTGAAGCCCAAATTCGACAGAAGCCGCCTGGGCTTTTTGTGGAAGCTGCTGTTTTTTAATGTTGTGATCCTTGCCATGTACTGGCTGCTGATGAACCTGTTTGGCATGGCCGAGCTTGCCGAGGATTGGGAAGAATTGGGCTATGTGATGACGGCTGTCATGCTGGTGCTGGGCAATGTGACCTTCTTTCTGCTGGATGTGGTACTGGGCCGGAAGATTCGGAGGAGAAAATGAAAACCTGGTTTGTCTATATCCTCCGTTGTGCGGACGATACCCTTTACACCGGCTCTACCGACGATGTTCCCCGCCGCCTGGCCGCCCACAACAGCGGCAAGGGAGCCAAATATACCCGTGGCCGCCTGCCGGTGGAAGTAGTTTATTCAGAGAGCTGTGAAAGCTATTCCGCTGCCTTGAAGCGTGAGTATGCCATCAAGCAACTGGCGAGGCATGAGAAACTCAGGTTGATCGCGGAAGGGAACAACAAAATATGAAAAAGGTATTGTCTGTTTTGCCGTTGTGCTTAGGCATTTACCTGTCTCGGAAATGAAGAATATCAATAAAAACTCCCGAATCCACAACGGATTCGGGAATTTTATATTATTTTGGCTACTTAACAACCGTGCATTCATCGATGCCGTAATACCGGAAGCAGGCAATGGCCCGTTCGTCGATCCGTTCGCCGCAGACCACAATGGGTACTGCAGGCGGACAGCCCACAGACGGTGAGGCCAGGATGCGGCCCAGGCTTTCAGAAACCGGTATTTTCTCAGACGGAGAAAATATCGCATCCCGAATGGAAAGTACCTTTTCCGGGCGACCGAGCATCGGTGTGGCGGTGGTAACAGCGGGGCGTTTGGGCAGGCTGGTCAGGACATTCAAAACCCGCTTCAGATCTGCTTCGCCGATGGCAGGTGTCAGCATCAGTACCAGAAAATCCGGATCGGCGAATTCGCATTCGATGCCGTTTTGTCGTAACAATTCAGCTATTTCTATGCCGGTATAGCCATACTGCCGGGGCTGCACCACGATTTTCAAAGGCTCATTGTCGAAACAATCGCTGATGCCGTGACGGAACAACTGCTGCCGCACGAGTCCTGCCTGTGAGCAAAGCTCCGCCAGTTTTTGCGTGTAGACGGGATCTGCCAGCAAGGCGTTGGCAGCATCCAGACTTTGTAAAATAAGATAGGAGGGGCTGGTGGAGCCAAAAAGTGCCAGGGCATCCTTGGATTTATTTGCAAGGTCTGTGTCCCGCACATGCAAATAGGCACCGCCGGTCAGCACCGGCAGCGTCTTGTGGGCCGAGTCACAGCACAGATCAGCACCCAGATCCATAGGATGCCGGGAAACGGGCAGGAATTTGAGATAAGCGCCATGGGCATTATCTACCAGCAGCAGCACACCGTAGCGGTGGCAAACCGCTGCCAAGGCGGAAATATCCAGCACATTTCCCAGATAATCCGGTGAGGTCACATACACTGCTACAGGTAGCTGACCACAGTCACAGAAATAATCCTCCAGCTTTTTAGCGGAAATATCACAGGACAGGTAGGCTGTGCGATCCTCCGGGTACAGCCAATCCACCTCCAGATCCAGCAGCGCAGCGGCAGAAAGGAAGGTTTTATGCACATTTCGACATGCCACGATTTTGCGGTTTCTGCGGGTTGCCAGGTACAGCATGGCACGGATGCACTGGGAGGAACCTTCGGTGGAATAGAATGTGGGGCAGCCGAATAGGGCAGAGGCATTGCTCTCGCTTTGTGCAATGATGCCGTCAGCCTCATAAAGGCTGTCCGCTCCTGAAATTTCCGTTATGTCCAGCTGTTCGCACCCCAAGGGGCCAACACCCTTGTGACCCGGCATGTGCAGCCGAAGGGTATTGTTCTGGATATATCGGCGGACAAAATCGCAAATGGGGGTATCCATTTTACGCACCCAGCGCCCGGGCGATGGCTACCTTAATGGCGCATTCCATACGCTTGCGGAAGAGACGGCAGCCCTTCTCGTACACGCCGGTGACAGAACCGGTGGCGTGATAAGCGTTGGCAGCGCAGCCACCGGAGCAATACAGTCTAGCCCAGCAATCGTGGCACTCGGGATGGGAATATACATTGCAGGCGGCAAATTCACCCTGGATCTCGGTGTTAGTAACACCGGTCCAAATATCGCCCAGCTTAAATCTTTCTTCACCCACAAACTGATGGCAGGGATAGATATCACCTTCTGGAGAAACCGCCACATATTCCGTGCCGCCTCCGCATCCGGATACTCTTTTGATCAGACAGGGTCCCTGATTCAGATCTACATTAAAGTGGAAAAAACGGAATGGTTTCCCCTGCATAACTGCATCCAGATACATATCAGACAATCTGTCGTACTCATGCAGTATTGTCTCCAGATCGTTTTCTCTGATCGAATAATCGTACTCTTCAGGAGCAACGACCGGTTCAACAGATA
>JAZUBW010000013.1:0-27249 GCA_045638785.1 Faecousia sp.
CCCGAGGGCATCATCTACTCCGATGAGACCATCGCCCGTTTTGCCAATCTGAAGGCTGCCGCTCCCGACTTCACCATCATGTGGGACAACGCTTACTGCGTCCATGAGTTCGAAGGCGAGTTCGTTCCCTTCAAGGATATCATCACCCTGTGCCGTGAGGCAGGCAACCCTGACATGGTCTATGAGTTCGCCTCTACCTCCAAGATCACCTTCCCCGGTGCCGGTATCTCCGTGATGGCTTCCTCCGCTGCCAACATCAAGTACATGGAAAACCTGCTGGGTGTTCAGCTGATCTCCTATGACAAGGTTAACCAGCTGCGTCACGTCAAGTATCTGAAGAACAAGGAGGGCACGCTGGAGATCATGAAGCGCCATGCTTCTCTGATGGCTCCCAAGTTCCAGATGGTTTTGGAGGTTCTGGATCGTGAGATCGCTCCTCTGGGCTTTGCCCAGTGGAACAAGCCCAAGGGTGGCTACTTCGTTTCCCTGAACACCATGCCCGGTACTGCTAAGCGCGCTCTGGCTCTGGCTAAGGAAGCTGGCGTTGTCATGACCGACGCCGGTGCTACTTACCCCTATGGCATCGATCCTCAGGATACCAACATCCGTATCGCTCCCAGCCTGCCTCCCGTGGCCGAGCTGGAGCAGGCTATGGAAGTGTTCTGCCTGTGCCTGAAGATCGCCGCCTTCGAGAAGGAACTGGGCCTGTAAAAATGGCGTCATTGCGAACCAGTCCGCAGACTGGTGTGGCAATCCCCTAAAATAAAGGAATGCAGCGGGATCAATTTGATCCCGCTGTTTTCAAAAGGAGAATATTATGACCGAAATGCAGAAAATGTACTATGATAAGCGGGCGGAGATCCTGGTCAAGAATCTGAAGAACCGCCACTTTGACGCCTATTACTGCGCTACCAAGGAGGAAGCTTTGGAAAAGGCCCTCTCCCTGATTCCCGAGGGCAGCACCGTGGGCTGGGGCGGCAGCGTCAGCTGCCAGCAGATCGGCCTGATGGATGCCATCCGTGCCGGCAATTACAAGGCCATGGATCGGGATGCCTGCAAGACGCCCGAAGAGCGTGAGGAACTGATGCGCCAGGCCCTGCTGTCTGACACCTTCCTCACCAGCGCCAATGCACTGAGCCTGGACGGCCAGATGGTGAACATCGACGGCAACGGCAACCGTGTGGCCGCCATTGTCTATGGCCCCAAGCAGATCATCGTGGTGGCTGGTATGAACAAGGTTATGGACACCCTGGACGCTGCCATTACCCGTGCCCGTACCGTGGCCGCGCCCATGAATCAGCAGCGGTTCGGCCATCCCAATCCCTGCACCACCACCGGCACCTGCGCCGATTGCAAGTCCGAGACCTGCATCTGCAATCATATCCTGGTCACCCGCCATTGCCGCCCCGTGGGCAAGATTAAGTTTATCCTGGTCGGCGAAGACCTGGGCTTCTAAAATAGATCAACGGCAGTCCGTAATGGACTGCCGTTTCTTCCTTATTTTACAAAATAGAACGCGCCGTCAGCGGTCAGCGCCTGCAGGCGGGCGTATTCCTTTTCCAGCTCCTTTCGCCCTTCATCGGTGATGATATAGGACTTTCTGCGGCTGGTGAACACAGTGGGGCGGATGATGCCCTTTTCCTCGAATTTTGCCAGCATGGCATACAGTGTTCCGGGCCCGACCGTGATCCGTCCATGGGAGATCTGCTTGACCTTCTCCATGATGTCCACACCGCAGCATTCCTCCGTCAGGGCCAGGAGAATGTAATACATGGGCTCTGTCAGGGTCTGTAATTGCTCTCTTGCCATATTCAGCCCTCCAATCCCAGTGCTTCGAGAATGGTGCTTGCCTGTTCCGCGGAAAACTCGGCGTCATCATAGGTGTACAAAATCAAGATCGTATCCCCGATCCGTACGGCGTATCCACCGGATGTGTTTTGGTAGGCTATATCTGCATTCCACAGCGCGGTGCAATCAGTAACATTGGCGTTCCATTTGTTGGATAGCTCATATTCCCATACAAGATCTAATATCCAGGCATGCTTTGTTTCGTATAGCTTATATGACAAGGGCGCCTTTTCGTAGCGCAGGGCATAAGTACACTTGCTGCCGAAAATACTGGAGGATGAAGTGTGTGTGGTTTCTTCGATCGCTCCCGCAGAAATAAGCAGATCTTCGTAAACCAGAGGAAATCCGTCGACGGATGGTTTCTCCGAATCGGATATCGCTAAAGAAAAGAATGCTCCGCAAACGATCGCAAGGATAAGGATGATCGGCAAAAAGATTTGGAAGCCAATAAATGTTTCCCTGTCAGGGCGGAATTTTGCAAACAGTAGGCCGGGTATCAAGAGGATCAAAATTACAACAAGGTATATGATCAGGTGTACTGGTCCACCTGCCACGATCAGGCCGATCATCAGCGCGATGAGCATAAAATTGGAGATCCAATTCCAAAAGGTTTCTTTTGCTTGGTTCAGCATTGTATATTCCCCGGCAGCTACGCGCTTTTTCGCCTTATGGAGCCAGACAAGATACCAAATGCATCTTGCGGCAGTGCAAATGAAGTAATACGCCCAAAATGCAGCCGTGATCAGATGAAAATTGGAAAAAAGGGAATCGATCAATTGGGATTTTGGAAGAAAACGCAGCAGCATATTGCCGATCCACATGATTGAAAGCACAACTTGCCAGATCAGTTGTCCCCGGTAGGCCTTGGACGCGTTTTTCAGCCGTTCCTCCGGGGTCACGATGGGCACCGCATCCGGGCGGATCTGCTTGAAAATGCAGTATTTCTGCTTTGCGTCGATCAGCTTCCAGCCTGCGGCTTCACAGTAGTCGCTGAAGTTCAGCGTATGTTCGTCTGGCCGCAAATCATAATCCGAGCCATGTATGAATACCTCTACAGCATAAGTGGTACTTTCCGGCTCGCCCTTTTCAAACACCAGCCCAGCACCCCATTCCTTAAAATGCCAGCCCTTCGCCGCCATATCAGATAGATAGGCGGCAAAATCGTCGCATTGCAGGTAAGTAAATCCTTTGCGAACTGTCTTACGATTCTTGTTTTTCACGGGAATACCTCCTTTGCTGCATTATCGAGTATCGATACTTCTATTTACAATATACTATCGATACTCGATATTGTCAAGCAAAATTTTACGGCAGCCCCAAACTGAGGCTGCCGATATGTTATCCCATTTGGAAAAGAATGCCCACCAGGGCGGAGAAGCCGATGAAGACGATGGGGTGCCATTTCTTGGTCTTCTTCATCACATTGGTCAGCACCCAAAGCACAACCGCCAGCACGATGCCCTTCCAGTTGAAGGCACCAAGCCAGTTGCCGCTCTGCCACAGGTCAGGGAAGAACAGGTTACTTGCGATGACCGTAATGCCTGCCGCAGCGATCAGGCCGGTGGAAGCAGGCCGCAGACCATAAAATGCACGCTCCACATAGGGGTTGTTGCGGAAGCTCTTCAAAATGGCAGCAACGATCAAAATTACGATCACGGAGGGGGTAATCAGACCCAGGGTAGCGATGAATGCACCCAAAATAGCGGTCAGTACACCGCCATCCTGCATTCCGGTGACGAAACCGACATAGGTGGCCATGTTTACACCAATGGGGCCGGGGGTGGACTCACCCACGGCGATCATGTTGGCAAGATCCATGTGGGTAAACCAGCCGGTCTTATCGGACATGTCATACAGGAAGGGGATCGTAGCCATGCCGCCGCCGACGGCAAACAGACCGGTCTTGAAAAATTCCCAGAAAAGCTGCAAATACATCATGCCTTTTTTCCTCCCATAGCCTTCAGAATAATGCCGGCTACTGCTGCGATCACCACAAAAATCACGGGAGAAAGATCCAGCAGAAGACTACCCAGGCAAACTGCTAGGAAGATCACAGCAGTGGGAATGTCCACAACTGCCTTCTTAAACAGCTTTAAGACGGCGTTGGCAATCAGCACACATACACAGACCCGGATGCCGCCAAAAGCATGCTGCACCCAAGTCAGGTGGGAGAAAGCTTCGATCACACCGGCCAGCAGGCTGATGATTAGCAGAGAGGGGAATACCACGCCCAGGGTTGCAAAGATTGCGCCCCAAAATCCCTTAAACTTCTGGCCGATGAAGGTGGCAGTGTTCACAGCGATGACACCGGGAGTACACTGACCGATGGCGAAATAGTCCATCAGCTCTTCTTCAGTAGCCCAGCCTTTGTTTTCCACAACCTCACGCTGCAAGATGGGCAGCATGGCGTAACCGCCGCCAAAGGTCATGACACCCACCTTGGCGAAGGTAAGAAACATTTCGAAAAGCAGTTTCATAAAAAACCTCCTAACATACTAGAAAAGCCACCTGCTGACGCAAGTGGCGTTTCTGGAGCTAGTGACGTGACTCGAACACGCGACCTTCTCATTACGAGTGAGATGCACTACCGACTGTGCTACACTAGCAGACCCGAATATTATAGCTTTATTCTGACCAATTGTCAACTACTTTTTAGTCTGCGTAATGTACACAGAAGGCGGATGCTTGTTGTCCGTTGACACATGGGGCGAATTATGGTATAATCTAGACATTGGAAGGAGGGATGCGGCAGGTAAAAATGAGGTATAACATGATGTGAACCCGAAAAGGAGGTTTATTTATGGATGCATCTGCGAGTTTGAGAAAGAAGATCGGCAACGGCCTGTACTTGGGCATCGCTATCTTTGTCCTTTGCGGCTTGGTGACGATGCTTTTGCCAACGGTTGGATATTTTCTGCAGCTGATCACCGGAATCATCTTCCTGGTTGTTTGCTGCAAACGGTCGGAAACTGAAAACTGGATTGGTCTCTTTGTCTATGAAGCTATCATTTTTGTGATCGCAGTTTGCTCTGCAGCTTATATCAACGTTCAACAAGCATATGGTCTTGCTGCACTGGAAAGCCTGGGAGCCTTTGTGCTCAGCGGGTGTGCCAGCGTTGTCTTTTTCCAGCTCGTGCTGGTCAGCGGCCTGATTTGCATGATGAAGCACCGTGCATGATGAAATAAAAGAATCCCCGGAGTTTTCTCCGGGGATTCTTTATACTGACCACTGATTAAATGAAGAGTATTAGATATTGAGTTCCAACCCAACGGGGCAATGGTCGCTGCCGAAGATGTCCGGGTAGATGGTAGCCCCTTGGATCTTGTCCGCAAGGCGGCTGGATACCACAAAATAGTCGATACGCCAGCCTGCGTTGTTGGCACGGGCGTTGAAGCGGTAGCTCCACCAGCTGTAGGCACCCTCCAGATCCGGGTACAGATGCCGGAAGGAGTCCACAAATCCGTTTTCCAGCAGTCGGCTGAAGGCACCACGCTCTTCATCGGTAAATCCGGCGTTGCGGCGGTTAGAGCCGGGATTTTTCAGATCGATGGGCTTGTGGGCCACATTCAGATCGCCGCAGAGGATCACCGGCTTCTTTTCGTCCAAACCCTTTAGATAGGCAAGGAAGGCATCCTCCCAAGCCATCCGGTAGTCCAGTCTGGCCAGCTCCTGCTGTGCGTTGGGGGTGTAGCAGGTGACAAGATAAAAGTCCTCATACTCCAGGGTAATGACCCGGCCTTCCGTGTCGTGTTCTTGGATACCAATGCCATAGGCAACGGACAGAGCGGGCTTCTTGGCGAAAATTGCGGTGCCGGAATAGCCTTTTTTCACGGCATAGTTCCAATAATCGTTGTAACCCGGCAGATCCATTTCAATCTGACCGGCCTGCAATTTGGTCTCTTGCAGACAGAAAAAGTCAGCGTCCAGGGCGTTGAAGGACTCCACAAAGCCCTTGCCCACACAGGCCCGCAGACCGTTTACATTCCAGGATACAAATTTCATAGTTACCTCATTCTTCCTGCCAAATGTCCGTCAGCAGGAGGGTGTTTTTGTCCATAGTGATGCTCTTCTGGCCGTCCAGAAGGGCATCTTCCGCATTGATGACCACGGTTTCCGCCCCGGTCAGTTCCAGCGTTGTCAGGGTCAGACAGGCGCAAGCCATGGTCAGCTCCAGACCAGAGAGTTCTGCCATATGGCTACTGACCGTGATGTAGACAGTTTTGTCCTCCGTGGTGGTCTTTACGATTCTCAGTCCGACAGGGAAGGCAGGCAGCAGATATTCTGCTTCAGGCCCCCGAAAGTAGATGTTCAAAATCTGCGCCAGGTCAGCATGCTCATCCAAAGTGCGGGACTCGGAACCGATGGCACGGCTGCCGGGCTGATAAGATAGCTGCGCTGCGGGGTAGTAGAGGCATAGTCCTTCCTGAATCTCCAGCGCTTCTTCTGTGCAGCCGAAGCAAAGAAGAAGACTGATACAGCAAAGAAATAGGCAGATCGCTTTTTTCATTCCACTACCTCCTCGTCAATATCAAACCGGGGGAAGGAAACGGTAAAGGTCGTGCCCTTACCCACAGTGCTCTGTAGCGTGATCTCACCGCCGTTGCGCTCAACCATGCTGCGGACGATGGCAAGACCCAAACCGCTGCCGCCGGATTCCCGGGCACGGGCTTTGTCCACACGGTAAAAACGCTCAAAAACGTGACTGATGGCTTCCGGTGGAATGCCCATGCCGGTGTCGCTGACCCGCAGGATCGCATTGTCGTCCTGTCGGTGCAGCGAGATCGTTAATGTGCCGCCGGGAACATTGTACTTGATGGCGTTTTCTGCCAAATTGAAGGCGATTTGATACAGATCATCTTCCTGGATCAGCACCTGAGAGTCCTGACGCAGATCCAGCCGCAGGTTGATCTTGTTTTCCTGGGCAATGGTTGACAGCATCTTGACTACCCGCTCAATGGTGGGTGCCATATAGATGATCTCTGCTTCCGATTCGTCCACATCCGGTTCGCCTTTGGTCAGTGCCAGGAGTTTGAGGGTCATGCGGTTGAGTCGTTCGGCCTCGTTGCCGATGTCCTGCACAAATTCACGGGTGGTTTCCTGGTCCATGTCATACTGCAAAATGGAGTCAGAGAGTAGCTTAATGGATGCCAGGGGCGTCTTCAGCTCGTGAGAAGCGTCGGAAACGAACTGACGGCGCTTGTTTTCAGAAGTCTGCAGTCGCTCGGATAGCTTGTCGAATTCCCGGCCCAAAATGGCCAGCTCATCATTGCCGCCCAGGCTGACCTTGTGGGTGTAGTCACCCTCCTGAATGATCCGCATGGAAGCCATGATCTTACGCAGCCGACGCGAGAAACGTATTGAATAAAATACGGCTAAGAGGATCAGGAAAATCTCCACAAGGATCGAGATGGTCAAAATGGCGTTTTGCAGCCTGGACAGCAGCATACCCTGCTGAGCGTCGGCATCCATCATGTACACGCAGCCACTGATGAAATTGTAACTGATGATGGGAACGGCGGTCTGGGAATGCAGCACACCCTCAGCATAGTGACAGGTAAACAGATCATGCCCCTCCAGTGCCCGTATGATCGGAGGCATCAGGGCATAGGCATTTTCTTGGGTGCCGAGAGAGTCATACAGGACTCTGCCGGCGGCGTCGGTGACGATGAGTCGGCTGGACTCGTTGCCCAGCTTATTGATGGTGGCAGCGACAGACTCCGATGTCAGCACATCGGCGTTACCCAGTTCGCTGGCGGTCACCGTCGCCTTTGCCACCATGGCGCTTTGCTTGCTTTGATAAAACAGCTCCTGGGAAAATTCAGAACAGTAAATGTTCAGGAAAAGCAGCACAAGACCGGTGATAACGGCAATGGTCATGGCAAAGCGAAGCTGTGTGGAACTGTATGGCCGAAAACGCGGCCGCTTATTTCTTGAAGTAATAACCAACGCCCCACTTCGTCATAATGTATTTCGGTTCGGCAGGATTTTCTTCCAGCTTTTCACGCAGCCGGCGGATATGCACGTCCACGGTGCGGATGTCGCTGCGATATTCGTAGCTCCAGATAGTATCCAGCAGATTTTCCCGGGAGTAGACCCGGTTTGCGTTGCGCATCAAAAATTCTACCACATCAAATTCCTTGGCGGTCAGCTCCACCAGTTTGCCGCCTGCATAGGCGTTGCGGCCGTCCAAATCCAGGGAGATGCTGCCGATGGTCAGGGTGTTGGAGTTACCTTGATCCCGCAAGGTGGTACGGCGCAGAAGCGCCTTGATGCGGGCCTTCATTTCCAAAATATTGAAGGGCTTGGTGATATAATCGTCAGCGCCATGCTCAAAACCCATCAGCTTGTCCATATCCTCAACCTTGGCAGTGAGCAAAATGATGGGCACATCGGAAAACTCACGGATCTTGGCGCAGGCAGTCAGACCGTCCATCTGCGGCATCATCACATCCAAAATGATCAGGCCCACATCGGGATCCCGGGCAGACTCCACGGCATCCAGGCCGTTGGAGCCGGTAATGACCTCGTAACCTTCGTTCTGCAGGTTGAAGCGGATGCCCTTGACCAACAGGGCTTCATCGTCAACAACTAAAATCTTCATTTGTACTTATCCTCCTGTTGTGATCAGATCGATAATGGCAGCCAGTTTCTTTTCGCCTATTCCGGGAACATATAGCAGATCCTCCGGTGTTTCGAAGGGCCCGTATTCTGTCCGGTAGTCAATGATGGCCTGGGCCAGCTTCGGACCGATTCCGGGCAGTGTGTCCAGTTGTTCCAGGGTGGCGGTGTTGATATTGATCAGTTTCGTCGCGGTGGATTCTGTGGTAGGTGGAACTGTGGGTGCGACAGTAGGCGGCATGGTAGGCGCTGTTACAGGCGGTACCGTCGGTTCCGTCGGTTCCGTCGGCAGCGTAGCGGTACTGCTTGGGATCGTAGGTAGCGTGCTAACGGCAGTACTGGGGATCACGGTTGTAACCGGCGCGTTGGTTCCGTCAGATGCAATCGCAGAAGCTGTGGTGACAGGCTGCGTGCTTTCCGGAAGCAGACCCAGGATCTGGGTATCGCCGAGGCTGTAATTTCTGCCCACATAAAATCCACCCACATAAGACGAAAACACCAGCGTCATGGTGATCAGGGCAAAGATGATGGATTTTTTCATGGTTTCACCTGACTTCCTTCATTGACTACACATTAAAAAACTGGTATAATGTGAATGCTTGTGGTTATTATACACGATATTTCTCTGTCGGACAAGTCCGGCTTTTATAATTGAGGTCAAAATATGAAAAAAAGATGGCTAATTTGTACACTTTTGTCGCTGTGCCTGCTAATCGGCTGTATTTCCGTGCCGGCCTTTGCGGATGAAAATGAGTCCAGCTGCCACGGTATTTCCGCCCGGCAATCTTTGGACGGCTCTCGCAAGATCCTGGAGTCTGCCAAGGCGGTGATTTTGTATGAACTGAATACCGATACCATGGTCTACAGCTATAATGCCGACCAAAGGATCAATCCCACCGGCCTGGTGAAGCTGCTTACCGTGATGATCGCCCTGGAAAAGGGCAATCTGAATGACGAGGTTACGGTCTATCAAAGTACACTCAATACCGTCGCACCCGGTTCTGTATCTGCAGGTCTAAAGCACGAGGAGGTTCTGACCCTTCGGGAGCTCATTTACTGCATTATGGTGTCCTCTGCCAATGATGCCTGCGCTGTGGTGGCGGCCCATATTGGCGGTAGCCAGGAAGGTTTTGCAGAGATGATGAACGCCAAAGCTGCTCAGCTTGGCTGCACCGGCTCGCATTTCACCAATCCCCATGGTCTTTCTGACCCGGAGCAGTATTCCACAGCCCGGGATCTTGCCATCATCACCAAAGCTGCCCTGGAAAATCCCTTTTTCACTGCACTTTTTGCGGTAACAGACCATACTATTGCTGCCACCAATAAATGCGAGGAGCGTAAACTTACCACTACCAACCACATGATGCGCACCGAGCATGACAGTTATGATTCTCGTATTACCGGCGGCAAGCCGGCAGCTGCGACAACCACCGACCGCAGCATGATCTGCACTGCCGAAATCGGTACGGCCCGGTATCTGTGCGTGGTCCTCAGCGCAAAGGCAACGGTGTCGCAGGACGGATTTGTGATCCTGCGTTACGGTATTTTTGAAGAAGTCCGGGCACTGATGAATTATGCCCGGGATGGCTTTGAAATCCGCCAGATCCTGGACGATGGGCAATCAATGTACCAGATTCCTGTGGAAAACGGCGAAAACGATGTGTTTTTGCGGCCTTCCGGGGATATTTCTGTTGTGCTTCCTGTTGATTGTGATATCTCCATGTTGTCCTTTCAGCACACATTGAACACGCAGTCTTGCCAGGCACCCATTGCCCAAGGCCAAAGAGTTGGTAAATTGACCATTTGTTATGGCGACCTGGTTTTGAGTAGCTGTGATCTGCTGGCGACTACTGCCGTGGATCCTGCGGGCAGCACCATTACGGAAGCGGAACGGCTGGATGTTTCGCTGAACAGTGGCAAGGATGCCTGGAAGAAGTGGCTTTCTTACGTCTTTGCATTCCTGCTGGTTGCGCTGGTGTTGGCTGCTATCGCATACCTGATTGTGCGTGCCGTTCGTAATTCCAAAATTCGTGACAAGCAACGCCGTCGTGCCAGAGAGAGGAAAAGGAGTCGCTGACCATGCTGGATTGGGAAAAATTGGAGGAAAGCTGCAACCAATGTTTGCGCTGTGGTCTTTGCGAGACCCGGCACAATGTGGTCTTTGGCGTTGGTAACCGTCAGGCGGATATCCTCTTCATCGGCGAAGGTCCTGGTGAACAGGAGGACCTGAAAGGGGAGCCCTTTGTTGGCCCTGCCGGGAAACTCCTGGACGATATGCTCAGCATCATCGACCTGGATCGGCATCGTAATTGCTACATTGCCAATATCGTCAAATGCCGCCCGCCCAACAATCGGGATCCGCATGAAACAGAGCAGGATGCCTGCATCAACTATCTGCGGAACCAGGTGGCGTTGATCAAACCGAAGATCATTATCTGCCTGGGACGTATCGCTGCTACCCGGATCATTCGGGAAGATTTCCGTATCACCCGGGAACACGGTCAGTGGATCGAGAAAAACGGCATATGGATGTCGGCGATCTATCATCCTTCCGCGCTGTTGCGGGATCTCAGCAAACGGCCCGAAACCTTCCGTGATCTGCTGTCCATCCGTGAAAAGATGCAGCAGCTGGGCCTGGAACTCTAAGCGTGTATTCTATATTTCAAAAATATCATTTTACTTAAGGAGCGTGACCCTTCGATGAAAACCATGATGAAGCGTGTGATCTGCATGGCCCTGGCGCTGATGCTGCTGTGCCTGACTGGATGTACTACCCAGGGCGGCACCACCGGCCCGAATGGTACTGTCGGCAGCACCCCTGCCGTACCAACGGATCCTACCACCGCTGTTCCCACCACCCCCACCACGGTTCCTGGTGGCCATGAGGATGAGTACTTCCTGCCCAAGGAAGAAGGCTGCAACCAGCTGACTATCTACTGGAACTATCCCGGTGATGTGTCTACCGCCGGTTTCTGGATCTGGCCCGAGGGCGGCAACGGTTATGGTTATGAGGTTTATCCCTGCGAATACGGTGTCAAGTGCATGGTCAATATCCCGGAGGATGTGACCCGTGTGGGCTTCATCGCCTGTTATGGCGAGGTGACCGTGCCCAGCAGTTCCTGGATCGGCGGCACCAAGGACTTCGATGGCGACCGCTTTGTGGATATGAATGGCGATGTAACGATCTATATTAAGCAAGGAGACGGTATGATCTATAACAGCAAGGACGAGGCAGGCGCTGCCGCAACCGTGGTCAATTTTGCGGAAATGACCTCCTTTACCACCATCAAGTATAATCTGCCCAGCTCTACCCGTTTCAGCTCCCTGGATGAAATCAAGGTCTTCAAAAACGGTGAGGCTGTTGAGGTTCTCTCTTGCAGCACCATGGGAAACAAGGTCAACCACGGTGTCATCACCCTGGCTGAGAAAATGGACCTGAGTGCAGTTTACACCCTGGAACTGGCCGGCTTTGACAGCAAAGTTGTCATGCCCACCAAGGTCTTCGACAGCGAAGAATTTATCAATAACTACACCTATGATGGTGATGATCTGGGCGCTATTGCCCAGGCTGACGGCAGTACCACCTTCAAACTGTGGGCACCCACCGCTTCCAAGGTTGTCTTGAACCTCTTTACCGCAGGTAACGGCGTGGAAGCCTACGAGAACCTGGAAATGACCAGGGGGGAGAAGGGTGTTTGGGCGCTGAATGTTCCCGCAACCGGTCACGGCACTTACTATACCTACTCTGTTACCACCGCCCTGGGCACCCAGGAGGCTGTCGACCCCTATGCCAAGGCCTGTGGCGTCAACAGCGACCGTGGTATGGTGATCAACCTGGCGTTAACCGATCCTGCCAACTGGAATCAGGACCAGGTAGTAACCCTGGAAAAATATACTGATGCCACCATTTGGGAGATCCATGTCCGTGATTTCAGCAATACCATGGAAACTTCCAAGTATCCCGGCAAGTATCTGGCTTTCACCGAGCGTGGTTTGAAGAATTCCGCCGGTATCAGTATCGGCGTTGACTATCTGCTGGATCTGGGCGTGTCCCACCTGCATATTCTGCCCATGTACGACTATGCCAGCGTGGATGAGACCAATCCTACCTTCAACTGGGGCTATGATCCCGAAAACTATAACTGCCTGGAGGGCAGCTACTCCACCGATCCTTACAACGGTGAAGTTCGTGTCCTGGAGTTCAAGCAGATGGTCCAGTCCCTGCACCGTGACGGCCTGGGCGTTATTATGGATGTGGTCTATAACCACACCTTCGATGCCAACTCCAACCTGAACAAGGTAGTGCCTTACTACTACTATCGCTATGATGCCAAGGGCAACAACACCAGTTCTTCCGGCTGCGGCAACGATACCGCCTCCGAGCGCTATATGTACCGCAAGTACATGGTCGACTCCGTGTCCTATTTGGCATCTGAGTATCACCTGGATGGCTTCCGCTTCGACCTGATGGGTCTGCACGATGTGGAAACCATGCAGGCCATCGAGCGTGCGGTCCACGCCATCAACCCCAATGCCATCATCTACGGTGAGGCCTGGGACATGGCCGGTGGCACCACTGATGCGGTCATGATGACCCAGCGTAATGCCAGCCTGGTCACCGCTACCGAAGGCGCTGCCGGTGCCATCGCTGTCTTCAATGATACCACTCGTGACGGCCTGAAGGGCAGTGTGTGGGATTCCGTTCCCCATGGCTATATCAATGGCAAGCCCGGCGCTAATGCCAATGCTGTTAAGTTCGGTATGGCTGGCGCTGCCATCACCGGCGCTACCTGGACCGTTCAGAACGCCAATGTGTTGAACTATATGAGTTGTCATGACAATATGACTCTGTGGGATATCCTGCTGGCTTCCTGCCCTGATGAGAGCCTCGAATCCCTCATGGCAAGAAATCGCCTGGGTATTGGCGTCATTCTGACCTCCCAGGGCACTGCCTTCTGGCAGGCTGGTGAGGAGATGCTGCGTACTAAGGACGGCAACCACAACTCCTACAATGCCAGCGATGAGATCAACAACCTGAAGTGGGAGGTACTGACGGAAGACTCCAATGAGTATGCCATGATGCGCTACTATAAGGGGCTCATCGAGATGCGCAAGGCTTATGGCATCTTCCGCAGTAACGGCAGTGATGTGACCATCACCTTCACCAACCTTGCTGATGGCGGTCTGGTGGCAACCTTTGTGGGTGATGACGGTAGCCGTGCCATCGTCATCGTCAATCCCTCCGTCAATGCTACTTCCTACACTCTGGAAGGGGAGTGGAATTTGGTGGCCAATGGTACCCAGGCTGGAGCTGAGGTGATCTCCACCGAAAACGGTAAGGTGACCGTGGAAGCCATGAGTATTCTGGTTTTTGTTCAGTAATACCGAAATTGCCCCCGGATGCCACCGCATCCGGGGGTGTTTTCTGTAGAAACGGAGAGAAAGATATTCTTGCAATTTGCTTTTGCTGTGATATAATAAAATTGTTAGAATTTTCATTTTACGAAGGAGCATTATTATGGAACAGAAAAATCAAATTCAAAAGTCCGTAGGCTTCCTGCAGGGTCTGGCCATTGTTGTTGGCATGATCATCGGTTCCGGCATTTTCCTGAAGCCCAGCATCGTGCTGAGCGCTGCCGGTAGCCCAGTCATGGCGCTGATTGCCTGGATCCTGGGCGGCGTGGTCACCCTGTGCTCTGCACTGTCCATTGCTGAGATTGCCTCCAACATTCCCAGAGCCGGTGGCCTGTATACTTACCTGGAAGAGCTCTACGGCGAAAAGTGGGGCTTCATGCTGGGCTGGGTCCAGTCTATCATTTCCTATCCCGCTTCTGTGGCGGCTCAGGCCATTGCCTTTGCTACCTATGCCTCTTTCTTCCTGCCTGCTTCCTTCGGTGAAAATGTGTGGGCGATGCGAGGCCTGGCCTTTGGCGTGATGGCCTTTGTTCTGATCATGAATGTGCTGTCCACCCGCTGCGGCGGCATTATCCAGGTGGTTGCTACCATCGGCAAGCTGGTGCCCGTTGTGGCCATCCTGGGCTTCGGCATCTTCCGGGGCGTTGCTCCCGGCGCTGCGGGCTTAAGCACCGTGCTGATCGGTGAGGGTGGTGCCAACATCGGTGCAGCCATCCTGGGTACCCTGTGGGCCTATGACGGCTGGATTGGCGTTACCAACATGGCAGGTGAAATGAAGAATCCCAAGAAGAACCTGCCTAAGGTCATTTCTGTCGGTATCATCTTCGTTATCGCTGTCTATGCACTGTTCAACATCGTTCTGTTCAATGCACTGCCTGGTGCGGAACTGGCTGTTTCCGAGACCCCCGGTGCTGATGCTGCCGTGGCCCTGTTCGGCGCCGGTGGCGCTGCCTTCCTGACGGCCGGTATCATGATCTCCGTCTTCGGCTCCCTCAATGGCTACCTGATGACCGCTGCCCGTGTGCCCCAGGCAATGGCTGAGCGCAAGCAGCTGCCCCTGAGCGGTATCCTGGGCAAGATTCATCCCAAGTTCGGCACCCCCGCTAACGCCCTCATTATGCAGTGCATTCTGGCTGTTGTCTATGTCATGTCCGGCTCTTTCAACTATCTGACGGACCTTCTGATCTTCGTTCTGTGGATCTTCTTCACTCTGGGCGTCATCGGTGTGTTTGTGCTGCGCAAGCGTGGTCTGTCCGAAAAGGCCAACTACCGTGTGCCGCTGTATCCCATCACTCCCATTATCGGTATCGCCGGCTCTGTCTATATCCTGGGCAGCACCATGGTTTCTGACCCTGTGCGTTCCCTGATCGGCCTGGGAGTCACCATGCTGGGCATCCCGGTTTACCTGCTTCTGAAGAAAAAGAAATAAAGGAGTCCTTCTTCGTGGGAAAGAAAGAACCCAAGGTCCGTCCGGACCGCCGCACGATGATGCTTGAAATGCCCATTTCCAAGGTGATCCCCAAGATGGCGCTTCCCACCATCGTTGCGTTCCTGATTAATTCAATTTATTCTCTGGCAGATACATTCTTTGTCAGTGAATTGGGCACCAATGCCACCGCTGCTGTCAGTGTCAATGCCAGTTTGGATCAGCTCATCATGATGTGCGGCTCTCTGTTGGCCCTTGGTGCCAACAGTTATATCGCCCGTCTGCTGGGCCAGGGAAACGATAAGAAGGCCAGCCAGGTGCTGTCTACTTCCTTCTTTACCGCCTTCTTTATTGGCCTTTTGCTGACAATCCTGGGCATTACATTTATGACCCCACTGGTGCGTCTGCTGGGTGCAACGCCGACCTGCGAGCAGTATTCCATTGAATACGCCACCTATGTACTGTTGGCAGCACCCCTGATGGCATCCAGCTTCGTCATGAATCAGTGCCTGCGCAGTGAGGGTAGTGCAACACTGAGTATGATCGGCATGGGATTTGGCGGCATTCTCAACTGCTTCCTGGACCCCGTCTTCATTAAGGGTGTGTCCTGGCTGGGCATTCCTGCCATGGGCGTTGCCGGTGCATCCCTTGCCACTGCTATTTCCAAGCTGGTCAGCTTCGCCATTTTGATCTGGCCCTATCTGACCCGCCGCAGCCTGCTGCACCTTTCCTTCCGCAACATCCGCTTCAGTTGGGATATCATTTCTCAGGTGGTCAGCGTGGGATCTTCGTCTATGTTCCGCAGCGGCCTGGCTGTGGTCACCGGCATTCTGCTCAACCGCCTGGCCGGTGGGATCTCTGACTCTGTGTTGGCCGGTATCGGTGTCAGCACTAAGATCATGATGTTCCCCTTTAGTATCATCCTGGGCTTTGGCAGCGGCTTCCAGCCGGTGGCCGGCTTCAACTGGGGTGCCAAACGCTTTGACCGTGTCCGCAAAAGCTATACCTTCTCTTCGAAGGTGGCTATTATCGGTGCGGCAGCGATGTGTTTGCTGATTGCTGTCTTTGCCGATCAGCTCATCGTCCTGTTCTCCGGTGAGGATGCTGAAATGCGTAAGTATGGCGCCTTGTGTATCCGTCTGCAGTGCTTTGCACTGCCGATCCATGCATGGGTTGCGGTGGTCAATATGTTCTGCTCCGGCCTTGGTAACGCCATGGGCGCGCTGCTGCTGGCAACTGCCCGCCAGGGCACCTGCTTCCTGCCGGTTCTCTATCCAATGGCTGGCCTTTGGGGCGCCACCGGCATCTGCGCTGTCCAGGCTGTGGCCGATGTGCTGAGCCTGGTGCTGGCCATTCCCATCATCATCGGCATGCTCCGCAAGGTCAATGCCGCAGAGCGGGCATTCCTGCAGGAGAGCCCCCAATGAAGCGGAGCCTTATTTGTGTATTCCTGCTGTTGAGCCTCCTGCTGTTTGGCTGCAGGCGGAATGTGGATTGTCAGACTCATGTGGATGCTGACAACGACCTTTTTTGTGATGCATGTCAACAGACGGTGTTGATCCTGGTAGATTTTTACGGTATCAATGACCTCCATGGTAAATTTGCCGATTCGAGCTCTAACCCCGGCGTGGACGAGCTGACCACGTTTCTGCGGACTATGCAGGCCAATGATGACCATGCGATCCTGCTGTCTTCCGGTGATATGTGGCAGGGCAGCTCCGAATCCAACCTCACCGGCGGCAAAATCATTACTGCCTGGATGAACGAGTTGGATTTTGCGGCGATGACCCTGGGCAATCATGAGTTTGACTGGGGTGAAAGCTTCGTTGAGGCCAATGCAGAGGAGGCAGAGTTTCCGCTGCTGGCAATCAACATTTTTGACCGGGAAACCAATGAGCGTGTGGATTACTGTCAGCCCTCCGTTGTGGTGGATCTGGGCGCGATCCAGATTGGCATTATCGGTGCCATCGGTGATTGTTACTCCTCCATTGCACCCGATCGGGTGGAGGACATCTACTTTAAGACCGGCAGAGAGCTGACCGCCCTCGTGAAGGCGGAAAGTCAGCGGCTCCGGGATAACGGTGTAGACCTGGTGATCTACAGTATTCATGACGGCTATGACAGCCCCAGCGGCAGCACCATTGCCAATAATCAACTGGCCTCCTATTATGATATTTCTCTGTCTGATGGCTACATTGACCTGGTATTTGAGGGCCATACACACCAGCGCTATCAGCTGCAGGACCAGTACGGTATATATCACATCCAAGGCGGTGGCGACAACAAGGGTATAACCCATGTTGAGCTGGCCTACAACACGGTAACCGATGAATTCTTCATCACAGACTCCGCTGTTATCCAGTCTGCTGTCTATGATGACCTGCCCGATGACCCGCTGATCAAGGAACTTTTGAACTTCTATGAAGAAGAAATTTCCCTAGGCAGCGAAGTGCTGGGTTACAATGCCTACTACCGCAATTCGAGCTACCTTTGTAACGTGGTTGCGGAGCTGTATTTGAATGCTGGCATTGAAAAGTGGGCAACGGAGTATGATATCGTTCTTGCAGGCGGATTCTTCAATGTACGAAGCCCCTACGAATTGCCGGCCGGTGATGTGACCTATGGCGACCTGCAGATGTTGTTCCCGTTTGATAATGAATTGGTGTTGTGCAGCATCCGCGGAAGTGATCTGCTGAATCGGTTTATCCATACCAGCAATGATCGCTATTACATCTGCCAAACGGATAATCGCTACATCGATCCCAATGGGACCTACTACATCGTCGTTGATAGCTTTACATCCTCCTACGCACCCAACCGGCTGACTGAGATCGCCCGTTACGGTATGGGTATCTATGCCCGTGATCTGCTGGCAGAGTACATATTGGCAGGTGAAATGAATTAAAAAATCCCGAAACCGTCACAGGTTTCGGGATTTTTCATTCGGCATATGCCGACCGGTAAATGCCAGGAAACAGAAGGCTGCAAACAGCATCAGATTGTGGCCGATCATACAGGCCCAGGCAGATACAAGGCCCATGCCAAGCAGCTGGGTGCAGATGAAGGTGCCCACAATGCGGATACCCCACATGCCTGTAATATTGCACACGAGAGGGATCCGGGTGTTGCCCATGCCCTGCATCATGCCTTCGATGATGATAGACACGCCGTAGAAGGGCTCAGAAACCGCAACCATTCGCAGCACCGTGGCACCGAGGACAATAACTGCAGCCTCTTTGGAGAAGATGCCCATCATCTGGGGCGCAAAGATAAACAGCAGGCCGCCCGAGAGAACCATGAGGCCAATTTCGATGGGCAGGAACATCCGTGTCAGATCCCGGATCTTTTCCTTGTCACGGGCGCCCCAGGCGTTTCCTGCCAGGGTTGCGGCAGCGGTCTGCATGCCGAAGCCGGGAATGTAGAAGGCGGATTCCACAGTGTTGGCGATGGAGTGGGCAGCTGTTGCCACATCGCCCAGGGAGTTGATCATGGCAGCGAACACCACATAGCCGAAGGAAGTGGCAAATCGCTGCAGACAGTTGGGTATCGCCACCTGCAGACAGGGTCTCAGCACTGTCATGTCCGGTTTCAGGGAATAACCGATGGGGGAGATGACCTTATGCCGCAGGAGCTTCACCGTAATGATGATGCCGCCGACAGCAAACGCAACGGCGCTGGCCACAGCCGCACCGATGACACCCCAGCCTGCACCGGGCATCCAGAAGGAAAAGCCATAGAAATTGACGGTCCTGGAAGGGAAGATCAGCAACATATTCAGCAACACGTTGATCACATTTACCCAAATACCCACTCGCATGGGGGTCTTGCTGTCACCGACGGCCCGAAGAATGGTGCCGAAAATGATGGTTGCTGTGCGGAACAGCATGGGGGCATAGAGAATGAAGAAATACTGGGAAGCCATGGTGCGGATGGCCGGATCCACCTGCATCCAAACTGGAATCAGCCCGCTGAGACCTGTGGTCAACAGGGTAAAGAAGCTGCCCAGGATTAGCACTGCCAGCGCCGATTGGGAGGATGCTCTGCGGGCTTTTTCGTGGTCACCGGAACCGCAGGCCTGGGAGATATAGGCCAAAAAGCCAACACCCACGGCAGAAATGGTGGAATTGACCAGCCAACTGACAGTACCGGTGGCGCCGACAGCGGCGGTCGCCTGAGTACCCAGGGTGCCGACCATGGCGGTATCAACATATTGAACTGCCGTCTGCATCAGCTGCTCCAGCATCGTGGGCCATGCAAGGGCCAAAATGGTAGGGATCAGATTCCAGGGCAGGGGATTACGGGAAAGTCTGCGCATAGCGTACCTCACATAGAAAGATCAACGTTCCCAGTATACCGAAATTTTGGTTGTGTGTCAAGATTTGCGGCGGCAAATATCGACCTTCTTATTGACTTGAAGCTCTACTTGGGATAAAATATAGGGTAACAAACTCGTAATGGAGGAATGCATCCTATGAAAACAGGAACTTCCGCATCGTCCCGGCGGCTGGATCTGTCCGGCCTCAAGGGCTGGCTGTATCTGCTGCCTGCATTTGTATTTCTGGGCGTTTTCATGGTCTATCCGCTGATCGATGTGCTGATTTATTCCCTGGAGGAGGGCTATAACTCTGCGTCTCAGACCCATTTCGGCATCGGCCTTTATAATTATGCCTATGTACTGCACGATCCCTATTTCCTGCAGGCGGTGAAAAATACCTTCATTCTGGTTATCATCACCGTGCCTCTGTCCACCGGTTTGGCCCTGTTGATCGCTTTGGCGCTGAGTTCTGTGCAGAAACTGCGGGATCTGTTCCAGACCATCTATTTCCTGCCTTATGTAACCAACACCCTGGCTGTTGGCTTGGTGTTTATGATCCTGTTCCGTAAGACGGCCTATACCGATGGCCTAGTGAATCTGCTGATCCATTTCTTCGGCGGTGCCAGTGTCGACTTTATCGACGGCCCTTATTGGGCAAAGATGCTGGTGCTGTGCATCTATACCATTTGGATCGTCCTGCCCTTTAAGATCATCATTCTCACCAGCGCCTTGGCTTCTGTGGGTGAAACCTACTACAATGCGGCCAAGGTGGACGGCGCCGGCAGAATGAAGCGCTTTACCCGCATTACTCTGCCCATGATCTCCCCGTCTATTTTCTATCTGGTGATCACCGGCTTTATCGGTGCATTTAAGGCCTACAGCGATTCCGTGGCCCTCTTTGGCGTGGATCTGAATGCCGCCGGCATGAATACCATCGTCGGCTATGTTTACGATATGCTCTATGGCAACTCCGGCGGCTATCCTTCCTACGCCTCCGCTGCTGCCATCATCCTCTTTGCCATTGTTCTGACCATTACTTGTATCAATTTGATGGTCAGCCGTAAGCATGTTCATTATTAAGGAGGGCTGGATATGAACAAAGATTATTCCCGCATTGAACACGCAGCCCTGGTCCGAAAGCGTATCTTTCACGGCATTACCTATGCTTTCCTGGGTTTCTGGGCTTTGGTGGTGTTGTTCCCGTTCTACTGGATGATTCTCAGCTCCATCAAGAGCTATGCTGAGTATAACGGTGAATTTATCCCCAAGTTCTTCACCTTAACTCCCACAATGGAGAACTATGTTAATGCCTTTACCGCTGTGCCCCTGGCCGACTATTTTGTCAATACCATCATTTTTACCCTGGTAACGACGGCCATTATGCTGTTGGTGACGGTGCTGGCAGCCTTCGGCTTCTCCCGCCTGGAGTTTAAGGGACGTGACCTGGCATTCACATTGTTTTTGGCGCTGATGATGATCCCCTCGGAACTGGTGGTCATCACCAACTTCGTCACTGTGACCAATCTGGACCTTCGCAATACCTTCCTGGGCCTGATCCTGCCCAGTGTGGCATCTGTTTTCTATATTTATCTTTTGAAGGAAAACTTTGCCCAGATCCCTGATGAACTGTATTTTGCAGCCAAGGTTGACGGCACCTCGGACATGAAGTACCTGTGGAAGGTCATGATCCCCATGTGCAGACCGACCATTATCACTATTGCGATCCTTAAGATCATCGAGTGCTGGAACAGCTATGTGTGGCCCCGGCTCATTACCGATGATGAAAACTACTTCCTGGTTTCCAACGGCATCCAGGAGATTCGCGAAAATGGCTTTGGCCGAGAAAATATTCCTGCTATGATGGCAGCGGTTGTGGTCATTTCTGTGCCGCTGATCGTACTGTTCCTGGTCTTCCGCAAGAAGATCATGGCCGGTGTTGCAACAGGAGGTACCAAGGGATGAAGAAAATCATTTGCACATTGCTGCTTCTTGTTATGCTGTGTCCGCTGTTGGTTGCCTGCCACGGTGCCCGGGAGCGTGTTGCCTTTGAGGTTCCGGAAGAATTTGATACTTCCAAAAACTATGAACTGACCTTCTGGGCCAAAAATGACACAAATTTGGTGCAGGTCAACACCTATAAGAAGGCCATTGCGGACTTTGAAGCATTGTACCCCAATATCAAAGTCACGCTGAAGCAGTATACCAACTACGATGACATTTACAACGATGTCATCACGAACCTTGCCACCGATACAACACCAAATATCTGTATCACCTATCCAGACCACATCGCTACTTATAAGCAGAGCGATGATGCGGTGGTGGCCCTGGATGACCTGTTTGCTGACCAAAAGTATGGTTTGGGCGGCAGTGAACTTCTGTTTGACGGCCCTACCGTGCAGGAGGTCATTCCACAGTTTTTGGAGGAATGTGTCCTGGAGGGCTACTACTATGCCATTCCCTTCATGCGTTCCACGGAGGCCTGCTATATCAACAAAAACTATGTGGAAGCATTGGGTTTCACGATTCCGGAGCAGCTGACCTGGAACTTCATTTGGGAAGTTTCTGAAGCTGCCACGGCAAAGAACGAGGACGGTACCTATGTTGTCAACGGGCAGAAGGTTTTGATCCCATTCATCTATAAGTCCACCGACAATATGATGATCCAGATGCTGCGGCAGAAGGGTGCCGGCTATTCCACCCAGGATGGTCAGATCCAGATCTTCAACGATACTACTAAGGAACTGCTCTATGAGATCGCCGAGCATGTCAAGAGCCGTTCGTTCTCCACCTTCAAGATCTCCAGCTATCCGGCCAATTTCCTCAACGCCGGTCAGTGCATTTTCGCCATTGACTCCACTGCCGGTGCCACCTGGATGGGTTGTAATGCTCCGTTGATCGACATCCCCGAGGAGAATTTGGCAAATTTTGAAACGGTCGTCATGCCCATTCCCCAGTTCGATCCCCAAAATCCGCAGATGATCTCCCAGGGCCCTTCCATCTGTATCTTCAATAAGGAAGATCCCCAGGAAGTTCTGGCCAGCTGGCTCTTTGCTCAGTACCTGCTGACAAATAACGTGCAGATCGCCTATAGTCAGACCGAGGGCTATGTGCCGGTTACCTCCAAGGCCCAGCAGAGCGACGTCTACCAGGATTACCTGAATCGGGCAGGGGAGGACAACGACCTTTATTACGATGTAAAGATCGCTGCCTCCAAGCTGCTGCTGGAAAACACAGATCATACCTTCGTCACGCCGGTTTTCAATGGCTCCGTTTCTCTGCGAAATGCCGCCGGACAGATGATCGAAAACGTGACCAAATCCGTCCTGCGCAAGCAGACTGTGGATGAGGCATATATGGAAAAACTGTACGCTGAGATGACCTCTCTGTACCGCCTGGATCAGATCCAGGTGGACGGACAGTGGAAGATGGAACTGGGCCCCATGCCCACGGAATCGGTCATATTGCTCAGCGCTTTGGCTCTGATCTGGCTGGGAATTGGTGGAATTGCCATTATCCGCAAAATAAAAGTTAAAAATTTGAAAAATTGAGCATTTTAGGATTGATTTATTTTCTTTTTGTTGTATAATGTTCACGCTTGTGTGAAACACACAATTATAACGATAAGGAGAATTTGTTATGAAGAAGTTTGTTGCACTGCTGCTGGTTCTGTCCATCATGATGGCTTTCGCTGCCTGCGGCGGTAATACCACCCCCACCACCAAGCCCCAGGCTTCCAAGCCCGTCCCTTCCACTCCCGCTGCCTCTCAGCCCGATAATGACACTGTTATGACCTATGCTGAGTTCGCCGCTATTGAGGTTGTGCAGGGTGGCGAGCAGGTCCCTGTTATTGTGGACTGCTATGTCGCTGCTGTTGAGTCTTGGTACGATGGCCAGTGCCACATCTACGCTCTGTGCGAAGAGGGCGGCTACTACATCTACGGCTACACCTGCACCGAGGAAGAGGCTGCTGCTCTGGTTCCTGGTCTGAAGATCCGCGTCAGCGGCTACAAGACCATTTGGTCCGGCGAGATCGAGATCGTTGATGCCACCGTCGAGAAGCTGGAGGGCACCGCTCCCACCTTCACCCCTGACGATGTCACCGCTCTGGTTGGCTCCGATGATTTGGCTCTGCACATGAACGATCTGGTTGCCTTCAAGGGCATGACCGTTGTTGCTTCCACCGATGCTAACGGCAACGAGGCTGCCTTCCTGTACAAGTGGGATGGCTCCGGTTCTCATGGCAGCGACCTGTACTTCAATGTGGCCATCGGTGAGACTGTCTACACCTTCACTGTCAACGTTTACATGGTTGGCACCGGTGTTGAGTCCGATGTTTACAAGGCTGTTGAGGCTCTGAAGATCGGCGATGTCATCGACATTGAGGGCTTCCTGTACTGGTACGAGGGCGCTCAGACCCACGTTACTTCCGTTAAGGTTGCCGGCTAATTTGCTGAATGAAAACACCTCTGCTTCGGCAGAGGTGTTTTTTTATGAAAAGGGGTGGAAAATTCCGTCCAAATGTGGTAGAATATAGAAAATCCATTCCCAAAGGAGCAAAACACATGACGAAAATTGATATCTATTCTGGCTTTCTTGGCGCCGGAAAGACGACTCTGATCAAGAAGATGATCCAGGAGGCCTATGCAGGCCAGAAGTTGGTGCTTATCGAAAATGAATTTGGCGAAATTGGTATCGATGGCGGTTTCCTGCAGGACGCCGGCATCAACATTACTGAAATGAACTCCGGCTGTATTTGCTGCAGTCTGGTGGGCGACTTCGGCAAGGCCCTGGAGAAGGTCATCGCTGACTATGCTCCCGAGCGCATCGTCATTGAACCTTCCGGCGTTGGCAAGCTCAGCGATGTTATTGCTGCTGTTAAGAAAGTTACCAATGACGATGTTGTCCTGGGTTATACTGTGGCTGTTGCAGATGCTGGTAAGGTGAAGATCTATATGAAGAACTTTGGTGAGTTCTATAACAATCAGATCGAAACCGCAACCACCATCTTCCTGTCCCGTACTGATGTAATCCCTCAGGCTAAGCTGGAGACCGCTGTGAGCCTGCTGCGTGAGCATAATCCCGAGGCCACTATCGTGGTAACCCCCTGGAGCGAACTGACCGGACAGCAGATCCTGGAGGCTATGGAAGGTAAGCACTCTGTGGCAGCCGACCTGGCCGAGCTGGAAGCTCGCCACCATCATCATGAGCACGAGGAAGGCTGCACCTGCGGTCACCATCACGACCATGATCACCATCATCATGAGCACGAGGAAGGCTGCTCCTGCGGCCACCATCACGACCATGATCACCATCATCATGAGCACGAGGAAGGCTGCACCTGTGGCCACCATCACGACCATGATCACCATCATCATGAGCACGAGGAAGGCTGCACCTGCGGTCACCATCACGACCATGATCATCATCATGAGCATGAGGAAGGCTGCTCCTGCGGTCATCACCACGATCATCATGCCGACGAGGTTTTCACCTCCTGGGGCGTGGAAACCACCCGCAAGTACACCGTAGCTGAGATCCGTACCGCACTGCACTGCCTGGACACCGGTCTCTTTGGCACGATCCTGCGTGCAAAGGGCATCGTCGCCTGCACCGACGGCGGCTGGATCCACTTTGACTATGTGCCCGAGGAGCATAACATCCGCATGGGCGCTGCATCCATTATCGGCAAGCTCTGCGTCATCGGCAGCCAGGTAGCAGAGCAGGACCTGGCAAACCTGTTTGGAGTGTAAGTATGGAACAGATCCCTGTATATGCCTTTACCGGCTTCCTGGATTCCGGTAAAACGAAATTTATCCAGGAGACCTTGGAGGATGAGCGCTTCAATTCCGGCGAGCGGACGCTGCTGCTGGTCTTTGAGGAAGGCGAGGAGGAGTATGATATCTCCACCTATCCCTGCAAGGATGTGTTTATCGAGGTGCTGGACCAGCAGGCCGTCACCACAAAGGAACTGCACAATCTTGCCAAGAAGCACAAGGCAGAGCGTGTGGTTGTTGAACTTAACGGTATGCAGCAGGTAGGGGAGCTGTACAATAAGTTCCCGGTGGATTGGGTCCTGGCCCAGGAGGTCATGTTTGCCGACTCCACGACGTTTATGGCCTATAATGCCAATATGCGCAATCTTGTGATGGACAAGCTGATTGGCGCTCAAATGGTGGTTTTCAACCGTCTCCAAAAGGGTGCTGATGTGATGCCTTTCCACAAAATTGCCCGTGCCGCCAGCCGCCGCATCGATATTCTCTACGATTACACCGACGGCAGCACCGAATTTGATGAGATTGAGGATCCGCTGCCCTTTGACATCAACGCCTCTGTTATCGAAGTGGGCGACGAGGATTTTGCTGTTTGGTATCGGGATGTCACCGAAGAGCCGGAGAAGTACAACGGCAAGACCGTCCGCTTCAAGGGCCAGGTGGCTATGCTCCGCCGGGAAAAGAAGGGTATGTTTGCCCCCGGACGGTTCGTCATGACTTGCTGTGTGGACGATATCCAGTTCTGCGGCATTCCCTGCGCCTATGCCGATTCCGCTAAGCTGGAGCCCAGAAGCTGGGTCATGGTGACGGCTAAAATCAGTGCCGAAAAGCATCCCCTCTACAAGGGTGATTTGGGGCCGGTGCTCACCGCAATCAATGTGGAACCCGCCCAGCCCGCCGATCCCGACGTGGCAACCTTCTAATGAACAAAACACCGCTGTGTCATTGAACACAGCGGTGTTATTTATAAAATACTTCCGATGATGTACCAAAGGACGACTACGATCAACAACAGGGGGATGTAAGCCGTCAGCGCCGATGCGGCGATCAGCACAACGGATATGTCCAGCACATCCAGCAGGACGATGACACCGGTCAGCAGCGCTGTGGACACCATGGCCTTTGCCAGTGCCCGGCCGATGAAATTGGAGAAGAAGAAGGTATACAGGGCAGCTACAATGGGATCCAGGAATGCCAGAACCGCACCAACAATGACCTTCATTGAGCCCAGCAGGATCAGCGCCGCCAGGCAGCAAACCAGCACCGTGGGTGCAATTTCCGCCAAACCCTCGGGAATGTAGGTGTTCAGCAGCAGTTCCGCAATGTAGATCACGGCCACTGACACCACGACGGTGATTAGTCGCAGCAGGAACCAGGTGATCAAACGCTTACCCTCGGGCACAACGGAATTGAGCAGGTTTACCAGGAAAGCGATGATCAGCATTTTCAGCACATGGTGGCAAATGTCCACAAATTCTGCGCTGAGAATGGGATACAGCACCAGGTAGTCCTCCGCCATAGCCACAAAGGGCAGGGGAGTGAGGAACTCCTGCAAATGCAGGCCCAGGGCGTAGATCACAACATTGATCACATATACACAGAAAATCTCAACAGCGGAACTGATCGCCTGGTTGAGCTGTGCCTTCTTGCCAAACAGAAACCGTGCCAGAGAGCTGATCAGCAGCAGTCCGAAGATCAGAATGACGACAAACTTTCCGTACTGCAGGGCTGTAACACGGACCTGCTCAGCCTGCTGCAGGACTTGCTGCACATTGATTTCGGTTTCAAATACTTCCAAAAGATCGTTCATAGGAAACCTCCAGGGATAAGGAAAACAGCCGCCGGAAATTCC
>JAZUBW010000014.1:0-2523 GCA_045638785.1 Faecousia sp.
TGGTGGAGATAAGCGGGATCGAACCGCTGACCTCTTGAATGCCATTCAAGCGCTCTCCCAGCTGAGCTATACCCCCATATTCTATTGTGCTGTGCCAAACAGCTTTTGTATTATAACACAGATATCCAATTTGTCAAGCACTTTTTTCATTTTCTGCATTTTTTCTTTAGCAACCAAAGGAAGCACATCCAGACAGCAACCGCTGGGCAGGATCTGCCCGGTTAGTCCGCCGACGGGGACGGCCGTGCCGTCCCCTTTGCCATGTTTACTCACAATCATTCTTCCTGCGGCAGGATTTTGCTTCCCGTTTGGGCCTGTCTTCTAGCTACTTTTACCTGGTCACCGTAGGAGATCTCTCGATAACAATTCGGGCATCGATAGACATAGGTCACAGTGGTGTAGGATCCTACATTCACGATGCTTCTGTTCGATAGCGTATTCCGGAAGCCGGGTTCGCCGCGCTGATAGGTTTTTCTGACTTGTTTCCGAACAAGCCGGGTGCCACAGCCAGCGCAGTACATTCTCTTCACCAGCATTCCCAGCGGTATATCATATTCAATTGCCATACGGATCCCCCTTTCCGCTCCCGAATCGCGCGTCCTACTTCAGCATACAGAATTTGGCACATTCTACATACTTTTACTATTTTTCCAAACAGGCTGCTTCTCCCCAGTCGATGTTCTCAAGGATGCCGTAGCAGGGCGTCGGCGTTGAGGAAACGACCGATCTTGGGGTCGTAATAACGGCTCTGCAGGTAATAGAGTCCTGTATCTTGGATAGGCTATTAGCTATAGCACCATTTTTCCGAGCGGGGATAGCGAGTTGCTATCCCTCCTGGCTCACTTTTGGGGTTTAGAATAATTCCCTGTCTTAACGAATTTCCAATGAAATGATACCTTCATAGATTTTACTAATATCCAGTTTGCTGTTGTCTATGTTATAGATTCGGTACTCTTTCACATAGTTTTCTCGAACAAAGATTTCACAAAGTGTTAACGACTCCGAGGTTTTTATCTGAATAAGAACAGGGATACCGTTGCATTCATTGGGCAGTTGTTGACTTTCCTTGTTCACTTCATAGGAGAAGGCAATGTGGTATGCCGATTGTTCCTTGCGCACGGTGGCAACATGCATCTGCGCTTCCATTATCTCTTTGTTTGGAAAATCAAAAGCAAACAAGAATTCTTCCAGAAATCTATACTCTTGATCCTGAGATATATCGATTAACATACGCTTCCTCCAATCACCGCAGATGCTCCATAAAGTAGTATGTGCCTACATTAATTCGAGAGTTGTCTCTTGTATAATAACTATAATAGAGCGGACTCCCACCGCATACGAAATCATATACTGGTGTTGCATTCACATACGAAGGCGGACGATTTACAACATCATATGCAATAGCCTTCTCGAGAGCGGTTAGATCTACATTGCTGGTATCAATATGCCTTCCGCCATGTCCAAAATCAACAGTTGTTCCATTTACCACATAAGAGCTTGAGACCCCGCCTCCGCCGACGGGTGCCTGATACTGACCATTGCCACCGCCTCCGCCCTGGATATCATTCTCATCCCACATGGGATTGCCGTCAAGATCTACAGCCTCCATACTATCTGTGCCGCTCGTGTCAATACGACAAACAGGATTATTCAAACAATAGGCAAACATGTCATTGCCGAGGACACCCTGGCCAGTGGAGACGAGGGCATCGGCGTTGAGGAAACGGCCGATCGTGGGATCGTAATAACGGGACTGCAGGTAATAGAGGCCGGTTTCCGCAGATTTCGTCTGCAGACATTTATCCTTCTTTTACGGACATTGTACCATCTTCCCCCTCCGTTGTCAAGGAAAGGCGGACTCACGAAAAAACGGAGCAGGACAAGCCTGCTCCGTTAATTATTTTTTACGCCCCGGAGGGGTTTACAGCCGGTTTCTGGGTTCGGAAAGGACCCGGCGCATCAGCCAAATCACCATGCCCCAGGTGATCACCAGGACCACCAAGCCCAAAACCACCACAATCGCCACAACGAATCCGGGAAGCGGAGCGGATTCCGCAACGGGCTCCGTCGGCGCAGGTTCGGTGGTGGTCGCTGCCGCCCCAATGGGCAGCACCGCCACAAAGATCAGGGACAATGCCATCGCCAGGCAACACCATTTTTTCCAATTCATTGTCATTCCTCCTTCATCACAGGGCCAAAATGCCGGCTTCCAAAGCGGCCGTGATCCGTTCCAGGGGCAGGCTGGGCTCCCCCTGTTCCGGCACGAAGGGCACATGGATGAAGCCGCAGCGGACCCCGGTGCCTGCGTAGTGGTGCAGGATGCCGTAGAGGGTATCATTGCAGACGAAAGCGCCGGCGGAGTTGGAGACGGTGGCCGGGATGCCGGCGGCCTCCATGGCATCGGCCATTTTCAGAACAGGAACCGTGGCAAAATAGGCAGCAGGGCCATCAATGGCCACGAATTCGCCCCGGGGCTGGTTGCCCTCGTTGTCGCCGATGCGGGCGTCCCGGATGTTGACGCCG
>JAZUBW010000015.1:0-4614 GCA_045638785.1 Faecousia sp.
TGTCCACTGTCAATTGTCTGCTGTTAACTAAAAATAAACAACAAAAGGAGAATTTTTCCTATGGATATGACCCTCGAATCCTGCCGCAAATTTGTGGAAGTTCTGGCATCCGACGCTCCCGCTCCCGGCGGCGGGGGGGCCGCTGCTCTGGTGGGCGCCATCGGCACCGCTCTGGGCAACATGGTCGGCTCCCTCACTGTCGGCAAGAAGAAGTATGCCGACGTGGAGGCCGAGATCATCGAGCTGAAGGCTAAGTGCGACGCTCTGCAGACCGAACTGCTGAACCAGGTGGAGATGGACGAGATCAACTTCCTGCCCCTGGCCAAGGCTTACGGCATTCCCAAGGACGACCCCAACCGTGATGCCGTCATGGAAGAGGCTACCCTGATCGCCTGCTCCACCCTCATGAAGATCATGGAGCTGTGCTGCCAGGCCATTGAGTACATCGCTGTGTTCGCCGCCAAGGGCAGCCGTCTGGCTGTTTCTGATGCTGGCTGTGGCGCTGTCATCTGCAAGGCTGCTCTGCAGGCTGCTTCCCTGAACGTGTTTATCAACACCAAGACCCTGAAGAACCGCGAAAAGGCTGGCGAGATGAACAACAAGGCTCTGGGCATGATGGACAAGTATTGCGCCATGGCCGATGAGATCTTCAACACTGTCAAGGCCGGCTTCGGCGTGTAAGAATGCACCCGTAGGGAACGCTGTCCCCAGCGTTCCGTCAGAAAATTTGACCTTGATGGACAAATTTTCTGCTACAGTTATGACACAACACAAAAATGCCGCTTCGCGGTCGGAACGCTGAGGACAGCGTTCCCTACATACACAAAATTTGGAGGAAATATAATTATGGCAAAGAGACTGCTGGGCAAGGAAGTCAACGAAGCTCTGGTTGCTTCCCTGCAGACCCGTACCGCTGCCCTGCGTGAAAAGGGCATCGCTCCCACCCTGGGTATCGTCCGCGTTGGCGAGAACCCCTCCGACCTGTCCTACGAGAAGGGCGCCACCAAGCGCGCTGAAGAAGTGGGCGTCGCCGTTAAGAACTTCGTTCTGCCCGAGAACGCTACCAAGGAAGAGCTGCTGGCTGTCATCGATCAGGTCAACGCTGACGATTCCATCCACGGCGTTCTGATGTTCCGTCCCCTGCCCAAGCATCTGAAGGCTGATCAGGACGAGATCTGCAACCGTCTGGCTCCCCGTAAGGACGTGGACTCCATGACCCACATGTCCAACGCCGGTGTCTTCGAAGGCCAGGACCTGGGCTACGCTCCCTGCACTCCCGCTGCCTGCATGGAGATCCTGGATTACTACGGCATTGACTGCAAGGGCAAGAACGCTGTCGTCATCGGCCGCTCCCTGGTCGTCGGCAAGCCCGCTGCCATGATGCTGATGGCTAAGAACGCCACCGTCACCATGTGCCACACCAAGACCGTCAACACCGCTGAGATCTGCAAGGGCGCTGATATCATCATCTCCGCCGCCGGTGTTCTGAAGTCCCTGACCGCTGACTATGTCCGTCCCGGCCAGGTGGTCATCGACGTTTCCATGAACTGGGACGCTGAGAAGGTCACCGCTAAGGGTAAGGGCGGTATGTCCGGCGACGCCATCTTCGAGGAAGTTGAGCCCATCGTTGAGGCCATCACTCCCGTTCCCGGTGGTGTCGGCGCTGTTACCACCTCCGTGCTGATGAAGCACGTCGTGGAAGCTGCTGAAAAGATCTAAATTTATGGAAGCTCTTGAAAAGAAGCTTCTGACCGATGAAATTGTGTGGCGTGATCTACTGGAAATCAAGTATCAAAAACAGGGCAGTAGTATGTCGACTGTCATTGCTTTTATGGCCTTAGCAATGGGCTCTTTGGGTTGCATCGCACTTGCCATTGCACTGGCTTTCGAAGTACCGCAAGCATTGTGGCTCTTTTTGCCTTTGGCTGTGCTGTTGGCGCTTCCCCTTCGCCCACTTTATCGGCAGATGAAGCAGCGTCAGTCGGAAGCTCTTTCTGTGCCGGTGAATAGCGATCTTCTGATCTATGATTGGGATATTTGCATCGACAAGAAAAGGGGCTACGGTGATGATCCTGACCTACTGGTCTTCGGTAATCCTCACAAGGAAGTGTGTAGTGATCTGTGCAGATACCCCATGTATCACACTACAGAGGTCAATGACAAGTTTTTTGTGGTTTCCCTCAAGGGCTATCCAAATGTTTTTAGGTACTATTCCATGAATGAATGGCACCTCGGCGATCCATCTCCGGAAGAATCCGCCGAACAGATCTGATTTTATCAAAATAGACGAGCCGTGGCGATTGCCACGGCTCGTTTGTCATGTAAAAGGATTTATTTACACCCGCTCCGGTTCTCTGGCTTCCAGGGCAGTGGAGGCCTTCTGGAACTGGATAATCTGGCTGGAGTACAGGCCGCTATGGCCAGACAGCACGAAGCAGATCACGCACATCAGGGCAAACAGATGGATATTTTCCGCACCAAACATCTCGATGCTCAGCACGATGGAAGCAAAGGGAGAATTGGTGGCGCAGCAGAACAGGCCCACCAGGCCCAGGGCCGCTGCCACACCGGGCTCCAGGCCCAGCAGTCCACCGACCACACAGCCGAAGGTAGCGCCCACACAGAAGGTAGGCACGATCTCACCGCCCTTGAAGCCGGCAGCCAAAGTGATGGCGGTAAAGAGCATTTTCAGGGCGAAATCATACCAGTTTGCCTGGCCGGCCACAGCCCCCAGAGCCATATCCATACCGGCGCCGTTGTAGCGATGGTCACCCACCAGCAGGGTCAGTCCCATGACCAGCAGGCCGCCCACAGCGATCCGCAGCCAGGGATTTTTGAAGGTATGATGAGCCAGATGCTCTGCCTTATGGAAGACGGTGCACATGACGATGCCCAGCAGGGCCACCAGCACCGCCAGCACCAGGAATTTCCACACATTGCCCCAGGTCAGCGCTGCGGTGAGGATCTCGGCGGTTTCCGCATGGACGCCCAAGGCACCGGAAAGCTTGGCGGCGGTGAAGGCTGCCAAGTAACAGGGCAGCAGCGCCGGAGAAAACAGGGTGCCCACGGACTCAAACTCCATACAGAACAGAGTGGCTGTCAAAGGCGTGCCGAAGAGGCCGGCGAACACGGCGCTCATGCCGCTCATAATGAGGATCTTCCGATCCTCGGTCTTCAGCCGGAAGAGCTTGGCCAGCATGGATGCGCTGGAGCCGCCCAGCTGCAGGGCCGCACCCTCGCGACCGGCAGAGCCGCCCAGCAGATGCGTAATAGAGGTGGCCAGGAAGATACCCGGCGCGATCTGGGGTTTCAGCTCTTGCCCGTCCAGCAC
Organism: Faecousia sp.; assembly: GCA_045638785.1. GTDB lineage: Bacteria > Bacillota > Clostridia > Oscillospirales > Oscillospiraceae > Faecousia. The sequence continues at coordinate 3,332 of JAZUBW010000015.1, forward strand.
CGCGTCGATGATCTCGTTGGTACCCCGATTGCTCCGCAGGCCCAGCAGCCGATAGATGGCAACGCTCAGCAAACCGCCCACAGGCAGCAGGAAAATCAGCCAGGTGTGCTCTGCCCGCAGATGGGTGACGCCATGCAAGGCATGATGGAAACCGGCGCCCAGCAGGCCGCCGATGGCACCCATCAGCAGGCCCAGGAAGGCCCATTTTACAAAGGTTTTGATGTAGCGCCGGGGATGTTGGATCTTGTCCAGCCAAGCCATAAAGGTTCCTCTCTTCCGCTTTTTTCTATATGGTATCATACCTTTCGTCCATTGACAACGAAAAGTTGTTTTTTCTCCGTTTTTTCTCTGCAATCTCCAGGATTTCCTCGACCATGTATTGACTTTGGCCGACTGCGATGGTATAATTCATGCGTTTCAATAAACGAGGCCGCCTTTCGCGACGACCCCAAACATTATTTTGGTGAAAGAAGGCGTATTCCATATGGAAACTCATCTCATCTGTCTGGCTGCCGCATTGATCGGCGGCCTTTTGTTGTCCCGTCTGACAAAAAAGCTGAACCTGCCGGCGGTTACGGCATACCTGGTGGCAGGTCTGCTGCTGGGCCCTTTCGCCCTGGGCGCACTGCGGGTGCCTGGCCTGGGCTTTAACTCCCTGGAGCAGGTAGAGGGTCTGACCATCGTGACCCAGACCGCCCTTGGCTTCATTGCCTTTACCATCGGCAACGAATTCCGCCTGAGCCAGCTCAAGACCATGGGCAAGGCTGCCATCACCATCGGCATCCTGCAGGCAGTGGTCACCACCGTGCTGGTGGACATCGTGCTGATCGCTCTGCACCTGTGCTTCCCCAATGTGATCTCCATTCCCTGTGCGCTGGTGTTGGGCGCCATCGCATCTGCCACGGCGCCTGCCGCAACCCTGATGGTCGTGCGTCAGTACAAGGCCGACGGCCCTCTGACCCGGCTGCTGATGCTGGTGGTTGCCATCGACGATGCTGTGGGTCTGGTGCTGTTCTCCGTGTCCTTCGGCATTGCCAACGCCCTGGAAAGCGGCGCAGTCAATGTGATGGGCGTCGTTGTGGAGCCCATTGTGGAGATCGTGCTGTCTTTGGGACTGGGCACTGTCATGGGCTGGCTCTTAAACCGGGTGGAACGGTTCTTCCACTCCCGGAGTAAGCGTATGGCAATTTCCGTGGCATTCGTCATGCTGACCGCAGGTCTTTCCATGCTGAAGTTCTCTGTGGGCGGCATTCACTGCGGCTTCTCCCTGCTGCTGGTGTGCA
>JAZUBW010000016.1:0-38672 GCA_045638785.1 Faecousia sp.
CCCAGATCGTCGTGGACAGGGAACTTGACATAAGCGGTGGTACAGGGATCGTCGTTATAAACGATGTCGGCTTCAGCCACAGCGGTAACGCAGAAGGGGCACCAGGTGACGGGCTTCAGACCCTTGTAAATGTAGCCCTTGTCGAACATGCGCCCAAAGACCTTGACTTCCTGGGCCTCGAAATGAGGATCCATGGTGCGGTAGGGATGTGCCCAATCGCCCACAGCGCCCAGGCGCTTGAAGCCGGTCATCTGCTTCTGGATGAAGTCCTCAGCGAAATCGGGGCAGGCATTGCGGAACTCCGGCACGGACATATCCTTGTTCAGCTTCTTCTTGGAAGTTTCGATGGCACGCTCGATGGGCAGACCGTGGTTGTCCCAGCCGGGGACATAGGGGGTGTAGTGGCCCATCATAGCCTGAGAACGGACGATGAAGTCCTTCAGGGCCTTGTTCAGAGCGTGACCCATGTGGATATAGCCGTTGGAGAAGGGAGGGCCGTCATGCAGAACGAAGGGGGGCAGATGCTTGTTCTTTTCCACCAGTGCATTGTACAGGTCCATTTCCTCCCAGGCAGCCAGCATGCCGGGCTCACGGGCAGGCAGACCGGCCTTCATGGGGAAGTCAGTCTTCGGGGTGATGATCGTGTTTTTGTATTCCATTGGAATTCAACCTCCATATAATATTTGTAAAGCAAAATAAAAGCGCCTTTGTCCCTATAATAAGAGACAAAGGCGCAATAACCTCTGCGGTACCACTCTCATTCCGCTTTTCAGCGGCACTCGATCTTGCTGTATCGGGCAAACCCGGTGCGGTCTAATAGCCTTGCGGCGTTCGGCGCACAGCTCCGAGGGGATACCGTTTTCCTTGTGTTACTGCCTCACACCAACCGGCAGCTCTCTGAAAACAGGGGAGGGAAACGACGTGTCCTCGTCATAGCCTTATCTATTTACTTTCTGGGATCGTAATTGGGGCCGAACTTCAGACCGGTGAACTTGGCGGTGGCAGCCTCGGCAGGATGCTTGGGCTGGGGCTTGGGCTCGGTTTCCTCGGTCTCGCCGATCATGGCGGCCAGGTTGTGGGCGATCTCGTCAGCCACTTCCTCGGCCTCGTCCGGCTCCTGCTGGGGCTCGGCGACGGCCTGCTCGGGCAGATAACCGGCCTTGATGGCAGCCAGTGCCTCAAGAAGGCCCTGGAACTGCTGCTCCAGCTCGGTGATCTTGGCAGCGGCAACCCGGCGTGCTTCCTCTACCTTGGCTTCCTCGGCGTGGATCTGCACCTTGGCGTTGAGGGCGTTGCGGGTGGCGGCCTCGCTGGCTTCGCCCAGCATGACGGCGCATTTGTTCTCTGCTTCCTTGACCATCAGATCGCAGGTCTTCTGGGCGTTGACGATGGCATCCTTCATGGAAGCTTCATTGTTGCGGTATTCCTCCAGCTTGCTGACGAGAATACGCATCTTACTTTTCAGCAGGGCGTTTTCCTTGTACAGGGTGATGTAATCTTCCGTCAGCGGCTCCAGGAACTGGTCCACATCCCGCTTGTTATAGCCGTTAATAGCGGCATCACGGAAAAATACTTCTTCAATTTGCTGCGGTGTAAACATAGGCTGTCCTCTCTGTCTGTGAATTGGGAGCCATTAGCCCATGGAGTCTTCCAGCTCGGTCTGCAGGGTTTCCAGGTCGCCCATCACATCCATGCTGTGGGGGCAGAACAGGTAAGTAGCCAGGGCGATCTTCTTGACCTTGCCGTCCAGGGCGTAAGCGCAACCGGACAGGAAATCCACCACACGGCGGGCCATAGCGGCATCCACATTCTCAAGATTCACGATGACAGCCTTTCTCTGGCGCAGATCATCGGCGGCCTTGGTGGCCTCGTTGAAGCTGGTGGGGCGGAACAGGACCACGGAGGGCTTGTTGGAGTTCATGGTCAGCACCTTGCCGCTGAAGCCACTCTCGCTGCGATCGGCAGCGGGCTCGGGACGGGTCTCGGCACGGCGAACAGGACGGGCCACGGGCGCAGCTTCTTCCTCAAAGCCTTCGGTCATTTCTTCATCTTCGAATTCATCATATTCATCATCAGCGTAGGGCTGTGCGAGCTTCTTAACATTGTCCCAAAAATTCATTTTCTTTTCCTCCTAAAATCTATTACAGCAGTCGGCTAGACTTACGCATAATTTCTGGCACCGAAAATGGCGGTACCCACTCGGATCATGGTACTGCCGTGGGCGATGGCGTCTTCGTAATCATCGGACATGCCCATAGACAAAATTTCCATACATACATTATTATATTTTTTTGCCGTTATGTCAACAGCCAGCTGGCACATTTCTGCAAAAAATTTATCATTATCGCCTTTGTTTTGGCAGATGGGCGGGATCGCCATCAGACCACGGACCCGAACAGAGGAAGAACGGGCCACATTTTCCAGCATTTCGTAGATTTCGGTGGCGGCAAGGCCGGACTTGCTTTCCTCTTCGCCGATGTTGATCTCCAGCAAAATGTCCTGAATGATGCCCTGCTTGGCAGCCTCCTTTTCGATGGCTTGCAGCAGACGGGCCGAATCCACGCTCTGGATCAGGCTGACCTTGCCGACGACCTGCTTGACCTTGTTGGTCTGCAGATGACCGATGAAGTGGAGATCTGCGCCTTCGTAGGCGTTTTCGGCCAGCTTTTGGGTCAGTTCCTGGACCTTGTTTTCACCGCAGCAGCGAACGCCGGCGGCAATGGCCTCCCGGACACGGCTTGCGTCGTTCATCTTGGTGGCAGCGCACAGGGTGATCTCCTTGGGGTCCCGACCGGCGGCAATGGCGGCAGACTCGATGTCAGAAAGAATCTTGGCAACATTTTCAGCAATGGACATAACGGTTCCTCTTTTCTGTAGGATGACGATGTAATCAGTAAAGTAAAATGCAAAAGGGCGACGGAATTTCTCCGTCGCCCTTGGTGTTTATGCAGGGATCCCAGCGGATCTGAGGGGCTTCATGGGGGCCAGGGTCGAGATGGCATGCTTGTAGATCATCTGTTGCTTGCCGTCGCTGACCAGCACCACCACGAAATTGTCAAATCCCGTGATGACCCCGCGAAGCTGAAATCCGTTCATGAGAAACAGCGTCACCGGTACCCGGTCCCGCCGCACCTCCTGCAAAATGGCTTCCTGGAGAGTATTGTTTTCTGCCATATATGTATACCTTCTTTCTTTCAGGATGCATATATGGTAGCATTTTTCAGTTGTCGAAATTACGCAAGAAGCGTCGGGCGTTTTCCATAATTTCTTCGCCCGTGGTTTCCGGCTGGCGGATGATCCAGTTCATTTTTTCATTGCGCCGGAACCAGGTCAGCTGCCGCTTGGCGTAGCGCCGGGAGGACTGCTGCACCTGGGCCACCGCCTGCTCCATGGGGCAACGGCCGGCCAGAGCGTCCACAAATTCTTTGTAGCCGATGGCCTGCAGGGCAGTTGCCTTTTCCGGAATGCCGGCGGCCAAAAGCTGGGAAATCTCTTTCAACAGGCCCATTTCCAGCATGATCTCCACCCGCCGGTCGATCCGGCCATACAGATCCTGTCGCCGGGTAAAGTCCAGGCCGATCCATACCGGCTGATACCGGTCGGGAATTTCCTGGGTCCGCTTGTTGTGGGCGGTGATGGTTTCGCCGGTCTCAAAATAGACTTCCAGCGCCCGGATGATCCGCCGGGGATTGCCCTGGGAGCGGTCTGCCGCCTCCGGGTCAATGGTCCGCAGCTGGGCCAGCAGCGGTTCGATACCTTCGGCCTCTATCTGCTGCTCCAGACGCTGCCGATGGCCGGTGGCAGGAATGGGGGCAAAATCGTTGCCCCGGATCAAACTGTCGGAGTACAGGCCCGTGCCGCCGGCAATGATGGCGGTCTTGCCCCGGGCCAGGATGTCGTCGACGATGGGGGTTGCCATTTGGGTGTAGCGGCTGACGGAGAAATCCTCCGTGGGCTCGCACACATCGATCATGTGATGGGGGATGCCTTGCATCTCCTCCTCTGTGGGCTTGGCGGTGCCGATGTTCATGCCTCGGTAGACATACATGGAGTCGCAGGACACCACTTCACCGTTAAATTCTTTTGCCAGCTCAATGGCCAAAGCCGTCTTGCCGGAGGCCGTTGGCCCGACAACACAAATGATCTTGTCCATAGACCAAGACCTCCTTTCAAATTTTCGTTTGTCGGGTGGTTACTCTGTAGGGGCGGCCATTGGCCGTCCGCCGAAAAATGGAACATTTTTTCGGATTTTTCGAGGAAAAATAACAATGTTGTGCCTACGGCACGGCATTTTGCGTTGCAAAATGCCCGGACGAGCAATGCTCGCCCCTACGATGGCATCTGCCCGCTAAATCGCAATTTATCTTTCCCTGTTGACGGATTTTTCCGAATCGAAGCCTTCCGGGTATCTGGCCTTCAATTTGGCGAGATTGCCCTCGAAAATGGCGTCCAGATCGGTATCCAGGGCATAGGCCGCCTCGGCCAGATACCAGGCGATGTCGCCCAGTTCTTTGACGAGCTTTTCCTGATCCAGTTCGTGCCCCTGGTGCAGATGCTTTTTCACAATATCGATGGCCTCGCCGCTTTCGCCGCAGAGCCCCATCACAGCATTGATCAGCACATCCTTTTTGGACAGGTCGGGATTGAGGGTAGTCATAGCCAGCTGCTGGTATTCTTTTCCTGTCATATCAAGCCCTCCGGAACTGCTTTTCCAACTGCTTCTTGCTCAGCGTGATGCAGATGGGGCGGCCGTGGGGGCAGTACTTCAGATTCTCGTCGGCCATGACCTGCCGCACCAGGGCCAGCAGTTCGGCCTCGTCGTTTCTCCAGCCTGCCTTGATGGCAGCCTTGCAGGCCACGGTGTGCAGAATTTCGTCCCGTACCGTGTCTTTTCGTTCCCGACGGCCGCTGAGCAGATCGGCGGCCATGGCCTCTACCGTTTCTGCCGCTGCCGCAACATCCAGATCCATGGGGATCTGCCGCAGCAGCAGGGTGTTTTCAGCGAATTCCTCCAGTTCGAAGCCCAGCTCCGAGAGGATCTGCTGATTGGCCAGTAGCTCTGCCACCGCAGCAGGCGACAGCCGCACGGGGACGGGGGCCAGCAGAGCCTGGGAGGAAATGGCCTCCTGGTTGGCCTTCAGCTTTTCGAAAAGGATCCGCTCGTGGGCGGCATGCTTGTCGATGAGGAAGGCTTCTTCTCCCTGCTCGACGAGGATGTAGCTGTTGTACAGTTCGCCTACCAGCCGCCAGGGAATTTCCTCCGGCATAGGCAGGGCAATCTGCTCCATTTCCGCTGTGTCATCGCGAACCAGTCCGCAGACTGGTGTGGCGATCTCCGGAGATTTCTGGGGAGTCGGGGGGATTGCCACGCCAGTGACATCGGTCACTGGCTCGCAATGACCAGTATTTTGGGCAACAGGCGTGGGTAAAATCACGGTCTCCTGCACCCAGCTATTGGCGGGCCGCTCGATCTTGGCTGCGGCAGCGATGGCAGCCTCTTTTTTCGGCTGAGGGGCCTCCGCAATGGCAGCAGAGAAATGCTTGAATTCTTCCGTGGTCATGGTGCGGAAGAAGGGTTCTGCCTTCTTGGGCTGGGCATCTGCCGCAGCGGGTGCAGGCTTGTAGGGGGCAGGGGAGGGCTGGCTCTTAAACTGCACCTGGGGCCGGTCGGGGGTCTTGTTCAGTGCCGCCAGCACGCCGTAATGGATGCAGTCAAAAGCTGCCTTGTCAGACAAAAATTTTACTTCCGTCTTGGCCGGATGCACGTTCACATCCACGGCATTGGCAGGAAGCTGCAGATGCAGCACACAGGCGGGGAATTTACCCACCATCATCTGATTGCGGTAGGCTTCTTCCAATGCCGCCATCATGGTTTTCGACCGCACAGGCCGACCGTTGACAAAGAAGGTCTGCAAGGCGCGGCTGGGCCGTGCATCGGTGGGCTTGCTGACAAAACCGGTGACACGATACTGCTCCCAGCTGCTTTCCACGGGGATCATCTGCCCGGCTTCCCGGCCATAGACGCAGTAGGCAGCGGCCTCCAAACCGCCCTTGCCGGGGGTGGACAGAACCTGCTTGCCGTCCCGGATCAGGGTAATGGCAACATCCGGGTGGGCCAGGGCCTGCAGTTGTACCGCTGCGGTGACCCGGCTGCCCTCGTAGGTGTCGGATTTCATAAACTTCATTCGGGCCGGGGTGTTGTAAAACAGATCCCGGACAATGATGGTGGTGCCGTCGGGGCAACCGGCCTCCGTATCCTCGGTGATGACACCGGCCTCCAGATGCAGGCTGGTGCCGCTGATGGAGTCGGCGGTTTTGGTCATCAGGTCGATGCGGCTGACGGAAGCGATGGCAGCCAAGGCTTCGCCACGGAAACCGCAGGTGGTGATGGCGGCCAGGTCCTCTGCGCTGCGGAGCTTCGAGGTGGCATGGCGCAAAAAGGCCGTCCGGGCATCCTCAGGCGACATACCGCAGCCGTTGTCGGTCAGCCGCAGATAGGTCATGCCGCCGTCCTTGATTTCCACCGTGACCTTGGTGGCACCGGCGTCCACGGCGTTTTCCAGTAGTTCTTTCACCACGGATGCGGGACGCTCCACCACCTCACCGGCAGCGATCAAATTGGCGATATGGGGAGAAAGTTGAATGATTTTAGACATAATGTTACCTCTGGGCCAGCATACCCACGGCGTTGATGACGGCATGCATGAGCATTGGCGCAAAAATGCTGCCGCTTCTGCGGTAGACCCAGGCCAGGATCAAACCGGCGGGAATGTACTGCAAAAATGCCAGCGCCAGGTTCACGGGACTGTACAGGCCCACAAACCCCACGATGTGAATGGCAGAAAAAATCACAGCGGAAAGGGCGTAGGCTACGGCGTGATTCTTGGGATACAGAGAGCCGAAGATCAGCGCTCTGTGGAAGGCCTCTTCCGTGATGGGCACCAGCAACACGGTGCCCAGGAACATGACAAGGTAATTTTGGCTGGCCATGCCGCCGATGCTGCTGTCGTTGAGATTCAAAAATCCGGGGAAAAACCGGTGCAGTAGCTGGGAGTAGCCCCAGTTGCACAGCCAGTAAGCGGCAGAACCGATGACCACGGCCAGCAGAAAATCGCCCATATTTTGTCCTGCATAGACCAGGCTGCGCTTAAAAAAGCCGTGGAAGATCCACAGGATCATGATGAAATTGATGGTAAAGTACAGAAAATTGGTCCATACTGAGCCCAGCGGTACCGGCAGCACGGAGCTGAGCAGCTGCAGCAGCTCCGGCAGCAGGAAATAGCTGAACAGCAGATACACGATGGCCCAGATCTGCTCCTGATCCGTCAGCCGTACCGCCAGTTTTTTCGTATTTTTTGCCATTATTGCAGCATCCTTTTCAGCTTGTAAAGTTCGTTCATGGCCTCAATGGGGGTCAGGGTCTCCACGGTGATGGCCTCCAGGGCAGCACAGACCTGCTGGCTGCGAAGATCCAGCATGCTGATTTGATCCGTCTCCTGCACCGGCATTACCACCGGTTTTGCACCGCCGTTGGCTTCCAGTTCCACCAAAATTTCCCGGGCCCGGGTGATGACAGCATTCGGAAGTCCTGCCAGCTTGGCCACTTCCACGCCGTAGCTGTCGTCGGCTGCACCGGGCACGATCTTGCGCAGGAAGATCATCTGATCACCCCGCTTTTTCACGGCGATGTTGTAATTTTTCACATTGGGAAGCTCGTTCTCAATGGTGGAAAGCTCGTGGTAATGGGTGGCAAACAGAGTCTTGGCACCCAGCTTCTTGGGACTTGCCGCATATTCCAGTACCGCTCTTGCGATGGCCATGCCATCGTAAGTAGAGGTGCCTCTGCCGATCTCGTCCAGGATCAGCAGGCTGCGGCTGGTGGCGTGCTTCAAAATAGAAGCCACCTCCGTCATCTCCACCATGAAGGTGGACTGGCCGGAAGCCAGATCGTCCCTGGCACCGATGCGGGTAAACACCCGGTCCAGCAGGCCAATCTTGGCACTTCTGGCCGGAACGAAGGAACCCATCTGTGCCATCAGTACGATCAGCGCCACCTGGCGCATGTAGGTGGATTTACCTGCCATGTTGGGGCCGGTGATGATACTTACCTGGTTGTCGGCAGCACCCAGATGGGTGTCGTTGGGAACAAACAGGCTGTCTTTGAGCATTACTTCCACCACCGGGTGGCGGCCGTCAATGATGGAAATTTCACCATCCAGGCTGATCTCCGGGCGGCAGTAGCCCCGCTGGACTGCCACGGCAGCCAGGCTGCACAGGGTATCGGCAGCGGCCACGGCAGCGGCGGTGGTCTGTACCCGGGCGGTCTGCTGGGCCAGGAAGTCCCGCAGCTCCACAAACAGCTGATATTCCAGGGCAGCCAGCCGATCCTTGGCCGTCAGCACCTGTTCTTCCAGTTCCTTTAGTTCCTGGGTGATGTAGCGCTCGCAGTTTGCCAGGGTCTGCTTGCGGATATAGTGTTCCGGCACCTGGTCTGTGAAGGACTTGGATACCTCGATGTAATAGCCGAACACCCGGTTGTAGCTGACCTTCAGCGTGCGGATGCCGGTCTTTTCCTTTTCGGCGGCTTCAATGGCAGCAATGGTGCCGGCACCGCCTTCCATAATGTCCCGCAGCCCGTCGGCGTCGGGGTTGGCGCCCTTGCGGATGAGGCCGCCTTCCCGGATGGTCAGAGGCGGGTTGTCGGTCAAAGTGGATTCAATGCGGTCAGCGCAATCAGTCAGAGGATCAATGGATTCTGCCAGCCGCTGCAGCAGGGCAGATTCGGTTTTTTTCAGCTGCTCCTTCACCTGGGGCAGTGCCCGCAGGCCGCTGGCCAAACCCAAAAGATCCCGGGCGTTGACCGTGCCGCCGGCTACTCTGGCCATCACACGTTCCAGGTCCGTGACACCCTTCAGCGCCTGCTCCAGCTCTCCCCGGATGATGGGGGAGGATACCAGTTCCTCTACCGCACTGTGGCGGCGGCCGATCTGCACCGGGTCCAGCAGGGGCTTTTCCAGCCAGGAACGCAGCATTCTGGCGCCCATGGCGGTGTGGGTCTTGTCCAGCACCCACAGAAGGCTGCCCTTTTTCTCCTTGGTGCGCATGGTTTCGGCCAGTTCCAAATTCCGCCATGCGTCCATATCCAGCTCCATAAACCGGCCGGTGGTGTAATATTGCAGATTGCGGATGTGGGCCAGGTCGTTCTTCTGCAGGGTCAGCAGGGTCTGCAGCAGACCACCCGCAGCGCAGATGGCGGCGGGCATGCCCGAAAGACCCAGGGTGGCCATGGGCTGGCCAAAATGCTGCTCCAGCAAAGTCTCTGCCTTGGCAAGGTCAAAAATCTCCTTGTTTCCTTCGTCCACACAGCAGTGCAGCCGCTGGAACAGAGCGGCAGCTAGCATGGGATCATCGGCCTGGAAACGGATGACCTCGGCAGGGGAGAAACGGCCCAGCTCGGAAGCGGCAGCGGAAGCGCTGGCGCAGACTGTGGTGTAAAATTCGCCGGTGGAAATGTCACAAAAGGCCAGGCCGTATTTTCCGTCGCAGCCATAGAGGGCGGCGAAGTAGTTGTTCCGACTTTCCTCCAGCATGCAGCTTTCCGTGACGGTACCGGGGGTGACAATCCGGGTCACTTCCCGCTCCACCAGTCCCTTGGCCAGGGCAGGATCCGTCATCTGCTCGCAGATGGCCACCTTGTAACCCCGCTGCACCAGCCGGGCGATGTAGGCATCCACACTGTGGTAAGGCACGCCGCACATGGGGGTTTGTTCCTCCTGGGGCTTGCCTCGATCCCGGGTGGTCAGGGTCAGGTCCAACTCACGGGCCGCCAGCCGGGCGTCATCGTTGAACATTTCATAAAAATCGCCCAGCCGGAAAAACAGAATGCAGTCCTGATGATCGGCCTTGATGGCCTGATACTGCCGCTGCATGGGCGTCAATTCGTTAGGTTTTGCCATTGGCGTAACCTCTTTCTGTAGTTTATTGGTGAGATAAATTGTTGTTTATGTTTGCACCCGTAGGGAACGCTGAGGACAGCGTTCCCTACAGAGCGCCGCTAAACAACAATTTACATGTGCAATTCGCCGATCAGGCTCCAGGTGGTGCAGCCGGTAATGGCGATGGTTTGATAAGTGCCGATCAGATCCTCGTTGCCGGCAAAACGTACCAATCTTCCGCCTTCGGTGCGGGCGGTCAGCATGCCCTTGTCGGTGCCGTCCACGAGGCAACGGAAGTTTTTGCCCACATAGCTGTGGTGAATCTCCTCGGAAATGCGGTTCTGCACATCGCAAAGCCGATCGAATCGGCGGCTCTTTTCTTCCTTCGGGGTGGGATCTTCCATGCCTGCGGCGGGCGTGCCGGGTCGGGGAGAGAAAATAAAGGTGAACAGAGAATCGTAGCGCACCTGCTCAATGAGGGAAATGGTCTCCTCGAATTCTTCCTCCGTCTCGCCGGGGAAGCCCACGATGACGTCGGAAGTCAGCACCAGCTCCGGCATAACGGACTTGGCGTAGTTGACTTTCTTCAGATAGGTCTGCCGGTCATAATGCCGGTTCATGGCCTTTAGCACCCGGGAAGAGCCGGACTGGAAGGGCAGATGCAGCTGCTTTGCGATCTTCGGGTACTTTGCCATGGTGTCAAAGAGCTTTTCAGAAGCATCTCTGGGATGGCTGGTCATAAAACGGATGAGGAACTCGCCGGGGAGTTGTGCAATGGATGCCAGCAGATCCGCAAAATCCATGCCGCAATCCAGGTCCTTGCCGTAGGAGTTGACATTCTGACCCAGCAGATTGATCTCCTTGCAGCCGTTGGCGATCAGCTCTTTGCACTCGGCCAGGATATCCTCCGGTCTGCGGCTGCGCTCTCGACCACGGACATAGGGCACGATGCAGTAGGTGCAGAAGTTGTTGCAGCCGTACATGATGGATACCCAGCTTTTCAGCTGGCTGCTGCGGACAACGGGCAGACCCTCAGCGATGGAACCGGCCTCGTCGGCGATGTAAAACTGACGTTTGCCGGTGGTCAGTACCTTAAAGAGAATCTCCGGGAACTGCCACAGATGGTGGGTGGAGAATACACCGTTAACATGGGGAAAACTCTTCTTGATCCGGGTGGTCACCACTTCCTGGCCGGCCATGCAGCCACATAGAAAGATCTTCTGCTCCGGATGACGGCGCTTGGTGTGGGTCAAAGCGCCCAGGTTGCCGAAGACACGCTGGTTGGCATTTTCCCGGATGGCGCAGGTGTTCATCACCACCACATCGGCACCCTCGGCCTCGTCGCAGATGCCGTAACCGGCCTCTGCCAGCATGCCCCGGATCCGTTCGGAATCGGCCTCGTTCTGCTGGCAGCCGTAGGTCTCCACATAGGCCTTCGGTGCCCGGCCGGCATCACGCCAATAGGCGGAAATTTTATTGCAATAGGAAAGCTGCTGCTGCAGCTGTTCCTGTGAAACGACAGTTGTTTTCTGGCTCATAATATTGCTCCTTGAAGGATACGATTTCAACTATACAATATAACATAAATTTACCTCTTTTGCAAGGGTTTCCTGGGCGTTTTTCCGGGCAGATTCAATTGTAAATATTCTGTTTTTTTACTTGATTTTCCTATTTTGCCGTGATAAACTGACGGATGAATAATCCGTATCTGCGGAGAAAGAGGAAAAACCATGAAATGTAAATATTGTGAGGCAGAAATGGCCGAATGGGGCGGTTTTTGCCCTGTCTGCGGCAAGAACAACAGTGCCGCAGAAACTGAGCAGATCCTGGAACAGGAACTGCCGGAAACCGATCTGCTGGAGGAAACCGAGGACGCGTACGAACCCTCTCCCAAGGTCAAGAAAATGAAGCGTAATATGGCCATGGCCGGCTGTTTTGCGCTGCTGGCTGTGCTGGCAACGGTGCTGTTTTTCGGCATCCGCAGCGACGGCGACATGAGTAGGTGGTTCAGTTGGATGGTGCCCAAGGCCAACGACATTCAGTGCAAGGACTCCTTCACCGTTTCCGACAAGAAGGTCGTGAAGAAGGGCGATGTGGTGGTGGCTACCCTGGGTGATGCCCAGCTGACCAACACCCAGCTGCAGTTCTACTACTGGACCGAGGTCTATGACTTCTTTGGCGAAAACTACTACTATCTCAGTTACCTGGGCCTGGATTACACCAAGCCGCTGGACGAGCAGGTGTGCCAGCTGGAGCAGACCATGACCTGGCAGCAGTATTTCCTGCAGAATGCCCTGGATGCCTGGCACGGCAATATGGCCATGGTCCTGGAGGCTAAGAAGCATAATTTCCAGCTGCCCGAAGATGCCCGCAAGGAGTTGGAGGAGATGCCGGCTTCTCTGGCAACTACCGCCAAGCAGAATGGTTACGACAGCGTGGATCAGCTGGTGCAGGACTCCTTCGGCCCCGGCACCACTATGGCCGATTATCTGGAGTTCATGGAGACCCAATACATGGGTAACCTCTATTTTGCCGAGCTCTACGGCAAAGTGAAGCCCACTATGGAGGAGCTGAACGCCTACTTCCTGGCCAACAAGGAGACCCTGGAACAGCAGGGCGTCAAGCAGGATGGCAGCTACACCGTGGATGTGCGCCATATCCTGGTGCATATCGACACCATCGTTGCCGAAATGGAAGAAACGGTTGACAGCAAGACCGAGATCACCGATGCCCACTGGGAAGCCTGTCGGGCTGCCGCGCAGAAGATCTATGATGAGTTCCTGAATGGCGACAAGTCCGAGACCCTCTTCGGCGAGCTGGCCAATAAGTACTCCGATGATCAGGGCGGCAAGGTCACCAACGGCGGCATCTATACCTTCGTCAAGAAGGGCGAGATGGTGGCCGAATTCGATGCCTGGTGCTTCGATGAAGCCAGAAAACCCGGCGACACCGGCCTGGTGAAGACCAAGTTCGGCTATCATGTTATGTATTTTGTGGGCAGCGAGGAGACCTGGATCACCGGCACCCGCAGCGCCTATATGACGGAAAAGTCCAATCAGATCGTCACCGAGGCTCTGGAGCAGTACGAGGTGGAGATCAACTACAAGAAGATCGTTTTGAGCTTCGTGTCCCTGCAGTAAAAAAGCAATCCCGGCTGCCAAATTGGCAGCCGGGATTTTGTTTTTGAGGGATTTACCAATCGGGGTTAAACGGCTCTTTCAGCGGCAGGGTATGGAAAAATTCTGCTGTAATGCGGCGGTATTCGCCGATATCTGTGGTCTTGCGCAGATCCTTCCACAGCCGGTCGCTGTCTTCAAACCGATGGCGCAGGAAACTCCAGTTTTCCTTCATCCGGAACATGGCGTTGCGGGCACCACCGAACACTTCTACATAAGTTTCTGTTAATTCCTCCGTAAATGCCTGAAGACTTTCCCGTGTCGTGCCGCCGGGGGTCAGCATGCCGGGATCGCCGATGAGACCTCTGCCGATCATCACGGAGTTGATCTGGGGAAAATCTGCGGAAAATGCCTGAATTTGCTGTAAATTATTCAAATTACCGTTATAGCACAGTTGATTTGTGCTGTTTTCTGCGGCATAGCGGAAGACCTCCATGTCCACAGCTCCGCTGTAAAACTGCTTGCGGACTCTGGGATGGATTGTCAGTTCTTTGATAGGATAGCGGTTATAAACCTCCAAAATGGCGGGAAATTCCTTCTTGTTTTCCAGGCCCAGCCGGGTTTTGACGGAAATGGGCAGGGGAGATTTGGAGAAAACTTCCTCCAGGAAAGCATCCAGTGCATCTACATCCCGCAGCATGCCGCTGCCCTTGCCTTTGGATACCACCGTACCGCTGGGACAGCCCACGTTCAGATTCACTTCCGCATAGCCCCGGTCGGCGCAGACCTGTGCGGCCCACAGGAAATCTTCGGCCACCTTCGTCAAGATCTGCGGCACCGCCACAAAATTTTCTTTCTCCGCAAAGGGCAGCTCCCGGTCTTCCTTGTGGGTCAGCTGCCGGTGGATGGTGGGGGAGAGAAAGGGCATATAGTAGCGGTCCACGCCGCTGAAATATTTGTGATGAATCCGACGATAAATGCTGTCGGTAATGCCCTCCATGGGTGCAAAATAATAACGCATAGACGCACATCCTTTCTGCGGTAAATTCTTGTTTACACTACAATACGCTGTCATTGCGAGGAGCCGAAGGCGACGTGGCAGCCCCCTGGATAGAAGGGGAAATCGTGGAAAAGTACCCGGAAAACTTAGGGGATTCCCACGCCAGTGTGCGCACTGGCTCGGAATGACACTTCTTTTTAAGTGCGCTAAACAACAATCTATCTCATTAAACCACAAAAGCCGCCCGTTTGCAAGGGCGGCTTTTGAATTAGATTTCCATAATGACGGGCAGAATCATGGGATTGCGCTTGGTTTGCTTATACAGGTAGCCGGACAGGTCATTTTTGATGGCGCTTTTGATGGCGGTCCAATCTCTGACCCGCTTGCGCTGGCACCGCTCAATGGCTTCCATGGCCACGAGCTTCAGGTCGTCCAGCAGCTCCTCGGAGTCCTTGACATAGATAAAGCCACGGGTCACGATGTCGGGGCCGGTGAGGATGCCGCCGTCCTCGGCGCTGAGGTTCACGCACACCACGATCATGCCGTCCTCTGCCAGATGCTTGCGGTCCCGCAGTACCACACTGCCCACATCGCCCACGCCGGTGCCGTCCACCAGCACGATGCCGGACGGAACGGGCGCACCCAGCTTGCAGGTCCGGGCGGACAGCTCAATGGGGGTGCCCACCTGGCTGATGCAGATGTTCTTGGGGGCCATGCCCATGGCTTTGGCCAGCTTGCTGTGGATCTGCAGATGCCGCTGCTCACCGTGAACGGGAATGAAGAACTTGGGCTTGCAAAGGCCGTGAACGATCTTCAGCTCCTCCTGGCAGGCGTGACCGGAAACGTGAAGACCCTCGCTCTTTTCGTACACCACATCGGCACCCTTGCGGTAGAGCTCATTGATGATCTTACTGACGGCCTTTTCGTTGCCGGGGATGGCAGAGGCAGAGATGATGATCCGGTCGCCGCCCATGATGTCCACCTGCTTGTGGGTGTTGAAGGCCATGCGGTGCAGGGCCGACATATTTTCGCCCTGGGAGCCGGTGGAAACGATGACGATCTTGTTGTTGGGCAGGCTCTTGATGGTGCCGATGTCCACGATGGTGTTGGCCGGCACCTTCAAATAGCCCAGTTCCTGGGCCACCTTCAGCATATTTTCCATGCTGCGGCCGGTGACGGCCACCTTGCGGCCGTGACGATGGGCCGTGGCCAGCACCGCCTGGATGCGGTGCATGTTGGAGGCGAAGGTGGTGATGATGATGCGGCTGTCGCAGTTTTTGAACTGACGGTCCAGATTTTCCGTGACGGTGTTTTCGCTGGGGGTGTAGCCGGCCCGCTCCACGTTGGTGGAATCAGCCAGCAGCGCCAGCACGCCGTCGTTGCCCAGCTGACCCAAGCGGGCCAGATCCATCATGCCCTCGGCGGCGGTGGGATCGATCTTGAAGTCGCCGGTCATCACCACGGTGCCCACCGGGGTGTGGATGGCAAAGGCCACGGCGTCGGCGATGGAATGGTTGACATGGATGAATTCCACCTGGAAACAGCCTACCTTGACGATCTCGCCGGGCTTGTGGGTGATGAGCTTGACCTGATCGGCGATCTTGTGCTCCTCCAGCTTCAGCTTGATCAGACCGTTGGTCATGGCGGTGCCGTGGATGGGGCAATGCAGCTGCTGCATGGCATAGGGGATGGAGCCGATGTGATCCTCATGGCCGTGGGTGACAAAAATGCCCCGCAGCTTCTTTTGATTCTGCACAAGATAGGAAAAATCCGGGATCACCAGGTCGATGCCGTACATATCCTCATCCGGGAACCCCAGGCCGCAGTCGACGACGATCATGTCCTTGCCGTACTCCAAAACGGTGCAGTTCTTGCCGATCTCGTCCAGACCGCCCAGGGGGATAATTTTCAGTTTTTCTGCCAAAATATATACTCCTTTCGATGCTAAAAGCCTAAATTAGGCACAACAAGCAGGCAGCCACCTCCCAAAATTTCGGCCCCGTATCGCCGTACTTCAGGGAAACGCCTGCAGAATATTCGTGTTTTTCAAGTGCCCGGGGCTGCCCACCCGGCGCATCTGAGGGTAGTATAACACAAAATGCACAAAAAGTATACAACTTTTTTTCGACAACTTCCTACGCGCAGGGAAGCAGCCCCCCAACGAAAACCGGAAAACCTGTTCTTTTTTTCCAAAAGCGGTTGCGTTCGTCGGTTGAATTTGCTATAATGGTACAGATTATAAAGAAATAATATGGGTTTGATTGCCCATTTTGGAGGCGAGGATATGAAAAAGAAACTGCACCGTCTGTTCCGACCCGGTCTTCTGGCCTGTTTCGTGGTGATGATGTGCTTTGCGGTGGCTGCATTGTTGATGAATCAGTATCTTCTTGCCATTGCGGAATTTGTTGTGACGGCACTGATGCTGGTGTTCTATCTGCTGGACCGCAAGCGTCGCAACCGGGAGATCATGAAATTTGTGCAAAACACGTTCCAGACCCCGGATATGTCCAGCAAGGGTACGGAAAACCCCCTGCCCATGGCGCTGGTGCGCCTGGGCGACGGCGGTGTCGTTTGGGCCAGCGACCAGTTCCATGCGGTTACCGACCTGCGCTACCAGATCCCCGAGCAATCCATCGACCAGCTGCTGCCGGGTCTGAAGATGGACTGGCTGGGCTCCGGCAAAAAGGAGTACCCCCACCACGTGACTGTGGGCGATCGCCGCTACCGGGTTTATGGCACGATCCTGCACAACGAGGAAAACGCAGGCGCCATGCTGGCCATGGTGTATCTGAGCGACATGACCGAAATGTATCAGATCCGGGACGAATATATCCGTTCCCGTCCCGTGGTGTCCATCATTTTGGTGGATAACTACGAAGAGCTGACCATGAACCTTTCTGAGTCTGCCATTTCCAACATGAATGCCGACATTAACGATGCTATCACCAAGTGGGCAGAGGGCTACCACGGATTGCTCCGCAAGCTGGAGCGAAACCGTTACCTGCTGGTGTTTGAGAAGCGGGACCTGGAGCATGCCATGCAGGAGAAATTCTCTCTGCTGGAGGATATCCACAGCGTCGTCAATCCAGCCGGTGTGGCAGCGTCCATTTCCTTCGGCCTGGGCGTCGACGGAGCCAGCTTCGAGGAAAGCTACAATTTCGCTGCCCTGTCCATTGAAATGGCGCTGAGCCGTGGCGGTGACCAGGCGGTTGTCAAGGACCGCCGTGACTTCAACTTCTTCGGCGGCCGCGCCAAGGAAGCCGACCGTAGAAGCAAGGTCCGCAGCCGTGTGACTGCCAACTCTCTGATGGAACTCATCGGCCAGTCCAGCCAGGTCTTTATCATGGGCCATAAAAATGCGGACCTGGACGCCGTTGGCGCTGCCATGGGCATCAGCTGCATGTGCCGCAAGAAGGGCAAGAAGGCCTATATCCTCCTGGATAAGGAAAACAATGCCGCCAAGCAGCTGCTGGAGGAGATCTACCAGGCGCCGGAATACGCCGGCGTGTTCATCTCTCCCGATGAAGCACTGCTGCAGTGCGATAACCGCGCCACCCTGGTGGTCGTCGATACCAACCGCCCCGACCAGGTGGAGAGCAGACCTCTGCTTGAAGCCATGAGCCGTGTCTGCGTTGTGGACCATCACCGCAGAGCTGCCGATTATATCGAGCCTGTGGTGGTCAACCTCCATGAGCCTTATGCATCTTCTGCTTCCGAGCTGGTGACGGAGCTGCTGCAGTATGCTGTGGAAAAGCAGGATGTGCTGCCCATCGAGTCCAAGAGTCTGCTGGCCGGTATTTTCCTGGATACCAAGAGCTTCAATGTCCGTACCGGTGAGCGCACCTTCGAGGCTGCTGCCGTGTTGCGCCGGATGGGTGCCGATACCACCGAGGTCAAGCGGCTGCTGCAGTCCGATTTCCAGGAGACCATGGCCAAGTATCAGATCATCAAATCCTCCCGCTTGTACCGCAAAGAGGTGGCCATTGCGGCCCTGAACACCGGCACCACCCGTGTGCTGGCAGCTCAGGCAGCGGATGAGATGCTGAATATCTCCGGCATCAGCGCCTCCATCGTGCTCTACCCGGATGACAACAAGATCTATGTTTCCGCCCGCAGTATGGGTGATGTAAATGTACAGATGATCCTGGAACCCCTGGGCGGCGGCGGTAATACCGCCACGGCCGGCGCTCAGATCAGCGGCAAATCCATGAAGGAAGTGCTGGATGAACTGGTGGTTTCCATCGATCAGTATTATGGGGAATAACCGTTCCCACCGAAAAAACGAAATTAAGGAGAAAATGATATGAAAGTTATTTTGCTGCAGGATGTGAAGGGCCAGGGCAAGAAGGGCCAGCTGATCGAGGTTTCCGACGGCTACGCCCGCAATTTCATGCTGCCCAGAAAGCTGGCCATCGAGGCCACTGCCGATGCGCTGAACACCAAGAAGATGAACGACAAGGCCACTGCCGAGCGGATCGCCCGGGAAAAGGCAGAGGCTCTGGATACTGCCAATAAGCTGCGTGCCATGACCCTGACCGTCAAGGCCAAGGGCGGCGGTGCAGGCCGTCTGTTTGGCGCTGTCACCAACCAGGAAATTGCCAATGCCCTGGAAAAGGCCGGCATCAAGCTGGATAAGCGCAAGATCGTCATCGCCGATCCCATCAAGAATGTTGGTACCTATACCGTTACCTGCAAGCTGGGCTACGAAATTTCCGCCCCCCTGACCGTCAAGATCGAAGAAGCCTAACGATAACCGTGTCATTGCGCGCCAGTCTGCGGACTGGCGTGGCAATCCCCCCGGATGGTAGGAAATCATCCCAAGAATAGAAAAGAGAGGAGAACGAATATGGCTATGGAGGAGGAACTGCTGCAGCGGCAGCAACCCCAGTCTGTGGAAGCCGAGCAGGCCTTGCTGGGCTCTATTCTCATCGACAGCCGCTGTGTTGCCGATGTGATCGGCCTGGTAAAGCCGGAAGATTTCTATCTGCAGCAAAACCGTGAGATCTTTGAAGCGGTCTATACCATGTTCAATTACTCCGAAACCATTGACCCGGTGACGGTGCTGGACAAAATGCGGGAGTTGGGTACCCATCGGGACAATTCCCGGGACTATGTGCTGCAGCTGATGGAGATCACCCCCACAGCGGCCAATGCGGTGCGCTATGCGACGATCGTCAAGGATAAAGCGATGCTCCGTGGCCTGGGCCAGGCGGCTACCGACATTGGTGACATGGTCCAGGAGGGTGTGGGTACCCCGGCAGAAATGCTGGAGTCCGCCGAAAAGAAGATCTATGCCCTGCGAAAGGGTGAACGGGGCGACAGCCTGGAGCATATCGGCACCGTGCTGCACAAGGTCTTTGACCATTTGACGGAGCTGAGCCAGTCTGACTCCGCCATCCCCGGCCTGTCTTCCGGTCTGCGGGATCTGGATATGAAGATCAACGGCCTCAATAAGTCTGACCTGCTGCTGGTGGCAGCAAGACCTGCCATGGGCAAGTCTGCCCTGGCTCTGAACCTGGGCGTGAATGTGGCTAAAAAGTACAAAAAGACGGTGGCTATTTTCAACCTGGAAATGTCCCGAGAGCAGCTGGCGATGCGATTGCTTGCCAGCGAGGGCTTCCTGGAACTGCAGAAGCTGGTCACCGGCAAGCTCAGCGAAGAGGAGTGGAACAAACTGTGTATGGCCTCTGCGGCCCTCAGCCAGACCGACATCCGCATCGATGATAATCCCACCGTGACTGTGGCGGATATCAACGCCAAGTGCCGCCGGCTGGACAATTTGGGCCTGGTGATCATCGACTATTTGCAGCTGATGAACGGCTCCGGTTACGGCAAAAGCTCCGGCGGCGACAACCGTGTCACGGTGGTTGGTGAGATCTCCCGTGCCTTGAAGATCATGGCCAAGGAACTCAATGTCCCTGTCATCTGCCTCAGCCAGTTGTCCCGTGCGGTGGAAGGCCGTTCCGACAAGCGGCCCATCCTGTCCGACCTGCGTGAGTCCGGCGCCATCGAGCAGGACGCCGACGTGGTCATGTTCCTTTACCGCGACGAATATTACAACGAGAATACGGAAGATAAGGGCCTTGCCGAGTGCATCGTGGCCAAAAACCGCCACGGCGAAACCGGCACGGTGAAAATGCAGTGGTTCGGCCCCTATCAGACCTTTACAGACCGGGAGTGGAAACATGCTCAATAAGCTGACCGCTTTTATCCGGGCACGAAATATGATCCGGCCAGGCCAGAATGTTGTCTGCGCCGTTTCCGGCGGTGCCGATTCGGTGGCGCTGCTGTTTGGCCTGTATCTGCTGCGGGAAAAACTGAATTTTTCCTTGTCGGCTGCCCATTTTAACCATCATTTGCGGGGGGAGGAGTCTGACCGGGACGAGGCCTTCGTCCGGGACTTCTGCAGCCGTTTCGATATTCCCCTGCATGTGAGCGGCGGCACTGTGACGCCTGGCCCCAAGGGGCTGGAGGCTGCTGCCCGGGAGGCCCGCTATGCCTTTCTGCGCACACTGCCCGGCACCATTGCCACGGCCCATACCGCCGATGATAATGCCGAGACCATCCTGCTGCACCTGGTGAGGGGTACGGGATTGAAGGGCCTGTGCGGCATTACCCCGGTGGGAGACCGGTTGATCCGTCCCATGCTGACGGTGACTCGGGCAGAGGTGGAAGCATTTTTGCAGGAGTACTGCCTCAGCCATATCCACGACAGCTCCAACGACGGCGATGCTTTCCTGCGCAATCGCCTGCGTCACCATGTCATGCCCCTGCTGCAGGCGGAAAATCCCCGCTTGGCGGAAAATTTGACCGCCATGGCCCTGGGTCTGCAGGAAGAGGAAAACCTGCTGGAAAACCTGGCAAAGGATGCCTACACCCTGGAAATTTCTGCCCTGCGGCAGATGGATGGGGCCATCCGCAGCCGCGTTTTGGAGCGTTTTTTGCAGGAAAACGGGGTTAAAGAGCCTGAGCGCACCCATATTGCCCTGGCCGAAAGTTTGGTTTTCTCCGAAAAACCTTCGGCCCAGGCTGCCTTCCCCGACGGAATCATCCTGGAGCGGTGCTATGGTACCCTTCGGGCCCAGCCGATTCGAACAGAAGCCTGGTCCGTACCGGTTCTGCCCGGTGTGACAAAGGTGCCGGGTTGGCGTGTGACCTGCCGGGAGGCTACGGAGATCATCAACAATGCTACAACCTTTACCTTGTCGGTGCAGGGGAAGGTGTGCCTTCGCAGCCGGCAGGCCGGCGACGAAATGCGGCTCTCCGGCGGCACCAAATCCCTGAAAAAGCTGTTCATCGACCGGAAAATTCCGGCATCGCAGCGCCCGATGGTGCCGGTGCTGGCAGAGGGAAACAGCGTACTGGGTGTGCCCGGAATTGGAGCAAATACCCTAAAAATGGCAAATACACTGCCTGCTGTGCAGTTTGTTTTTGAGAAAGATAAAACTATGGGAGGTTTCTGAACATGGAAAGAGATATTAAGAAGGTCCTTTTGTCCGAAGAGCAGATCAAAAACCGCATCGCCGAGCTGGGCCGGGAACTGATGGAAGACTACGCCGATAAGAATCCCATTTTTGTGGGTGTTCTCAAGGGCGTGGTGGTGTTCTACGCCGATATGATCCGTGCATTCCCTGCACCCTGCCAGCTGGACTTTATGTGGATCTCCTCTTATAAGGGCACCCACTCCAGCGATATGCTGGTGCGGCAGGATGTGACTGCCGACCTGAAGGGCCGTCATGTGGTGATTCTGGAGGATATCCTGGATTCCGGCCGCAGCCTGCAGTTTACTTACCAGCATCTGCTGAATAAGGGTGCTGCCTCCGTGCGGATCTGCACCCTGCTGGATAAGCCCGAGGGCCGCAAGCCCGGCATCACCATTCAGGCCGATTATGTTGGCTTTACCGTTCCCAATGAATTTTTGGTGGGCTATGGCCTGGACTATAACGAAAAGTATAGAAATCTTCCCTATGTGGGCATTTTGAAGCCCGAAGTATACGAAAAGTAAGGAGACCCTGCATTGAAAAAACGCAATCCAATTTCGATTATCCTCTACCTGGGCATCCTGGCGCTGATCCTGTGGGCCATTTTCAGCCTGTTCAGTACGGCCGGCAATGATGTGGCTTACTCCGAGGTGGTGTCCCTGCTGGAGCAGGGCCAGATCAAGAGCTTCGTGGTGGCCAACGGCAATATCTACATGGAGCTCCATGCCCCCTATAACGGCAAGACCAGCCTGACCACCGGCCTTGCGGATGCGGAGCAATTCCGCCGGGAAATGTGGGAGCAGATCCAGGCCCTCCATGCCGAAGGCACCCTGGAAAGCTATGACTTTGTGGAGGAGAGAAAGCCTACCTATTACGACATGATCCTGCCGCTGTTGATCGTGGGCCTGATCCTGCTGCTGTTGTGGGCACTGCTGGTCGGCCGCGCCAATGCCAATAATCCCATGGCCAACTTTGGCAAAGCCCGCACCGTGCTTGGCGTGCCGGACAAGCAGAAGGTCACCTTCGACGATGTGGCCGGTGCCGACGAAGAGAAGCGGGAACTGCAGGAAGTGGTGGATTTTCTCCGCAATCCTGCCAAGTATACCGCCATTGGTGCCCGGATCCCCCACGGCATGCTGCTGGTGGGCCCTCCCGGTACCGGCAAGACCCTGCTGGCCCGGGCAGTTGCCGGTGAGGCAAATGTCCAGTTCCTGTCCATTTCCGGCTCTGACTTCGTAGAGCTTTATGTGGGCGTCGGCGCCAGCCGTGTCCGCGACCTGTTTGACCAGGCCAAGCGCATTGCCCCCGCCATCATTTTCATCGACGAGATCGATGCCGTGGGCCGCAGACGCGGCAGCGGCATGGGCGGCGGCCATGATGAAAAAGAGCAGACCCTCAACCAGTTGCTGGTGGAGATGGACGGCTTCGGCAAGAACGAAGGCGTCATCGTCATGGCAGCCACCAATCGTCCCGACATCCTGGATCCGGCCCTGCTGCGACCCGGCCGTTTCGACCGGCAGATCCATGTGGGCCGTCCCGATGTGAAGGGCCGTGAGGACATTCTGAAGGTCCACACCAAGGGCAAGCGCCTGGCAGAGGATGTGGATCTGAAGGTCATCGCCCGTTCTACCGCCGGCTTCACCGGCGCAGATCTGAGCAACATCCTAAACGAAGCTGCCATTTTGGCGGCCCGGGAAAACCGACCTGCCATGGCTATGGCCGATATTAACGAGGCTATCATGAAGATTACCATGGGCCCCGAAAAGCGTAGCCATGTGGCTTCCCGCAAGGACCTGAAGGTGACTGCCATCCACGAGGCCGGTCATGCGGTGGCCATCTACAATCTGTCCACCCAGCCTCCTGTGCGGCACATTTCCATCGTGCCCAGAGGCCAGTCCCTGGGTGCTACCTGGTCGCTGCCCGTTGGCGATACTTCCAATTTGACCCGTAACGAGATGTTCGAGGAGATCGTGTCCCTGCTGGGCGGCCGTGTGGCGGAGGCCCTGTTCCTGGGCGATATATCCGTGGGCGCTTCCAATGATATTGAGCGTGCCACCAAGCTTGCCAAGGACATGGTAGCCCGCTACGGTATGTGCGAGAAGATCGGCACCGTCAGCTATTTGGACGGCGGCGAGGTCTTCATCGGTCGTGACTACCAGACCACCAAGAGCTATTCTGAAAAGGTGGCCGGTACCATCGATGACGAGGTCAAAGCCCTCATCGACTGTGCCTATGACCGCTGCAAGCAGATCCTTTCCAACAACGAGCAGAAGCTGCAGGAAGTGGTCGAGTACCTGCTGGAGCATGAGAACATGACCGGCGCCCAGTTCGCTTCTTGTATGGCAGGTGGCGAGATCGGCGAGACTTCTAAAACCGCTCTGCTGGACGGCTTCGGGGAATAATACAGAAAAGGTCCCTAGAGAAAGAGAG
Source organism: Faecousia sp. (assembly GCA_045638785.1). GTDB lineage: Bacteria > Bacillota > Clostridia > Oscillospirales > Oscillospiraceae > Faecousia. The sequence continues at coordinate 23,963 of JAZUBW010000016.1, forward strand.
TGACCATTTTATGAGAAAACATGCGATCAGCGCCACATGGCTGAAGATCCTGGCGGCAACAGCCATGGTGGTGGACCATACTGCGGCCCTGTTCCTGCCTCATGGAAGCATTCTGCGGTTGATTCTGCGGATGTTTGGCCGGATTGCAGCGCCCTGTATGTGCTTTATGATCGCCGAGGGATATTACTACACCTCCAACCGGAAAAAGTATCTGATCCGGCTGCTGGTGTTTGCGCTGATTTCTCATTTGCCTTATAATCTTGCCATGGGCTTTCCGCTGTCGCCGCTGAAGGCTACCAGTGCCATCTGGGCGTTGGCAATGGGATTGATTGCGCTGATGGCTGTCAAGAAGGAAGAATTCCATCCGATCCTGCGGATCAGTTTGATAGGCCTCTGCTGCCTGCTGGCCTATACGGCCAACTGGAATTATATCGCCGTGCTGTGGATCGTGGCCTTTGGCATTTACCACGGCTGCCGGTGGAAGCAGTTGTTGTCCTTTGCGATTATTGGAACGGTGCTGAATTTTGGCCAGCACTTTGGCCCGTTGCTGACGGGAGAAGTGTCGGTGAGGGAATTCACAAACTGGCATCAGATCAGCATTTTTCTGGCAATTCCGCTGCTGGCACTTTACGACGGCAGCCGCCGTTGCAAGAACAAATGGTTTTCCAGATGCTTCTACCTTCTGTATCCGGTTCATTTACTAATTCTGTATTTCCTCACCCAAATTTTCAAATAAACAGGAAATCGCCCCGGAATTTTCCGGGGCGATTTTTAAAGAATTCTGAAAATGTGCAACCAAAACAGAAAAAATTGTAGTATATAAGTGAAGGGGCTGCTGTGATGCGCGCGAATCCCGGCGGCCTTTGGAAAGCGAGGTGAAGATGGCCATGGAAGACAGTCAGATTTTAGAACTGTTTTTTGCGCGGTCAGAGGAAGCCATCCGGCAGACAAAGGAAAAATACGGCGGGGCCTGTATGCATTTGCTGCGAAACCTGTTGCAAAGTGAGTTGGATGCAGAAGAATGCGCCAGCGATGCGTACCTTGCGCTGTGGAATACCATTCCGCCGGAAAGACCCGAACCGCTGCTGACGTATCTGCTGAAGATCGCCAGAAATCTTGGCCTTCGCCGCCTTACATACTTAAATGCACAGAGGCGTGACAGCGGCCCGGTGGTGCCCCTGGAGGAGCTGGAAAGCTGCCTGGCATCCGCCGAAACCGTGGAGCAGACCGTAGAGGGGAAGCTGCTGGAACAGGAGATCGCCCGGTTCCTGCAGGCCTTGCCGAAGAAGGACAGGCAGCTGTTTATCCGGCGCTACTGGTTCTGCGACAGCGTAAAAGAAATGGCGGAAAGCTTCGGCTGGTCCGAAAGCAAGATCAAGTCCAAGCTGCTGCGGCTGCGAAACCGCCTGCACGATCATTTGACCCGGGAGGGATTTTTGTGAGTAAGTTTGTTTTATCGAAGGCCATGGGCAGCATTCCCGACGAAATGCTGCAGGAGGCCATGACAATAAAAAAGAATACCGGCCGTAAATGGATCATCCGTGCAGCAGCATGCCTGGTGCTGGTGATCGGCCTGCTGTTTGCAACCATGCGTGAAGATAATGGCATCGTTACCGCTCCGGGAATTTTGACGATTACAGCCTACGCAGAGAATCAAACACCAGTAACAATCACAACCCCAGATGCGGTGCGGCACGGCAAATTTGGTTTGGCATCGCCTTTGCTAGGTAACCCGTTTTGTAATGCATTTATGTTTTCGGTGCCGGATGAGCACAATGACGGTCAAGATATTCGGTTTTTACTATCTTTTGAAGGTGGCGTCTTCCGCAAGCGAGACGAGGAGGATAAATTCGTGTCGGGAGAAGTATCTGTTGGGAATCATTCGACGGTATATTGGACCATGGAGGAGGCAATTGCAGTACCTGGATCTGTAGAGCACAGAACCACGGCTTATGTAGATATTCTTGTTTACGAAGGGGAGCAAATCATTGGCTACGCAGTTTTGCGGCTGCAAGCTATGACCTGTGCGGAACTGGCAGAAACAGTCGGTAAGAAAGTGGCCCATGAAGAGGAATGGCCGGATGTAGATCCGCAGGATTATATCTATTGTGACGGCGGTGATCACAAGTCAAGCACATATTCCATTGAAATGCTTGCTTCTGTATTATATCCAAAGGTAGACGGAAAGTATCAGCAAATCACAGGAAAATATGTGACCGACAGAATTGAGGAGGTGAAAAAGAAGTGATTTTGTTGTTCGTTACTAACCCTATACAACAAACGAAAGGAGTTTAATATGAAAAAGTTCTTTGCATTACTTTGTATAATTGCACTGATTGCATCTATGTGTTTTTCAACTAGTGCCACGGGAGAGGATGGACAAGGGGCGTTGCTTTCGGAGATGTCTGAGGAAGAGTGTATTGCGTTCATAGTATCAAAAGGACTGGAAATTCCACGTGAGCTGTTAGATTATTCTGCTCTGGGTCGATTTGTCAAATATGTAATCACCGCTGTTGAGGTAAATCCAGATAAGACTTTTCTGATTAATGATCGCGTACTATTTGAATTTGCAAATGAAATTAAAAATATAGTAAATTTGCATTATGGTGTCTATAATGCAAAAAACTATTCGTTGCCTGAAGCTGATGGCGCAAATCAACTGCAATATAGTACACTTTATGGTTCGTGGTTGAGTGAATACAGTGGGTATAATTGCTATTCATATGCGATCGGAGAAACACACCCATACGATGGAGTGTATAGACCATATTGCCCAGGCGACTATAATCCACAAACAGCTGGAGATTATTCTGCAGATATGACTGTTGCTCAGCTAGCGACGCTAACAGTGTCAGATCTTAAGTATTTGGGACATTCCTGCGTAATAACTACAACGAGTTACAGCAATATTATGGAGTATGTTTATGAGTACGATGTTATCTGCCTAAGAAAGGATATACACTCTGCAATTAAAGATTTCCATTATATGAAGTGGACCCCTTCGGGGTGGTTGCATAAACCCGGCAACACACATGTGTTAGTATTTGATTACCTGCCTTATGAAATTAATTGGCTTGCTGAGGGCGTAACTAGAGAGGGTCGATATATCTCGGAAAATATTTATTACACGGGAACTATTCACTATTTTGCATTCCGCTCTAGCCATGGCGATATGCTAGAGTTGGGCCGTACCGGAAATCATTATCACTCGGGTTCCAAGCATTATTTTGAATACAGCAAAATGTGCGAAAATTGCGGCACTATCATTGAGTACTGGGTATCTCAAGCCTGCGGCGGCCCGCCGTGTGCGGTGCAGATTGGAAGTATCAAACCAGAAGAATTTAAAGAGTAAAACCATAACATAAACATGCCGCCCCGGAGGATTTCCTCCGGGGCGGCTCCTTTGCTTAGTAGTTTTCTTCGTGGACTTCGAAGTAGGCCTTGGGGTGAGCGCAGGTGGGGCAGAGCTCGGGAGCCTTGGTGCCAACCACGATGTGACCGCAGTTGCGGCATTCCCAAACCTTGACCTCGGACTTCTCGAAGACCTGAGCGGTTTCCACATTCTTCAGCAGGGCGCGGTAGCGCTCCTCGTGGTGCTTCTCAATGGCGGCGACCATGCGGAACTTGGCAGCCAGCTCCGGGAAGCCCTCTTCCTCGGCGGTCTTGGCGAAGCCTTCATACATATCGGTCCACTCATAGTTCTCGCCTGCAGCGGCAGCAGCCAGGTTCTGGGCGGTATCGCCGATGCCTTCCAGCTCCTTGAACCACAGCTTTGCGTGCTCCTTTTCGTTGTCAGCGGTCTTCAGGAAGAGAGCCGCGATCTGCTCGAAGCCTTCCTTCTTGGCCTTGGATGCGAAATAGGTGTACTTGTTGCGGGCCTCAGACTCGCCTGCGAAGGCGGCCATCAGATTCTTTTCGGTCTGGGTGCCGGTGTACTTGTTTGCCATGGAAATTACCTCCATATATTAGTTATGATGGCATTATTATACCACACCCCAAAAAGAAATCAACCAAAAATCCCCGGATCAAACCAATAAATTGCGTTTTATCGATGGGGCGTTTCGTAGGGGAGGGTCTTGACCCTCCCTAAACCTTTCGATACACGGACTGTCAAACCGGTGAGGAATGTGCCGCTATGCAATATCAAACGGCTCAAATAATTGTGATGCTGAGGGAGGGTCAAGACCCTCCCCTACGAAGAATCCTGCAACCTTACAGTCCGTACAGAAAAATCGCCAAAAACTGCAGCATGCTTCCCAGTACCACAAAAATATGGAACACCGAATGCATCCACCGCTTTTTGGAACCGATGCCGTAGAGCACCGCACCGATGGTGTAGGCGATACCACCCCACAGCAGAAGCAGAAAACCGGGCCGGGTCAGTACGTCCAGAGTTTGCCGCCAGAAGGGGATCACCGCCCAGCCCATGCCGATGTAGCAGATCATGGAAAATACTTCGTATTTCTTCAGATCAATGGCGGTCAGGGTCGTTGCGATGGCCACCAGCACCCATTCAAAAATGAACAGACCCCAGGCCAGCGCCGGATAGATGGGACGCAGGGCAGAGAGTACCACCGCCGTGTAGGTGCCGGCGATGAGAAAATAAATGGTGCAGTGGTCAATGACCTGCATGACCAGCTTGCCCATGCCCGGACGCAGTCCGTGGTAAACGCTGGACATGGTGTACATCGCCACCAGGGTGAATCCGTAAAAAGCGCAGGCTGCCACGCCCCAGATATTCCCCAGCAGCGCAGCGCGGATCAGACACAGAACCGTGGCCAGGATCCCTAATCCACCACCAACGATGTGGGTGACCATGTTCATGATTTCTTCGCCCCGGGTGTAGTCGGGCAGCTTCCGGTCGGATAGTTTGATGCGTTTTGCCATAATGGGCCTCCTTACGAAAATACTGGCCTCATTATAGGTCAAAAAGGCGGTAGAGTGTACCGAATTGTGGAGAAACGGGACTCTACCACTGGGAGAGTTGGCAATATGCACAAAAGTAGAGCTGAAAATTCGGCACATGAAAGACGGACTGTACAAAAATAATTCATCTATTGCGGGGAATTTGTGCTATAATAATGGTGGCGGTGTATGAGATGACTGCCGCCTGCAAAGGAGCCCCTTATGAACAATATTTTATTTTTTCTGACACCAAAGGCAATGTGTCACCATGTATATGACGATTTCACCATCCGCCAGGCCCTGGAAAAAATGGAAGCCGTTGGCTTTGCCGCCCTGCCGATCCTCAATCGCCGGGGTGAATACCGGGGCACCGTCACCGAAGGCGATCTGCTGTGGGCACTGAAAAATCTGTGCTATATGGATATGCGCCAGGCAGAGGCTCGACGGATCATGGAGATCGAACGGCGCAGAGATAACATCCCGGTCCATGTGACCACGTCCATGCACGAATTGGTGGAGCGGGCCACCTCCCAGAACTTTGTGCCGGTGGTGGATGATAAGGACACCTTCATCGGTATCGTCACCCGTGGTAACATCATCAAGTATTGCCAGCAGCAACTTTTCTCCGAGTAATGCAGAAAACACCCCTGACAGTGCTGTCGGAGGTGTTTTCTGCTGTATCTTGAGAATTATTTGTAAAAAATATCCGGAAGGTCTTGTCAATGTGAAAATTTCCTTTATAATGAGTGATATTGAACGCAACGAGAGCGAGGAACGCCCAAATGAAACGAACACTGGCAATTTTATTGGCTGTGGTGCTGCTGTTCGGCACTGCCGCCTGTACAGGAATATCTGATCCGATCCCCACGACCCAAACGACTCCGTCCACCGGTCCTACCGGCACCCAGCCCCCTAGAACGGTCTCCGTGACCCTGAATACCAACGACGGCAACACCAAGGTAACGGTGCTGAACCTGCTGGAGAATGCCTGCTACGGTCAGCTGCCGGTGCTGCAGAGGGAGGAGCATTTCTTCCTGGGCTGGTTCACCGATCCGGAAGCCGGCATCCAGGTGACCCCGGATACCCCCCTGGTCTCCCGGGAGGATCATGCCCTTTATGCCCATTGGCAGCGCCAGATGGAATACACGGTCACCTTTGACCCCAACGGTGGCACTATGCCGACGCAGGAGAATACCATGATTGTCACCCGGGAGCAGCCTTATGGCGAACTGCCTGTCCCGGTGCTGGAGACCTACCGTTTCCTGGGCTGGTTCACAGCGCTGGAAGGTGGCGAACTGGTGGAGAGTACCACCATTTTTGACGGCAAGGATCATACCCTCTATGCTCACTGGGAGTTTGATATCGTGGCCTATTGGGCCTATTTCCTGCAGCAGCGGGTCAGCACGATCCCCCAGGAGCGCCGGGTTGTGGTGTACATGGAAAAGTCCTCCAACTATACGACTTTCACCTATTCCGACTTTCTCTCCGATGTGGGCGCTATCAATCCTGCCGAGGGACGAAAGAACGAAACGATCACCGATGACTGGGTTCTGTCGGTTGATCCTTACATTGTCATCAAGCTGACCCCGGATATCTACATGGGCGCAGTAACCAAGGTGGCCATGCAGCGCCGCTTCCCGAACCTGCCGATCTATATTTTCCCCTCTGCTTCGGTCAATGGCAGTGAGGCCTCCCAGGTCTACTACCGCTTCCAGCTGGCCAAGATCCTGTATCCCGAGTATTTCGAGGATGTGAATCTGAAGGCCCTGGCAAAAGAATTTGGCATCAGTCCCAAAATCTACTTCTAACTAAAAAGCTGCTGTCCGGCCGGACAGCAGCTTTTCTTTTTGCGCAATTACTTAACAGCGATGGCCTCGATCTCGACCTTGGCGCCCTTGGGCAGGTTGGCAACCTGGTAGGCAGCGCGAGCGGGGTAGGGCTCGGTGAAGAACTCTGCGTAAACAGCGTTCATGGCAGCAAACTCGGCGATGTCGGCCAGCAGAACGGTGGTCTTGACCACGTCGGCCATGGTCATGCCACCCGCCTCCAGGATGGCCTTCATGTTGGTCAAGCTTTGGCGAGTTTGGCTGGCGATGTCGGCGCCGGCGAACTCACCGGTGGCGGGATGGATGGGCAGCTGACCGGAGACATAAGCGGTGTTGCCGGCGGCAATACCCTGGGAGTAGGGGCCGATGGCGGCGGGAGCATTGGGGGTGGAAATAGCTTTGTTCATGGTAAAACTCCTTATATAAAATTATTTTTTGTTTGCTTCATAAAGGGCAAAACCCTTGTTTACGGTAACATGGGCGATCACGCCGATGCCGATGCCCAGCACCACAGAGACCAGCACATCGGTAGGGAAGTGGACATACAGGTACAGCCGGGAAAAGCCGATCAGACAGGCCAGTACCATGGCTGCGATGCCAGCCTTCCGGTGGCGGAGTATCAACACCGTGGCTGCCTCAAAGGAGGCGATGGTGTGGCCCGAGGGGAAGGAAAAGTCTGTGGGTGCTTCGATCAGCAGGGGAATCACCCGGTCCATGCACTGACGGGCATATTCAAAGGGCCGCAGCCGGCCGATCCAGGGCTTTAGCCAAAGATTGCAGATCAGCAGACCCAGCAGCAGGGCAAGACCCATGGAAAAACCGGTCTTTCGGTATTTCGGCAGACACAGCAGCAAAACCGCTATGGCGATCCACAAAATACCTCCGTCCCCCAGGTGGGTGATGCCCGGCATCACAGCGTCCAAAAATGAACACTGCATATGCGCCCGGATCCAGTCCAGGATGGGGAAATCAAATCTGCGGGTAAAATCAAACACGGATGTGGCCCCTTTCGCAGATCACATCCACCACACGGTCCACCATTTCCTGGCAGATGGCCTTGCTGGGGGCCTCCACCATGACCCGGATCACCGGCTCGGTGCCGGATTCCCGCACCAGGATACGGCCGGTTTCGCCCAGCTCCCCTGCCACAGCCTCCACGGCAGCCTGCACAGCAGGATCGTTGCGTGCCTCGGGCTTGGAGTGGACCCGCACATTTTTCAGCACCTGGGGATAGATGTTCAGCCCGGCGCAAAGCTCGCTGAGCCGCTGCTTCTTGGCAAGCATGACCTCCATGATCTTCAGAGATGTCAGTATGCCGTCGCCGGTGGTAGCGTACTTCGAAATGATGATGTGGCCGCTCTGCTCACCGCCCAGGCGGCCGCCGTTTTGGGCCATGTATTCGTAGACATACTTGTCGCCCACGGCGGTCTTGGCGTAGCCGATGCCTGCCTCGTCCAGGGCCTTGTACAGGCCAAAATTGGACATGACGGTGGTGACTACCGTGTTGTTTTCCAACTGGCCACGGCCCTTCATGTATTTGCCCAAAATGTAGAGGATATGGTCGCCGCTGATCACGTTGCCCTTTTCGTCTACGCAGAGGCACCGGTCGGCGTCGCCATCGTAGGCAAAACCAACGTCCAAGCCGTTGTCCACAACGAATTTCTGCAGGAACTCGATGTGGGTGGAGCCGGCATTCTGGTTGATGTTGGTGCCGTCGGGTTCGTTGTTCATCACATAGGTCTTGGCGCCCAGGGCTTCGAACACCAGCCGGGCCATGTTCCAGGCAGCGCCGTTGGCGCAGTCCAGGCCCACCTTGACACCCTTGAAGGAGTACATGCCCAGGCTGATCAGGTAGCCGATGTAGCGGTTACGGCCTGCCACATAGTCCACGGTGCAACCGATCTCGTCCCGCTTGGCGTAGGGAAGGGTAGACCAGCTTTTGCCAAACAGTTCCAGCTTGCCGTCCAGGTAATCCTCCACCAGAGCAATGGTGGTTTCTTCCATCTTTTCGCCGTGGCGGTTGATGAGCTTAATGCCGTTGTCGTAGAAGGGGTTGTGGCTGGCGGAGATCATAACGCCGCAGTCAAAATCGTCCATCCGGGTCACATAGGCCACGGAAGGAGTGGTGGTGACGTGCAGCAGATAGGCATCCGCACCGCTGGCGGTCAGACCTGCCGACAGGGCGTACTCAAACATGTAGCTGCTGCGGCGGGTATCCTTGCCGATGACCACTCTGGCTTTTTCCTCGCTGCCTTCCCGGCGCTTCAACTCGCTGTAATACCAGCCCAGAAAACGGCCCACTTGAAAGGCATGATCTGCCGTCAAATTCTCATTGGCCTCTCCACGGAAGCCGTCAGTTCCAAAATATTTGCCCATATCACTTTCTCCTAAACAGAAGTGTCATTGCGAGCCAGTGCGCACACTGGCGTGGCAATCCCCTGGTACACAGGGCGCGATTATATTTTTTTAACGATGTTTCCGCTCGCTTTATAAATACTGTTCTCCGGCACCACGCCACGGACGCAGCTCAGCGGATACACATTGGAATTGCGGCCGATGACCGTGCCGGGATTTAAGACACTGTTGCAGCCCACTTCTACGAAATCTCCCAGCATGGCGCCCACTTTCTTAATGCCGGTGGCGATCTCGGTATCGCCGTGGATGACCACCAGGGACTTGTCGGATTTGACATTGGAGGTCACAGAACCCGCACCCATATGGGCCTTGTAGCCCAGGATGCTGTCGCCCACATAGTTGTAGTGGGGCACCTGTACCTTGTCGAACAAGATCACATTTTTCAGTTCCACGGAGTTGCCTACCACGCAGCCGTCACCCACCAGGGCAGAGCCACGGATGAAGGCGCAATGGCGCACTTCGGTATCCGCACCGATGATGCAGGGGCTACCAAGATAGGCCGAAGGCGCAATGACAGCGCTCTTATGAACCCAAACCTGGGAAGAGATTTCCCTGAAATCGTCACCCAGCTGGGGCCCAAGGGCCAAAATCAGTTCCTTGATGCCCTTCAGCGCTTCCCAGGGATAGGTAAAGCCTTTCAGGTATTCTGCGGCCATGGTGTGGCCCAGGTCGTATAAATTTTCAATGGTGTACATGGAAAATCAAACCTTTCCGCACAGCACACTACTGTACACTATCAGTATACCACGCGCCCTAAGGAAAATCAATTCCCTTTAGTAAATGTAAATATAGGTACTTCTTGTAGGGACGGGTCAATGACCCACACCTACATTGGAAATGCAGAATTATTCCGAAGAAAACACCGGGCTTCTTTCGAAACCCGGTGTAATTCTCAAAACTTATCTCTGGATTCTGCCGGAGCCGTCGCCGCCGGCCAGCTTCTCCACCTCGGAAACGGTGACCATGTTGTAGTCGCCGCCGATGGTGTGCTTCAGGGCGGAAGCGGCCACAGCGAACTCCACAGCTGCCTGGGTGTCCTTGCCGGTTAGCAGGGCATAGATCAAACCGCCGCCGAAGCTGTCGCCGCCGCCGACGCGGTCGATGATGGTCAGATCATACTTCTTGGAGAAGCAGTAGTTCTCGCCGTCGTACAGCATGGCGCTCCAGCCGTTGTGAGAAGCGGAGTAACTCTCACGCAGGGTGATGGCCACCTTCTCGAAGCCGAACTTGTCAGCCAGCTGCTTAGCTACGGACTTATAGCCTTCGTGGTTGATGGTGCCGCCGTAGATATCGGTAGCCTCTGCCTCGATACCGAAGACGTCCTTGGCATCCTCCTCGTTGGAGATGCACACGTCAATGTACTGCGCCAGGTCAGTCATGGCTTCCCGGGCCTGGGCGCGGGTCCACAGCTTGCCGCGATAGTTCAGGTCGCAGGAGATCTTGATGCCGCGGGCCTTGGCAGCCTTGCAGGCGTCCTTGCAGATTTCCACAACATTGGGGCCCAGAGCGGGGGTGATGCCGGTGAAGTGGAACCAGTCAGCGCCGTTGAAGATCTTGTCCCAATCGAAATCTTCCCGCTGTGCCAGGGCGATGGCGGAATTGGCACGGTCGTAGATGCACACGGAGCCACGCTGAGAAGCGCCCTTTTCGTTGTAGTAGATGCCCACACGGTCGCCACCACGGACGATCAGATGGGTGTCCACACCGTAACGGCGCAGGGAATTGACAGCGGCCTGGCCGATGGCGTGGGCAGGCAGCTTGGTGACGAAAGCGGCATCCATGCCGTAGTTTGCCAAAGAAACGGACACATTGGCCTCGCCACCGCCGAAGGTGAATTCCACATTCTGGGCCTGGACAAAGCGCTCGTAGTTAAAAGGCTGCAGACGCAGCATCAGTTCGCCAAAAGTAATCACTCTTGCCATGATGTATGATCCTTTCAATTTTGAATTTGTAATTTTGAATTATGAATTGGAATTACTCGCCCTTGGCAGCCTTGCGGGCTTCCAGGCACAGGGCAGTGATCTTGTCCCAGTTGCCGGCGGCGATGTCAGCCTTGGGGCAGACCCAGGAGCCACCCACGGCGTGGATGAAGGGAGCGTCGATGTATTCCTTGATGTTGGCAGCGTTGACACCGCCGGTGGGCAGGAACTTCAGACCCACAAAGGGACCGGCCAGATTCTTCATGGCGTTCAGGCCGCCGTAAACATTGGCAGGGAAGAACTTGACCTTCTTCAGACCGTGCTTCAGAGCGCCCATGATCTCGGTGGGGGTCACGCAGCCGGGGGCAACGGGAATGCCGTTTTCCACGCACCAGCCAACGACCTCGTCGGAGAAGCCGGGGGATACGATGAACTTGGCACCCATCCGGACGGCCAGCTTGGCCTGTTCCACATTGATGATGGTACCAGCACCCACCAGCACCTCGGGGCAGTTTTCAGCCACAGCCTTGATGGCCTCGGGAGCGCAAGCGGTGCGGAAGGTGATCTCCATGGTATCCACGCCGCCGGCTGCCATAGCCTTGGCGGTGGGAACGGCATCTTCAACCTTGTCCAGCACCACAACGGGCACCACGATGGAATTGGCAAGTCTTTCTAATACATCCATATATTGAACCTCCAGTGGCTGCAAACAGCCAGTTATTTACAAGTTGTGGAAGCATACTTCCACGACTATTATTATAGTGACTTGCAGCCCTGCTGTCAATGGACAAATCGTAAAAACTGCCTCTTTTGTGACACTTTTTGCGACGGAGACCCAAACGGAACTTGACACTCCCCGGCAAATCTGCTACTGTATAGGGTAGACAAATATATTTTGGAGGCGAACACATGACACCTTTTATGAATGCTGACTTCCTGCTGAAGACTGAAACCGCCAAGAAGCTTTACCATGAGCATGCAGCCGTCATGCCCATCATCGACTATCATTGCCACATCAATCCCCAGGAAATTTACGAGGACAAGCGCTATGACTCCATTACCCAGGTTTGGCTGGGCGGCGACCACTATAAGTGGCGTGCCATGCGCTCCTGCGGCGTGGCTGAAAAGTATATCACCGGTGACGCAACTTACGCCGAAAAGTTCCAGAAGTGGGGCGAAACCATGCCCAATCTCATTGGTAACCCTCTGTATCATTGGACTCACCTGGAGCTGCAGCGCTACTTTGGCATCTATGAGCCGCTGACCGGCGACAATGCCATGCAAATTTACGAAAAGTGCAATGCTATCCTGGCCCAGCCCGATATGTCTGCCCGTGGCATCATCAAAAAGTCCAATGTAAAGCTGCTGGCCACCACCGATGACCCCATCGACGATCTGCGTTGGCATGACCTGATGGCCAAGGACCCCACCATGCCCTGCGTGGTGCTGCCTGCCTTCCGGCCCGATAAGGCCATGCGGGCCGACAAGCCCACCTTCGGCGCTTATGTGGCCCAGCTGGAGCAGGTAGTGGGCTATGCCATCAACACGGTGGAGGATATGCGCAAGGCCCTGGCTGACCGTATTGCCTACTTTGCCGACCACGGCTGCTGCATTTCCGACCACGGCCTGGACCTGTGCTTCTATGTGGAGGCCACCGAGGAAGAACTCAATGACATCTTCGCCCGTGCCAAGGCCGGTCAGCCCATCACCTGGAACGAGCAGCTGGCCTACCATACCGCCATGCTGATCGCCGTGGGCAAGGAATATACCAAGCGGGACTGGGTCAACCAGCTCCACTTCGGCTGCCTGCGGGACAATTCCAAGACCATGTTCCGTGCCCTGGGCCCCGACACCGGCTTCGACTCCATCAATGACCAGCCCAATGCCGTGGGTATCTCCGGCCTGCTGAACGCCCTGGAAGAAGCAGGTGCTTTGGGTAAGACCATCCTCTACTCCTTGAACCCCTCCGACAATGCGGCCATCGGTACCAACATGGGTGCCTTCCAGTCCAACAGCCCCATCCCCGGCAAGATCCAGCAGGGTTCTGCCTGGTGGTTCAATGACCATAAGCCCGGCATGGAGGCACAGATGGTCAGCCTCATGAGCCTGGGCGCCTTCGGCACCTTCAACGGCATGCTCACCGACTCCCGCAGCTTCCTCAGCTACACCCGTCATGAGTATTTCCGCCGTATTTTGTGCAATCTGGTGGGCCAGATGGTGGAAGACGGCGAGTACCCCGCCGATTGGAAGCAGCTGGGCCAGCTCATCGAAAATGTCAGCTATTACAATACCCTCCGCTACTTCGGCTTCGATAAGCTCATTAAGTAAAAGGTGAAAGGCGGGAGAAAAGCACCGCCAACGAATGTATCAAAGGAGGTCCTGCAATGTACAGATATGAATATGAAACCATCACTTGTGAGATGGAAGGATGGGGCGCTTTTAATGGCAATGTCTACGGCATTACAGAGGATTACCGTGCCATCATCGACAAAAGAGCCCAGCGTGGCTGGCGGTTTGTGGGATTCCTTCCTACAAAGCAGAGAGGCACAGGCCATACGCAGGAAATCGATTTGATTTTTGAAAAAGAAGTCTAATACAGCAAACCGCAGCACCGACCGGTGCTGCGGTTGTGTTTTACTTTTGCAGGGCCGCAATATGGGCAGGCGTCGTGCCGCAGCAGCCGCCCAGCAGGGTGGCGCCCATCTGCACGCAATCAGCCATCACAGCGGCAAAATCGGCAGGCGACATATCATAATGGGCAAGACCATCTTCCCGGATGACGGGCATACCGGCATTGGGCTTGCAGATCAGCGGGATGGACACATACCGCCGCAGCTTCGATACCAGCCCAGCGGTCATGTTGTCTGCGGTCACGCAGTTGAAGCCCACGGCAGCAGCGCCGGATTGCTGCAGTTCCTTCAAAATTGGGCCGGCATCCATGCCGGAGAACAGACTTCCGTCACTTTGCATGGTGAAGGTGTACATGGCAGCGCCGGCACCCTCCAGCTCCGCTGCGGTCAAAATGGCCTCCGCCTCCTGGGGATACAGCAGCGTTTCTGCTCCCAGAATATCTACACCGCCGTCAATCAGTCCCCGGATCTGTCGCCGGTAGTTTTCTACCAGCAGATCAAAATTCTTCACATCCCAACTGTCGCAGAAGGTGGCCAGGGTGGTGATGTCGCCGGCCACGAGGCAGTTGGGGGCAGCTTCTTTCGTCAGCGCCACCAGCCGAGCGTTGATTTTTTCGGTGTCATTGTCCAAGCCCAGGGCCTTCAGCGCAATGGGCTGGGCCTGGAAAGTGGGAGCAAAGAGGATTTGGCTACCGGCCGCTGCGTACTGCCGCTGCAGATTCTGCAGAATATCCGGGTGCTCCAGTACCCACAGCTCTGTGCTGCAGCCCTTGGGCATGCCAGCCAGGCGCAAATTGGACCCGGTGGCACCGTCCAAAAACCGCACACCCCCGGAAATCAAATCATGAAATTCCTGTTTCGTCAGCATATAAGCACACCTCTTGATAAGGTAAATTGTTGTTTATGTTTGCACCCGTAGGGAACGCTGTCCTCAGCGTTCCGTCAGAAAATTCGACCTCGATGGGCGAATTTTCTGCATTTTTCTGCGATGCTGCGGTGCAAAATTGTGCCGCTT
>JAZUBW010000017.1:0-3573 GCA_045638785.1 Faecousia sp.
CAGCGTTCCGACCGCGAAGCGGCACAATTTTGCACCGCAGCATCGCAGAAAAATGCAGAAAATTCGCCCATCGAGGTCGAATTTTCTGACGGAACGCTGAGGACAGCGTTCCCTACAGGTGCAAACATAAACAACAATTTACTGTGCATCATGGAAAGGAAAAGCGCTTCGGTTTCCCGAAGCGCTTTTTGTTATTCATCGGTAGGTTGTTCCGGGGCAGGCTCGACTTTGGGAGCGGTGGGCTTCCGGACATTTCTGGGAGGCCGGTAGGTGTTCCGCTTGCGGTTTACCAGGAAGACGATCAGCAGGATCACGCCGGGGATGACCAGGTAGGGCAGTGCCACCACCAGGAAAATGAAAACTTCCGTCACAATGCGCCACACGCCCTTGACGCTTTTTACAAAGCCGTTGCCGATGCGCTGCCAGGCGGTGGGTTCTTCCTCTTCCTCCACCACGGTGTATTCCCGAACCTCCCAAACGGTCAGTTTGATGGTGCCGTAGTCGATGAGGCTGTCATAGAGCTTCAACTGGGACTTCACTGTCTCCAGCTCCTGGCGCACTGTGGCCAGCTGGTTTTCCAGAGTCAGCAGATCCTGCAGGTCCTTGGCCTGGGCCATCAGTTCCAGCAACCGGGCTTCCTTGGTCTCCAGGGCCTTGATGCGGCTTTCGGTGGCGGCATACTTGAGAGTCACATCCTCTGCCGTTTCGTTGGAGGAGAGAATATTTGTGGATCCTTCCACATGATCCACAAACAGATCTACCTTGTCCGCCGGGATCCGCAGGGTCAGCGTGGCGTGCCGGGAGCTGCCGCCCCGGCCGTTCTGCACGGATTTATTCTGCACAAAGCCGCCCAACGTGGCCAGCTGGGCATCCAGGTCCGCCAGGATCTTGTCCAGATCCGAGGTTTCTGCCTCCATATTGATGGTGCGGATCAGCTTCCGGTTTTCCTCAATGCCGGTCACATTTTCCGTTTTCTCACCTTCGCTGTAGATGCCGTTGCCGGCCTCCGGATTGGCGGCCGCATTGTTCAGGGCCTCACCCTTGGGTGCAGAAGCGGCGGCGCAGCCGGTAAACAGCAGTGCCAGGCACAGCAACAGAGCCAGTAGTCGTATCTTTTTCATATGCGTTCCTCCTTTTGTGTGTTTCCTCTTGCCTCGTCCGTAGTATAGCATAAAATGTGCGCAATAGCAAGACGAGCGATTGTATGTTTTCCAAAAGTTTACAATGGTAAAAGGAGAGGGCCTCCCGTTTGGGAGGCCCTTGATTCGGTTACTTGGCTGCTTTTTCCAGGCGGGCAGCTTTCCGCTCCTGCTTGGTATGGAAGAACTTTTCCAGCTCGGGCACCAGCACCAGGCAGATCAAGCAGGCGGTAAAGCCGCCGTTATAGAGGCAGAAGCCGCCGTGGAGGTTGGGAACGCTGGTGACCAGCAGGTAGTGCAGGCCGGCGGCCAGCATACCGAAGCCCCAGCCGTACTTATCCGCAATGGGGCTCAGGCCGTTGGCGTAGCACAGGCCGATGGCGATGGCCTGGGCATTGACAGCCATGGCAAAGGTGCCGCCCAGCAGGGAGGAGATCCAGCCAAACAGGAAGCTGGTGACCACATAACCGGCCATGATGGGCCAGACATTGCCGGGGTGAGAGCCGGAGTTGCAGCAGGCCAGCATACAGAAGATGATGCCGAAGGTAACGCCGTTGAAGGCGACACCAATGGCATTGTAGTAACCCAGGATGAACAGGCCGTACACGCCCACATTCATCAGCATCACGGCGTTGCCGTAAGTGGCAGAGAAGGAGGTGACCTGATCGGGATCGATCAGCAGTCTCCAGTAATCCTTCGGCTTGCAGCCCAGGATAAAGGCGAAAATAATGCACAGGCCGAACAGCACGCCGCAGAAAATATTGACGGTCATCTGGGAGGCGAAGGCACCGGTGAGGGTGGAAGCATCGGGAGCAGCGGGCAGGGGGAAGCCAATGGTCTTATACAGGGCGGCATTCAGGAAGAATGCGGTCATGCCCACGGGCAGCGCGGCAGAGTACAGGCTGAAACCCTTGTGGACCTTGGGTGCATGGGCCAGACCTGCGGGCAGGAAGAAACCGATGACCAGACCGATGAAAATGGCCAGGCACAGGCCCAGGACATTGAAGCCGATGACTTCGGCATTGGGATAACGCAGCAGCAGATCGGAGATCAGAGGGGCAATGCCGGTGGAGAACATCATGGCGTTTACCAGGCCACCCAGTTTTTCCCGCTTTACCAAAGCGTACAGGCACACGCCCAGAATGGTGGGCAGGCTGTTGAGGGGGTTGATGCCCCAGGAGCCGAAGCCCACGGTGAGGATGAAGGCCAGGGTGGTCACATTGTTGGCTTTGGTCTTGCACAGGCACAGCAGCAACAGGCACATAACGCGCACCAGGCCCATGTTGAAGAAGGTGGCTGCATAGCCGCCCAGCCAGAAATAGTTGGTAGTCACCTTACAGGGCGACAGCAGGATCTTTACCCAGCCGGAGAAAAGGGTGCTGCGGTCGGGCATGCAAACGGATGCAACCAGGAAGCACAGGCTTAAAAATGCGAAGAACAGTTTCAGAAATGCGCTTTCGGATAAGTTTTTGATCTTTTTCATGTAAAATACCCCTCTTGTCTTGTAAAAAATGGGCAATCCAAATCCTAAGGGAAGTGGATTGCCCAGACGGTCGGCATACATTTCTTACACTCCACCGCAGTTGCCTGCGTTTACCCGTCAGTCATGTAAGAAGATGCAATTATTATACATAAATATGCTAATTTTGTCAATACATTTGTATCGATTTGACCGCTTTGGATCGGCAAACTTACGCTTGCTCGTTGTGCCGTCTTGCACTGGTACGGCCCTCGGGCTTGATCTCGCCAACGGCCAGCAGGGAGCGCTTAGTCAGAGTGGGACCAACCAGCTCATAGATCAGCACGGCAAACAGCACCACATTGCGGGTCAGATGACCACCGGGCAGGGTGGATGCGGTCAGCGCCATGCCCAGGGCCACACCGGCCTGAGGCAGCAGGGTAATGCCCAGGTGATTGGTGATGGGCTTGCTCTGGTGGGACAGGCGGCAGCTGAGGTTGGAACCGCCGTATTTGCCCAGGCTGCGGGCGATGATATAAATGACACCGACCAGCAGCGTCACCGGCTGCACCAGCACATTCAGATCCAGCTCCGCACCGGAGATGACGAAGAAGAGAATGTTCAGGGGCATGGTCCAGCCGTCCACACGATCCATCAGCTCTTCAGAGGTGGAACAGACGTTGCAGAAGATGGTGCCGGTCATCATGCACACCAGCAGCAGAGAGAAGCCGCAGTGCACCGGGCCGATGTGGAATTTCAGCATGGAAAGACCTACAGTCAGCATCACAAAGGCCACGGAAATGGTCAGACGCTTACTTCTGGAGTGGAAGAACTGCTCCACGAAGTTCAGCAGCCAGCCCATGATAGCGCCCAGGCCCAGGCTCAGCACGATCTCCACGATGGGCTCCACCACCACAGCCAGAATGCTGGCCTGCCCGGCGGACAGGGCGGTGGCAATGCCGAAGGACACGGAGA
>JAZUBW010000018.1:0-6359 GCA_045638785.1 Faecousia sp.
GCATAGCCGCCAGCACGCCCACGATGACCATGGAGTTTTTCACCAGGGTCACCAGGATATTGGTGAACATGAAGGAAATGCGGTTGGGGTCGTGGGTGACTCTGGTCACCAGTTTGCCCACAGGGATATTATTGAGCTGCTCGTGCCTGAGCTGCTCAATGCGGGTGAAGGTGTCCAAACGGATCTTGGACAGGATCTTCTGACCGGTCTTCTGCAGGATCATGGCCTGGAAATAGGTGCAGATGACGCTGACGCCCAGGATGCTGGCGTACAGGCCAACCATCAGATACAGATCATTCAGGGCAAAATCTTCCTTGATCAGGTTCTGGATCTGACCCATGATCCAGGGAGAAAGCACGTCATAGACCACAGAGAAGAGCATGATCAGCAGGCACAGCACGAAGCTCTTCCAATGGGGCTTGGCGTACTGCAGCAGTCGGGCGATCAGTTCCTTGTCGGAGATCTTCCGCTCCCGGTCGTCGCTGTCGTCCTTACTCTTCTTCAGGGCAAACCAGGCGATCACGAAGGCCACGGTGAAGGAGCCAATAATGGCAACAACGATCACCACAGGCAAAAATTCTCTCAAAAACTCAAGCATGGTCCTTGCCTCCTTCCTCTTCCAGCTTCTGGAGGTCTACCATCTTGCGGTATTCTTCACAGGTTTCGTACAGGTCGGCATGCTTACCAAAGGCTTCCAGGCGACCGTTCTCGATAAACAGCACCCGGTCCATGGTCTCGATGGTGGAGATGCGGTGGGCGATGAGGATGGTGGTCTTGCCGGCACGGGTAGACCGCAGGTTCTCCAGGATGGTCTTCTCGGTCTTGGTATCGACCGCAGAAACGGAGTCATCCAGGATCAGAATGGGGGCATCCTTCATCAGGGCTCTGGCGATGGAAATACGCTGCTTCTGACCGCCGGAAACGGTGACGCCACGCTCACCCAGCACGGTGCCGTAGCCCATGCTGAATTCCTTGATATTGCTGTCCACATCCGCCAGTCGGGCGGCATGCTGCACGGCAGCCAGGCCGTGACCGCTGACGCCGAAAGCAATGTTGTTTTCGATGGTGTCGGAGAACAGGAAGTTGTCCTGGGGCACATAGGCGCAGGCCTCCCGGACGGAACGGATGGTCAGCTCGTTGACATCCTGGCCGTCGATGAACAGGGTGCCATCGTCTACATTGTAAGTACGCAGGATCAGGTCCACCAAGGTGGTCTTGCCGGAGCCGGTCTTACCCACCAGGCCGATGTTCTCGCCGGCGTTGATGGTGAAGGAAACATCCTCCAGGGCATCGAACTCGCCGTCGGGATAGCGGAAGGTCAGATTGCGGAACTCGATGCTGCCCTGGGGATTCTCCAAGTCCTTGACACCGGGGCGGTCCTTGACCACCACTTCCGCATCCAGCAGCTCAGAAACACGGGCCAGAGAGGCCTTGCCGCGGGAAGACATATCGATCAGCTCGGAAACGGCCATGATGGGCCAAACTACAGAGTTGAAGTAGCCGGTAAACTCCAGCAGCTGGCCGGCGTTCAGCACATCCTTGTAGACCAGGTAGCCGCCGTAGCCCAAAATGATGCAGATGACGCTTTCCACGAACAGGGTCACCATGACACGGAACAGGACGGAAGCCTTGGTATGGGCCAGGTTGGCCTCCTCATTTTCCACATTCAGCTTCTTGAAGGCCCACAGCTCCATAGCTTCCTTGCCGAAGCCCTTGATGACGGCGATGCCGGAGAAGCTCTCCTGGGAGAAGTCACTGAGGCGAGAGTAAGCCTCCTGGCGGGCATCCCACTTCTTGGCCAGCCGCTTGCCCACGATGGTGGCAGAGGCCAGCAAGAAGGCCATGGGGATCAGACTCAGTAATGTCAGGCCCGCATCCATGCGGAACATTTTGCCCAGCGCCATGAAGCACAGCAGCACGGCGTCAAAGAACATCATAACGCCCCAGCCGAAGCACTCCTGCACCGTATCCAGGTCATTGGTAAACAGGCTCATGAGGTCGCCCACCTTGTTGACCTGGTAATACTCCCGGCTCAGTTCCTGGGCGTGGGCGAACATGCGGTTGCGCATGTCCTCTTCCAGCTTCACGGCGCTGCCGAAGAAGCAAATGCGCCACAGAAAGCGGCCCGCAATGATCAGCAGGATCACCTTGACCATGGGCATGCAGATGGTGTCCAGCAGCAGCGTCATGTCAAACGCACGCTCTACGCCGTCGATGGTCACCACGCCATAGTTCATGCCGTTGACCACCATGCCGTACAGTGCCGGGATCTCCAGCTGCAGATAGTCCACAGCAACCAGCGCCACAAGACCCAGCAAGAGCATAAGGCTATAACGCAAATAATAGCGGTTGATATGCTTGCCGAATATCATTTCACATTTTTCCTCCTAATAAACATAATACGGTGATTATAGCACAGTCATTTTAGGTAGTCAACTACATATTTCCCCTTTTCGCCAATTGCGCCCACCTCCGAAAGAGGCTTTCGCCACATTTTATACAAATTTCATACTCCAACGGCTCGCTCTATGGCTTTTTTCACAAAAAGTTGTAAATTTTATGATTTTTGGGTTGATTTTCTGAAACCTATGGCATACAATAGTCGGTGGCTATACTGGAGGGAGGGATTTCCATGCTCAATATCGTGCTGGTGGAGCCGGAAATCCCGCAAAATTGCGGCAATATCGCACGCACCTGCGCTGCCACCGGCTGCCGGCTGCATCTGATCCGTCCCCTTGGCTTTGACATTTCGGAAAAAGCCGTCAAGCGGGCAGGATTGGACTACTGGCATCTGGTCGAAGTCTGCGACTACGAAAATTTGGCGGATTTCTTCGCCAAGAATGAGGTAAAGCAGATGTACTGCCTGTCCACCAAGGCACCCCGGTGCTACACCGAGGCAAATTTCGAGGACGGCTGCTACTTATTTTTCGGCAAGGAGACCAAGGGCCTGCCCGAGGATTTCCTGAATGAACATTACGACCAATGCGTCCGCATCCCCATGCGGGAAGATGCCCGGAGCCTGAATCTCAGCAACGCCGTGGCGATTACCGTGTTTGAGGCCCTGCGGCAACTGGATTTTCCCGGTCTGAAAGACTACGGGAAAATGAAAGAATGACCCCGTAGGGAACGCTGCGTCCAACGTTCCGTGCGCGAAGCGCCATACCTTCTCCCGGGGAGAAGCCAGGGCGGCCTGCGGCCGCAATTATACACATCAACATTCCAAATCCATGGAGGAACATATTTATGAACTACAACAAGAAGTCTATCGAAGATATTGAAGTAGCCGGCAAGCGGGTTCTGTGCCGCTGCGACTTCAACGTGCCCACCAAGGCAGGCGTCATCACTTCCGACAAGCGTATCGTGGCCGCCCTGCCCACCATCGAGTATCTGATCAAGAACGGTGCCAAGGTGATCCTGTGCTCCCACATGGGCAAGCCCAAGGGCGAATGGAAGAGCGAGCTGAGCCTGAAGATCGTGGGCGACCGTCTGAGCGAGCTGCTGGGCCAGGAAGTCAGCATGGCTGCCGACGTGGCCGGCGAGGACGCCAAGGCCAAGGCTGCTGCCCTGGAAAATGGCCAGGTCATGATGCTGGAGAACACCCGCTTCGAGAAGGGTGAGACCAAGAACGATGCCGAGCTGAGCAAAGCCTTCGCTTCCATGGCCGATATCTTCGTCAACGACGCTTTCGGCACTGCTCACCGTGCCCACTCCTCCACCGCCGGCGTGGCTGACTACCTGCCTGCCGTTTCCGGTTTCCTGGTGCAGAAGGAAGTGGCCATCATGGGCAAGGCTCTGCCCAACCCCGAGCGTCCCTTCGTCGCCATCCTGGGCGGCGCCAAGGTGGCTGACAAGCTGAACGTGATCAACAACCTGCTGGATAAGGTCGACACCCTGATCATCGGCGGTGGCATGGCCTACACCTTCGCCGCTGCCAACGGCTACTCCGTCGGCAAATCCCTGCTGGACGAGACCAAGATCGACTACTGCAAGGAAATGCTGGAAAAGGCCAAGGCCAAGGGCGTCAAGCTGCTGCTGCCCCTGGACTGCGTCGTGGGCAACTTCCCCAACCCCATCGACGGCAATGTGACCGTCAAGACCGTTGCCATCAGCAACATCCCCGCTGACAAGGAAGGCCTGGACATCGGCGAGAAGACCCGTATGCTGTTCGCCGATGCCGTCAAGCATGCCAAGACCGTGGTCTGGAACGGCCCCATGGGCGTGTTCGAGAACCCCACCCTGGCCAAGGGCACCATCGCCATGGCCCAGGCTCTGGCCGATGCCGATGCTACCACCATCGTCGGCGGCGGTGATTCCGCAGCCGCTTGCGAGCAGCTGGGCTTCGCCGATGCCATCACCCACATCTCCACCGGCGGCGGCGCTTCCCTGGAGTTCCTGGAAGGCCTGGAGCTTCCTGGCATTGCTTGTCTGCAGGATAAGTATTTTCGCACAATACTGCGGGCCCCTCGTGGCCCAACCGCGCCCGCAAGGGCGCAATATAGCTTCTCCCGGGGAGAAGCTGTCATAAAAATACGGAACGGATTTTTATGACTGAAGAGGAATTCGGGTGACAACCTAATGTGCGGTACAGATATAAGGCTTTCTAATACGCCATGTTTTAAAAGGTCTGTTACTGCTTCCAGCGCATAACATTTCCGCCCGCATTCCTCTTCCGCCTCAAAATATGCCTTTGAGGGCATATTTTGAGCCACCTTCCCCCCGGGGGAAGGTACGCGCCTTCGGCGCTAAATTTGAAATTTAACATCGTATCCGATGTACACATATTAAGGAGAAAAAGGACTATGAACCGCAAATATCGCAAGACCGTCATTGCCGGTAACTGGAAAATGAACAAGACCCCCTCCGAAACCAAGGAGTTTATGACCGCCTTCAAGGGTATGCTGCCCAAGGGCCGCTGGTGCGACGTGGCACTGTGCGTGCCTGCCGTGTGCATTCCCGCCGCTGTCCGTGCCATGCGTGAGACCCGCGTGGGCATCGGCGCTGAAAACTGCAACGCCAATGCCTCCGGCGCCTACACCGGCGAGATCGCCTGCAACATGCTCACCGACGCAGGCTGCCCTGACGTCATCATCGGCCACTCCGAGCGTCGCGCCATGGGCGAGACCGACGCCGATGTCAATGCCAAGGTCCTGGCCGCTCTGGAAAACGGTCTGACCCCCATCATGTGCTGCGGCGAAACATTAGAGCAGCGTGAGAGCGGCATCACCGAGGAATGGATCTCCATGCAGATCAAGCTGGGTCTGGCAGGTGTCCCCGAAGAGAAGATCCGCAAGGTCATCATCGCCTACGAGCCCATCTGGGCCATCGGCACCGGCCGTACCGCTACCCCCGAGCAGGCTGAGGAAGTCTGCGAGCACATCCGCTCCGTGGTGCGCAAGCTGTACTCTTCCAAGAATGCCCGTGCCATCTCCATCCTCTACGGCGGCAGCATGAACGAGAAGAACGCCTTTGAACTGCTGGCCCAGCCCGACATCGACGGCGGCCTGATCGGCGGCGCTTCCCTGGTGCCCGAGAAGTTCGTCAAGATCATCGAAGCTGCCAACCAGCCCACCGAGTAATTATGAAATCTGGGAGCAGCCACGGCTGCTCCCTTTTTGAACGATAAATTGTTGTTTATACGATTACCGGCGAAGCCGCAATCGCTTCCCCCGGGGGGAAGCTGTCATAAAAATCCAAAATGAATTTTTATGACTGAAGAGGAATGCGGGCAGAAATCCTACGGTTTTTGCGCTGTAACAGGCCTTTTCCTGTTTCCAACATATCGCCATTCCTCTTCCGACCTCGCTTTGCTCGGCCACCTTCTCCCCGGGAGAAGGTAGAGCGCCTGCGGCGCTAAACAACAATTTCTTTTACCAATGAAGTTAGGAGGGATCCTTATGGAAACCTTATATTTATCCGCAGCGGATGCAAAAACCGCTGAAATTGCGGCAGAACTGATCCGAAAGGGCGAACTGGTGGCCATTCCCACGGAAACGGTCTACGGCCTGGGCGCCAACGGCCTGGACGAATCCGCGGTGCTGAAGATCTTTGAAGCCAAGGGCCGTCCCCAGGACAACCCTCTGATCCTGCATCTGGCAGATGCGGAAGAAATGGCAAATTACTGCGAAAACATCCCGGAAAGCGCCTATTTGCTGGCCGAAAAGTTCTGGCCCGGCCCGCTGACCATGGTGCTGCCGGCGAAAAATATTGTCCCCAAGGGCACCACCGGCGGTCTTTCGACCGTAGCCGTCCGCTGCCCGGACAGCCAGATCACCAGAGCCATCATCCGCCGGGCCGGGGTTCCCCTGGCAGCCCAAGACGGATCGGAGCCATGTCGGTCTGTGGGCCAAGGAGATGGAGTG
>JAZUBW010000019.1:0-8435 GCA_045638785.1 Faecousia sp.
CGTTCCCTACAGAGATTTGCTAAACAATAATTTATCTCAGGTAAGGATTGGTTTTGCGTTCGTATTCCAATGTAGTGGCATCGGCGTGGCCGGGGAAGACCCGGTAGTCACCGGGCAGGGCATGGAGCTTCTTCATGGACTTGCGCATGTCGAAGATGGAGCTGCCGGGGAAGTCGCAGCGGCCCATGGAGCCGGCAAACAGGGTATCGCCGGAGAACATGGCGTCGGCAATCAGCAG
The DNA here is from genome assembly GCA_045638785.1 of Faecousia sp. Lineage (GTDB taxonomy): Bacteria > Bacillota > Clostridia > Oscillospirales > Oscillospiraceae > Faecousia. The sequence goes on from JAZUBW010000019.1 coordinate 239, forward strand.
GCACACGGAGCCGGGGGTATGACCCGGAGTGTGCAGCACCTTGATGGCCAGACCGGCCACCTGGACGGTGCCTTCGGCGGGATACAGGTCGGTGTAATACAGGGGGCCACCCATCATGGCCTCGGGCATGGACAGTTCCTTTTCCTGCACAAAAACCTGGCAGTCGGTGTCGGCTGCGATCTGCCGCACGGCACCCACGTGGTCGAAATGGGCGTGGGTCAGCAAAATGGCCTTGATCTCCAAACCCAGTAGGGCAGTCCGGTTCATAATGGTGTCGGCCTCATAGCCGGGATCGATGACGATGCATTCCTTCTTGCCCTCGTTGTGGACGATGTAGCAGTTGGTCTGATAAAGACCCAGGGTCAAAGTGTGAATCTGCAGCATAATGTGCCTCCGTTGATGAGATAAATTGCTGTTTTGCGAAGCTCTGTAGGGAACGCTGAGGACAGCGTTCCCTACAGGGGTAAACATAAATAACAACTTACCGTCTAGGTGTATTCATAAGTTGGTCGGTATCGAGAATCAGGGTCACGGGGCCGTCATTGATGGATTCGACCTGCATATCGGCGCCGAAACGGCCGTGCTGTGGCGGATAGCCCAGCTCGGTGCAGATCTCCAGGAATTTCTCGTAGAGCTGTTCACCCAGTTCCGGGCCGGCAGCCTCGGCAAAACTGGGTCGGCGGCCTTTGCGGCAATTGCCGTAGAGGGTGAACTGGCTGACTACCAGCACCTGGCCGTCCACGGCCTCCAGGCCCAGATTCATTTTATCGTTTTCGTCGGTGAAGACCCGCAGGCCAAGGGCCTTCTCGGCCAGGCATCGGCATTCCTTTTCCGTATCCTCCGGGCCTACACCCAGCAGGATCAGAAAGCCTTTGCCGATGGAGCCTACCACTTCGCCGTCAATGGTGACGGAAGCGGACTTCACTCTTGTCAGTATTGCACGCATGTTTTTCTCCTAAAAAATGCTGTCATTGCGAGGAGGCAAAGGCGACGTGGCAATCTCCCAAGGTTTCTGGCAAACCTTGTGCGAGAAACGTTCTGAAAGTCCAGGGGATTGCCACGCCAGTGTGCGCACTGGCTCGCAATGACACATGTTTAATTTTGTCCTCTTCGGGAGCCTACGACATCTCGGATGTTCAGCAGCTTATTGCGGATCTCCTCCAGCTCTTCCACATTCTTGACTTCAAAGCGGACGGTGAACACGCTCTTGCCGCCGGGCATATCCTTGCCGTTGAGCTCCTTCAGCCGCACACGGGACGTGGACATGACGGTGGCCACATCCAGCAGAAGGCCGTCGCGGGTGATGCAATCCAGCTCCAGGGTGGTCTCGAAGGGCTGATTTTCCTCGTTAGCCCAGCGGACCCGCACCCAACGGGCAGCCTGGATGGGATCGTTGCGATGGGCGGTGTTGGGGCAGTCGGCCCGGTGGATGGAAACGCCGAAGCCCTTGGTGACGAAGCCGGTGATGGCGTCGCCCGGTACCGGCGTGCAACACTTGGCGAACTTGATCATGCAGGAATCAATGTCCTCGACGATGACACCGTTGACCGCATGACGGTTCAAAGGCGCAGGCTCGGCCTCATGGGCAGGCTTTTGCTGCTTGGGAGCAAATTCCTGGCCCTGGGTCTTCAGGGCACGCTGGACGTCATCCCGGATACGGCCAACAGCCTTCAGCGCTGTCAGACCGCCGTAGCCGATGGCGGCATACATATCTTCCCAGTTGTCGAAGCTGAGTTTCTTCAGCAGCTGGGGGCTGACCTCGGGATCGATGGTGATGGACAGGGGCAGACCCACATGGCGCATTTCGGCTTCGAAAGCGGAGCGGCCGTGGGCCACATTTTCTTCCCGCTTTTCCTTCTTGAACCACTGCTTGATCTTGGTGCGGGCCTGGTTGGACTTACAGATGTTCAGCCAGTCGCGGCTGGGACGCTTGGCGGACTTGGAGGTCAGAACCTCCACGATGTCGCCGTTTTTCAGCTGGCTGTCGATGTTGGCGATGCGGTTGTTGACCTTGGCACCGATCATGGAGTTGCCGACGCCGGAGTGGATGGCATAGGCAAAGTCGATGGGGGTGGAGCCGGCGGGCAGGGAAACGATGCGGCCCTTGGGGGTAAAGACAAAGACTTCGTCATCGAACATGTCGATTTTCAGGGACTGGATGTATTCGTCGGCATCGCTGTCCTGCTGGCTTTCCAGCAGTCTGCGGACCCACTCAAAGTCCTTTTCTTCGCCGGCGCCGGATCCCTGCTTGTATTTCCAGTGGGCAGCGATGCCGTATTCGGCGGTCTCGTGCATCTGCCAGGTGCGGATCTGCACCTCGAAGGGCACGCCCTGCTTGCCGATGACGGTGGTGTGCAAGCTCTGATACATGTTGGGCTTGGGGGTGGAGATGTAGTCCTTAAACCGGCCCGGTACCAGGTTGAACAGGTCGTGGATATGGCCCAGAACGTTGTAGCAATCGGGAATGGTGTCAACGATGACCCGGAAGGCATACAGATCGTACAGTTCGTCGATGTCCTTGCCCTGGGTCTGGGTTTTGCGGTAAATGGAGTAAACGTGCTTGATGCGGCCGTAGGCGGTGTGGTTGATGCCCACATTGGACAGCCGCTCGGAGATGGTCAGCCGGATGGTGTTCATGAAGGCCTCGTCCTGGTCCTTGTGGGATTCCAGATGGGCCATGATCTTCTCATAGTCATCCGGCACCAGGTACCGCAGGGAAATATCTTCCAGCTCCCACTTCAGCTTCTGCATACCAAGACGGTGAGCCAGAGGGGCATAGATGTCCATGGTCTCCCGACACTTGATGACCTGCTTGGCAGGGGACTGGTACTGCATGGTGCGCATGTTGTGGAGTCGGTCGGCGATCTTAATGAGCACCACACGAATGTCCTTGGACATTGCCATGAACATCTTGCGCAGATTTTCCATCTGGGCCTCTTCGGTGGTGGTGAAATTGGCCTTGGTCAGCTTGGTAACGCCTTCCACCAGCTCGGCGACCGTGGTGCCGAAAAGCTTTTCGATGTCGTCGTGGCTGGCGTCGGTGTCTTCGATGCAGTCGTGGAGCAGAGAGCCCAGAATGGCATCCATGTCCAGACCCATTTCCGCCACGATGGCGGCCACGGCCAGGGGATGGATGATGTAGGGAGAGCCGTCCTTACGCTTCTGGAACTTGTGCTTTTCGTTGGCATACTGGATGGCCTTTTCCACCAGTTCCATGTCGCAGCCGGGCATATACTTGTGCAGGGCATCCTGCAATGTTTCGTAATGGTATTCAAAAGTTTCCATAAAATCAACTCTCTTTCGAGTAACCGATGATGAAATCGGCAAGTGTTAGGGTCAAAAGATCAGCTGATAACCGCAGAAGATTTTATCAGCGGTTACTCATGCGCAGCAGACGCTGCAGCGTGGCGCTTTGCTGCAGATCCGCCTTCTGCTGGGGATTTTGCAGGCGGATCAGCAGATGTTTGGTCTGCCGCTGGGTCTGCAGCAGACCCACATCCTCAAAAATGTCCAGACAAACCAGCATCTGACCCAGTTCCAGGTCGGTGCCGGACCGGCGGACGATTTTGCGGCACAGGCAGGCCGGGGCTTCCCGGATGCTGTCGCCGCCGCAGGAGGCCAGATACCGCCAAACCGTGGCCAGGGTGGCCCGTTCCGGAAGCAGGGCAGCGGCTTCCGCAGCTGTCAGATGACCGCTGTGGAGTCGGCGGTAACCACCGTATTCGGTGCCGGCCTTGGCCTTGCAGCTGGGCCGGATGTCCATGATGTTCAGCTGAACGCTGCGTTCGCCCCGGAATTCGTTGATCTGGGGCTGGAAGGCCACGTCCACCACATCGCCGGCCTCGATGGAGGCGCTTTCGGGGGTGGTGGAGAAGCAGATGGCGTTCAGGGTGTGGTGGCCCTGCCGCAGCCGCAGCCGCATGTGGCGGCCGCCGCCGATGAGGCTGACCCATTCAATGGTCACATGCTCCAGCACCAGCACCGGCTTGGGACAGCCGTTGCCGCAGGGTTCCAGAGCCTTCAGTGCATCGATACCCCGGATAGTCAGCAGTTCAGGGCTTACGGCACAGTCGATATCCAGTACGGTCCGGGGACCGTTGTCTGCGTAATATTCTCCGGCAATCTGGCTGATGGCCTGCCGGAAAGCCGGGATCTGATCCCGGTGGATGGTAAAGCCGGCTGCCAGCTCGTGACCGCCGTAGCTTTCCAGCAGATGGGACAGGCTGGTGAGGCTGGCGAAGAGGTTAAAACCGCCGTAGCTGCGGGAACTGGCCTTGCCGTGCTCACCGTCCAGGCAAATCAGGAAGGTGGGACAGCAGTATTCTTCCGCAATGCGGCTGGCCACGATGCCCACCACACCTTGATGCCAGCTTTCGTCCGCCAGCACGATGGCCTCCGGCTGTTTGCCCGAGGGCAGCATGCTGATGGCCTGCTGGAAAATTTCCGATTCTACTGCCTGTCGCTGCCGGTTCAGTTCGCACAGGGACTTGGCCAAATGGGCTGCTTCCCGGTGATCCTCCGTCAGGAACAGACGGATGGCCAACTCGATCTGACCGATGCGGCCGGCGGCATTGATCCGGGGTGCCAGAATAAAACCGATGGAGGCAGCGGTTACCGAGGTCGGGTCACAGTTGCACTCGGCCATCAGGGCCACGATGCCGGGCCGCCGGGTGTTGCGCAGAGCCTCAAGACCCTGGGCCACAAATACCCGGTTTTCGCCCACCAGGGGCATCACATCTGCCACGGTACCCAGACAGACCATGTCCGAATAATCCCGCAGCACCGCTTCCTGGCTGCCGCAGATGGCCGAGGCCAACTTGAAGGCCACGCCGACACCGCAGAGATTGTCATGGGGATAGCCGCAACTTGGCCGGTGGGGATCCACCACGGCAGCGGCCTCCGGCAGGGTGTCTTTGCATTCGTGGTGATCGGTGATCACCAGGTCGATGCCAAAGTCCTTGCACATCTGGGCTTCCTTCACAGCGGTGATGCCGCAGTCCACGGTGATGATCAGCTTGACGCCTTCATCGTGGAGCTGTTCAATGGCGATGGGGTTGAGGCCGTAGCCCTCCTCCAATCGGCCGGGGATGTAACTGACCACATCCGCACCCCGACGGCGCAAAAAGTCCGTCAGCAGACAGGTGGAGGTGATGCCGTCCACATCGTAGTCGCCGAAAACGGCGATCTTTTCGCCCCGGGACAGGGCAAGTCCCACCCGGGCGACGGCTTTGTCCATATCCTGCATCAGGAAGGGGTCCGGCATCTGGCAATCACAGCGCAGATGGCGCTGGGCACTGGCCGGGTCTTTGAAGCCACGGGAAGATAATACCATGGCCGTCAGAGGAGCGTAACCGCCGGTAACCAGGGCGTTGACAGCTCCCATTTCAGGGTTTCCTACATTCCATACTCCGTATTTCACACTAACACATCCATTATAATAACATTTCTTGTTATTATAGCAAAAAAGTGCGAAATGCACAATAGGCAGAATGCAGTTTTGAAAAGTAAATTGTTGCTTATAGCGCCGAAAGCGCGTACCTTCCCCCCCGGGGGGAAGCTGGAGCGGCTGCGCCGCTAAACAACAATTTATCGCACTTGTTTCAGAATTTGGGTAGCGGTCAGGGCCAGGATGGGGGCCAGCAGCAGACCGGCGAGGCCCCACAGCTTCCAGCCGGCGTAGATGGCCACCAGGGTCGCCAGGGGATCCAGCCCCATGCCCTTGCCGATGAGCTTGGGCTCCAGCACCGACCGGGTCAGCCATACCACACCGTAGACCGTCATGAGCCCGATGCCCCGGGCGCTGTCCCCCTGCAAAAAGCAAACTACCGACCAGGGCAGCAGCACCGTGCCCACCCCAAAAATGGGAAGAGCGTCCACCAAACTGACCAATCCGGCCCAAAACAGAGGATTTTTTATGCGTAAGACCAAAAATCCCAGGGCCAAAAATACAAAAGCCACCCCTGCCAGCTGCAGTTCTGCCCACAGCCATCCGCCCAAAGCCTTTTTTAGCTGCCGGACAGCCGGCAGCCATCGTTCCTGCCAGCGAGCCGGCTGGTGATTCTGCCACCAGGTCCGTAGCGCCGGCAACCGCCCGGCGATCATATAAGCGGAAATAATGCCGGTCACCAGGCCCAGCATCCCCTTGGAGAGGCTGCTCAGCAGCCCGGTGGCCAGCTTGGGGATTTGCAGAATGGTCTGCTGCATCATGGTGTCACCGCTGCTGAACAGATCATCCGTCCAGCCGGCAGCCAGTTCTCCCAATGTGCCGGGCAGCCGCTGGGCCAGCCCCTGGAGCCAGGCCTGCAGTAGCTGCGTGCCCTGCTGCAGCGCGCTTTCCAATTGGGGTAGAAAATCTGCCAGGCGCTGCACCTGCCGGGCAAGAACACCCAGCAGCAGAAACAGCACCGTGGCCGCCAACAGGCAAACGGCGCTGACGGAAAGGGCCACTGCACCGCCCCGGGGCAGGTGAAACCGGCTTTCCAGCAGCCCGGAGGCGGGCTCTGCGGCCCGTGCCAGGGCAAGGCCCAGTAGAAAGGGCAGGCCGATGGGCAGCAAAAAACCCATAAAAATCCAAAAAAAGACCAGGATCAAGGCGAGAAGAAAGGCAAAATGGATGGTTTTTCGGGACATTTGGAAGCACTCCTAAGAATATTTTGTTTTTTGCTTGCATTTTGAAAAATATGTGCTATACTGAATGTACGCGGTACATGAACAAAAATTTGCGAGAGGAAAAACAGGAGGATTTATGGAGAACCAGTCTAAGTATTACATCGTGGAGGCTTCCGCTCTGCCGGAGATTTTTCTGAAGGTTGCCGAGGCCAAGCGCCTGCTGGCCACCGGCGAGGCTGCCACCGTCAACGAAGCCGCCAAGATGACCGATATCAGCCGCAGCGCCTTCTATAAGTATCGGGATGCTGTGCAGCCCTTCCAGAATATGAATGTCAACCAGGTGGTGACCTTCCAATTCCTGCTGCGCAACGAGACCGGTGCTCTGTCCGCCATTTTGGCGCTGTTTGCCCAGTATGAGGCCAATTTGATGGCTGTCAATTCCATCACCCCCACCAACGGCTGCGCTGTGGTGACGGTGACGGCAGAAACCTCCAAGATCAATGTGACCCTGGATGAGATGCTGACCGCCATTGGCCAGACCACCGGTGTCATCAAGGCAGAGGTTTTGGCTGCCGGCTAATTTCAAACGCCCATGAAAGAGCTGCCTGCGGGCAGCTCTTTTTCTGTCACCAAAGGGATTTTTCTGTCATAGGATGGCCCGGAGGTGTTATTATGCTGATCGTTGAAAAATTTGGCGGCACATCGGTGGCCGATGCTACCTGCATCCGCAATGCGGCCCGACATCTGGTGGAAGCCGCCCGGGAGGGTCACCAGGTGGTGGCGGTGGTGTCGGCCCAGGGAGACCTGACTGACCGACTGCTGGAAAAGATCGCATCCATTGCGACGCAGCCTTCCGCACGGGAAACGGATGCATGCGTGTCTGCCGGCGAAAATATCTCGGCAGCCCTGGTGGCCATGGCGGTGGAGGATTTGGGGCAACCCGCCGTCAGCCTTTCCGGTTGGCAGGCAGGCCTTGTCACCGACAGTGTCCACGGCAACGCCCGGATCCGTTTTATGCAGGGCGGCCGGGTCCGGCGGGAACTGCTGGAGGGAAAGATCGTGGTGGTGGCAGGTTTCCAGGGAGTGGACGGAAAAAGCAATGTGACCACCCTGGGCCGGGGCGGCTCCGATACCACGGCGGTGGCCCTGGCGGCGCTGCTGGAGGCCGATCGGTGTATCATTTTTACCGATGTGGACGGGGTCTATGACAAGGATCCGCGGCAATTTACCGATGCGGTGAAATTTGAAGCCATCGACTACGACGAGATGCTGGATCTGTGCCGCCAGGGTGCCCAGGTGCTCCATGACCGCTGCGTGGAACTGGCCCGGGATTACGGCATCCGGCTGGAGGTCCGCTCGGCTTTTTCCGATAAACCCGGTACCACCGTGGGACTGCTGTAACCATTGTAGACAGTTTGGCAGAAGGATATTCTGAGAAGATAATGAGAAGATAAATTGTTGTTTGTGTTTGCACCTGTAGGGAACGCTGTCCTCAGCGTTCCGTCAGAAAATTCGACCTCGATGGGCGAATTTTCTGCATCTTTCTGCGATGCTGCGGTGCAAAATTGTGCCGCTTCGCGGTCGGAAC
>JAZUBW010000020.1:0-2666 GCA_045638785.1 Faecousia sp.
ATACCGAGTCCAAGCGTGCTGTTCAGGCCCGTAAGATCGCCCTGGAGCTGCTGATGAGCGACCATGACGGCGACTGCAAGGGTCCCTGCCACCTGGGCTGCCCCGCTCACACCCATGTGCAGGGCTATGTCAAGCAGATCGCTCTGGGCAACGACCGCGAGGCTGTCCGCATCATCAAGGACAAGATCCCGCTGCCCGCTTCCGTGGGCCGCGTCTGCCCCCATCCCTGTGAAAATGACTGCCGCCGCCAGCTGGTGGAGCAGCCCCTGTCCATCGCTTATCTGAAGGCTTTTGCCGCTGATAACGATATGAAGTCCGAGAGTCCCTTCAAGCCCGAGGTTGCTGCTGCTACCGGTAAGAAGGTGGCCATCGTCGGCGGCGGCCCTGCCGGTCTGACCGCTGCATACCAGCTGGCTGTTAAGGGCCACGCTGTCACCGTCTTCGACATGATGCCCGAAATGGGCGGCATGCTGCGCTACGGCATTCCCGAGTACCGTCTGCCCAAGGCTGTTCTGGCCGCTGAGGTCGCTTCCATCGCCGCTCTGGGCGTTGAGATGAAGAACAATGTCAATGTCGGCACCGATGTGACTCTGGAGTCCCTGCGTGCTGAGTTCGACGCCGTTCTGGTGGCTGTCGGTGCCTGGAAGTCCACTTCCGTTGGCTGCGAGGGCGACAAGCTGGATGGCGTTAAGGGCGGTATCGACGTGCTGCGTGAGGTCAACCTGGGCGGCCGTCCCGACCTGGGCCGTAATGTTGCTGTCGTCGGCGGCGGTAACGTTGCTATGGACGCCTGCCGTACCGCTGTCCGTCTGGGCGCTGAGAACGTTTATGTTATCTACCGTCGTACCCGTGCCGAGGCTCCCGCTGAAGATCTGGAGATCGAAGAGGCACTGGAAGAGGGCGTCAACTTCAAGTGGCTGACCAACCCCGCTGAGATCATCGGCGAGAACGGCAAGGTCAAGCAGATCAAGCTGCAGGTCATGGAGCTGGGTGAGCCCGATGCTTCCGGCCGCCGCAGCCCCGTTGCCGTGGAAGGCAAGTTCGAGATCCTGGATGTTGACACCGTCATCTCCGCCATCGGCCAGCGCTGCAACCTGGCTGGCTTCGAGGCTCTGACTCAGACCCGCAAGGGCACCATCGAGGCTGACGAGGTGGTCGGCTCCACCAATCTGCCCAATGTCTGGGCTGTTGGCGACGCTACCAACCGTGGCCCCTCCATCGCTGTCCGCGCCATCGGCGAGGCCAATGATGCCGCCGCTGCCATCGACGCTTACCTGAACGGCGTTGAGCTGAACACCCGTACCCCCTACTACTCCAAGCGCAACGTCACCGAGAAGGACTTTGAGGACCGCGAGAAGATCGCCCGTGCCGAGATGTCCTGCAAGGATCCCGCTTACCGCCGTGGCAACTTCGACGCTGTCATCAACGGCTTCACCGACGAGCAGGCCCGTAACGAGGCCAAGCGCTGCCTGGAGTGCGGCTGCCACGATGTGGAAGAGTGCAAGCTGATCCACCACACCAACCTGTACGAGGTCAACCCCGGCCGTTTCGAGGGTAAGAAGCGCCAGACCACTGCTGAGAAGAAGCTGGTCACCATCGAGCGTAACGATGGCAAGTGCATCCTGTGCGGTCTGTGTGTCCGTGTTTGTGAGGAAGTGGAAGGCAAGGGCATCCTGGGCCTGGTGGGCCGTGGTTTCACCACCGTGGTCAAGCCCGAGTTCCGTGATCCCGCTGTCATCGAGCATTGTGCCGATTGCCAGAAGTGCGCCTACGCCTGCCCCACCGGCGCTCTGAAGATCCTGAAGTAATTTTTCCCATCCCCGGGAGGCACATCCGTGCCTCCCGGCTTTTTATCCTAATGGTACGATAAATTGTCGTTTATAGCGCCGAAGGTGCGTACCTTCCCCCGGGGGGAAGGTGGCCGAGCAAAGCGAGGTCGGAAGAGGAACGGCGATATTTGAAACATAGGAAAAAGCCTGTTACCACGCAATTATCCAAGATGACCGCCCGCATTCGTCTTCAGTCATAAAATGCCCGAAGGCATTTTATGCCAGCTTCTCCCCGGGAGAAGCTAAGGGCGCTGCCGCGCCAGTGGGCAGAAATAACAATTTCTCGCACAAAGGGCTTGCTTTTCAAATATCACTGATATATAATTATTCTGTAAAAATACGGGCAAAGACCCGAAATATGGAGGACTGATATCATATGTTCAATGCAATGATCGAAACCTTGAAGGCTAACCCCCGCAAGATCGTGTTCACTGAGGGCCACGATGCCCGTATTCTGGAAGCTACCGCTCGCCTGGTCGAGGGCGGTTTCCTGACTCCCATCCTGATCGGCAATGTTGAGGAAGTCAAGGCCAACGCTGCCAAGGGCGGCTTCAACATCGAAGGCGTCGAGATCATCGATCCCGTGACCTATGCTGGTCTGGACGAGATGGTCGAGACCATGGTCGCTCTGCGTAAGGGCAAGATGTCCGCTGAGGAGTGCAAGGCTCTGCTGGTCAAGGGCAACTACTTCGGCACCATGCTGGTGAAGATGGGCAAGGCCGACTCCCTGCTGGGCGGCGCTACTTACTCCACCGCTGACACCGTCCGTCCCGCTCTGCAGCTGGTCAAGACCAAGCCCGGTGCAAACCTGGTTTCTTCCTGCTTCATCATGGTTCG
>JAZUBW010000021.1:0-2120 GCA_045638785.1 Faecousia sp.
CCTGCGATCTTGGTATCCTGCTCCGTAACACCGTCATTGGCATCAATCAGGATCAGGCATACATCCGCACGCTCAATGGCATTGATAGTTCGCATATTGGAGTACTTCTCAATCAGGTCATCCACCTTGCTCTTGCGGCGCATACCGGCAGTATCGATGAAGCAGTACTTACCGGTCTCATTCTCAAAGTAAGAGTCGATAGCATCGCGGGTAGTACCTGCGATATTGGAGACGATGACGCGCTCCTCGCCCAGAATCCGGTTCAGAAGGCTGGACTTACCCACATTGGGTTTGCCGACGATGGCCACCTTGATGGTCTCATCCTCCTCGTCCTCTTCCTCCTCCTCGGGGAACTGCTCCAGGCACCAGTCCAGCAGGTCGCCGGTACCATGGCCATGGATGGCGGAGGTTTCAAACAGATCGCCAATGCCCAGGCCGTAGAACTCGTAGACATCGGGGTTGACATAGCCGATGGAGTCACACTTGTTGACAGCCAGGCACACAGGCTTGCCGGACTTGCGCAGCATAGTTGCGACATCCTGGTCAGCGGCGGTGACACCGGACTTGACATCCACCACCATCACGATGCAATCGGCCAGTTCGATGCCGATCTCGGCCTGACGGCGCATGAATTTGAGCATATCGTTTTCGGTGTTGGGCTCGATACCGCCGGTATCCACCAGGCTGAAGGTACGGCCGCACCATTCGCAATCGCCGTAAATACGGTCACGGGTAACACCGGGGGTGTCCTCCACGATGGAAACACGACGTCCGGTCAGTTTGTTAAAAAGCATGGATTTTCCCACATTGGGTCGACCAACAATGGCCACCAAAGGTTTTGCCATAAAAACGACTCCTTTCAAAAGGGTATCATCTCTGCCGCAAAGCGACAGTAATATTCTTCAATTTTTGTTTCTGTCACAAAGCCTGCGCCACCGCCACTGGCAGTGATCTTGGCAGAGGCGAACAGTTGGGCACACTTCAGGGCCTCCAGGGAGGTCCGGCCCTTGCAGCGGTAGTGCAAAAATGCGGAGAACAGGGCATCCCCTGCCCCCACAGTATTGACAATGGGGCCAACCTGCACTGCAGGCAGCGCCGTAAGGACGCCATCTTCCAGCAGGGCTGCACCCCGGCTGCCCCGGCCCAGGACGATGGTTTTCGTACCGTAGGTGTCGGCCAGGGAACGAAGGAAAGATTCATAATCCCGACCAACGGCCTCGTCGCTCAAAAACAGGATGTCCGCAGCCTGCAGAAAATCCCGGTTGTATTCGTCGTAAATATCAGAAAGAACATGGACATCGGTGGCGATGGTTTTTCCCGCAGCCTTTGCCATAGCAAGCAAAGGTCGGTTAAAATTGATATTGCAAGCAGCCACCAGGTCTACATCCCGCAGCAGCTCCGCCGAGAAGGGATAATCCCGCTGCTGGATGTCCTTCAAATCGCACCACACCTGGCGGCGGCCGCCATCCTCATAGAGGATAACAGAGCTGGGGGTCTGCTCTAGGATGGGCAGCAGCGCTTCCGTAGGCAGGCTGCAGAATGCAAAGGTATCACGAATGAAGGATGCCTGAAAATCAGAGCCCAGCATACCGGCCAGGCGGATCTCATCTCCCAGGGTATGCAGCGCCGATGCCAGGTTAAAGCCCACCCCGGAAACGGCGGTATTGACACCGAAGAAGGGATAGTCGACGGGATAGTATTCAATAGGAAAACGGCGAACCTTCAGGGTAGTCTCCACATTCACCAGGCCGGAAATCAAAATATGTGCCATTATGCAGATCCCCTCATTGTAATACTCTTTGTATTATGCCACATTTTCCCAATAAAAGCAATAAAAATTCTGTAAAAAAGGAAAAAGAGGAACGCGGTAAGCGTTCCTCTGTGTTTTTCCTGCCTTAGTCAGCCTTGGCGGCCAGGACCTGACGGCCGTTGTAGTTACCGCAAGCCTTGCAAGCTCTATGGGGCTGAACGGGTTCGCCGCACTTGGAGCAGACGGTGACGCTGGGAGCGGACAGCTTCCAGTTACCGCCACGACGCTTATCGCGACGGGCCTTGGACACTTTACACTTAGGGACAGCCATGGTGACACCTCCTTGGTCAAACTGCTTTTTACAGCATTC
>JAZUBW010000022.1:0-14285 GCA_045638785.1 Faecousia sp.
ACAATTTTGCACCGCAGCATCGCAGAAAGATGCAGAAAATTCGCCCATCGAGGTCGAATTTTCTGACGGAACGCTGAGGACAGCGTTCCCTACGGGTGCAAACATAAACAACAATTTACCGCTTTATTCTCCGGGCAGGTCGAAGCCTTGGATCTTTCCTGTGGCGGCGGTATTGGTGATATCCCCGCCAATGATCTGATTGTTGGCAACCAAAATGGTTGCATACACCGGCTCGGTGGCACCGGGGTAATTTTTGACGGTGTAGACATAGCGCATGACGGTTTTGCCCGCATAGGGCGCCAAATCGTAGCCCATGGCCTTTTGCAGGGCGTTGTAGCGGTCGAACACCTCGCTGCTTTCTGCCGGGATCCGCACCTGGCTGGTTTCTGTGGGAGAGGCCATTACCTCCCAGCCGAAGCTGGCCAAGAACCGGATCCGGTCATCGTTGGTGCTGATGGTCATGTCGGAGCCTGTGGAAACGCTCTGTCGGCCGCTGAGGAGCAGCACCAGGATGGCGATGAAGGCTGCCGCAGCGCCCAAAATTATGGCGATCTTCTTTTTGTTGACCTTGGTGGTCATCACGAACATAGAAATCCCTCCTGTAGGTTTCTTTACATTTGAGCCTATTCCCAAAAGGGAAGGGATAGAACGGAGACAGTATGGAACGATTGGACAAATTCTTATGTGACAGCGGTGTCGGTACCCGCAGCCAGGTAAAGGCGATCCTCAAAGCCGGAAGAGTGCGGCTGGACGGTCAGCCGGTGAAGGATGGCAGCATCAAGTTTGACCCGGCAACGACAGAGGTCTGCCTGGACGGCCAGTCTTTGGGCGGCAAGCGCCGGGTGGTGCTGATGCTCCACAAACCTGCCGGATTCGTCACCGCTACGGAGGATAAAAATGACCGCACCGTTATGGAACTGCTGCCTGTGGAGTACAAGCACCTGGAGCTGAAGCCGGTGGGCCGATTGGACAAGGCCACCGAGGGTCTGCTGCTGTTTACCAACGATGGCGATTTGCTGCACCGGCTGATCTCGCCGAAAAAGGAAGTGCCCAAGGTCTATTATGCCCGCCATGAAGGCACTGCCGCCGACGAGGATGTGGCGGCTTTCGCCCAGGGCCTGACCCTCCGGGACGGCCTGGAATGCCTGCCGGCCAAGCTGGAGCCCCTGGGCCCCGGCGAAAGTTTGGTGACGGTCTGCGAAGGCAAATATCATCAGGTCCGCCGGATGATGGCCTCCCGGAATATGACTGTCACCTACCTCAAGCGGCAGAAGGAGGGAGCACTTTCATTGGGTGATCTGCCACTGGGCGAAATCGTAGAACTGACGGACGAACAGATCAGGGAACTGGAAGAAGCCTGCCGCTGAGTTTTGACCGCCAAAAACCGACAAAAAGGGAATTGGCATATTTCACATACAAATAACCGCCGCAGAAAGATATTGCGGCGGTTATTACTGGTAAAATCCATAAAAACACCACTTAATTTTGCAATAAAATGTCAAAAGGTACTTGCAAAATGTGCAAAATAGGTGTATACTGTTACTACATTTTTGTGAAATAAGCATTTATGCACTTTTATAGAGGAGGCATATTCTATGTCCAATAGTGTGTTCCAGAATATTATGCAGCAGCTCAAGGATATCACCGATCGTACCTTTGGCGTCATTGATGCCGATGGCGTGGTGATCGCCTGTACCGATGTTTCCCAGCTGGGTGAACGTTGGTCCGAGGCCGCTGTGAAGATCTCCGGCGCTGCTGATTCTGTTGTTTCCTTCGGTCAGAAGACCTTTAAGACCATGCTGAGTAACTCCGGCTTTTACGAGTACGCTGTGTTCTGCAGCGGCGATGATGAAATGGCCCGTGCGTTCTGCAACATGGCTTATATCTCCCTGAATGACGCAAAGAATTTCTACGAGGAGAAGCATGACCGCGGCACCTTCGTCAAGAACATCATCATGGACAATATCCTGCCCGGTGATATCTACATCCGTGCCAAGGAACTGCATTTTTCCACCGATGCACCCCGTGCTGTGTTCCTGGTTCGACAGATCGGCCATGGCGATGTAGCCACTGTGGATGTGCTGAGCGGCATGTTCCCTGACAAGATGCAGGATTTCGTTCTGAGCATCAATGAGACCGACATTGCTGTGGTCAAGCAGATCAAGCCCGAAACCGAGATGGAGGAGCTGGAAAAGATCGCTGCCACCATGGAAGAGACCCTGAAGAACGAGCTGTATGTGAAGGCCGTCATCGGTATCGGTACCATCGCCGAGCACCTGCGCAGCCTGGCAGACTCCTACAAGGAAGCTCAGACCGCCATCGATGTTTGCAAGGTTTTCGATACCGAAAAGAGCATCATGAGCTATGAAAACCTGGGCATTGGCCGTCTGATCTACCAGCTGCCTACCACCCTGTGCGAGATCTTCCTCAGCGAAGTGTTCAAGAAGAATTCCATTGATTCCCTGGACCAGGAAACCTTGTTCACCATCAACAAGTTCTTCGAGAACAACCTGAACGTTTCCGAAACTTCCCGGAAGCTGTTTGTCCACCGCAATACCCTGGTTTACCGCCTGGAAAAGATCAAGAAGCTCACCGGCCTTGACCTGCGGGAGTTCGACCATGCCATCGTCTTCAAGGTGGCGCTCATGGTCCGCAAGTACCTGTCCAGCCGGGAAATGCGCTGATATTGCAATGCCTTCGGGGCCGCATCTGCGGCCCCGTTTTTTGCTTTCTGCGACCCTTACGGTTGGCGGTTTACGTAAAATTTACAAATTTTACATTTTTCTATTTATTGACTTCAAATTTCCGCTGTGTTATAATGTGGACACTCTAATAATGGGGTAATATGAAATGATTGAATTTACCGATGTAATTAAAGCCTATTCTGCCGATACAAAGGCTCTGCGTGGCATTTCCATGCAGATCCAGGATGGGGAATTTGTGTTTTTGGTGGGCCAGAACGGTTCTGGCAAATCCACCATTATGAAGCTGATCACCGGCGAGTTGAAGCCCACTGCCGGTATCGTGCATGTCAACGGCTATTCCGTTGGCGACATCCGCAAGCGGGAGATCCCTTACCTGCGCCGTACCGTTGGCGTGGTGTTCCAGGATTTCCGGCTCATCGAAAATATGACAGTTTACGGCAACGTGGCCTTTGCCATGCGTGTCATCGGCGCCCGTGAGCGGGAGATCAGAAGCCGTGTGCCTTATGTGCTGGAGCTGGTGGGTCTGAAGGGGAAGGAGAAGCGCCGTCCCCACGAGCTCTCCGGCGGTGAGCAGCAGCGTCTGGCCATCGCAAGAGCCCTGGTCAACAATCCTGCCACCATCATCGCCGATGAGCCCACCGGCAACCTGGACCCGGAGCGTTCCTTTGAGATCATGCAGCTACTGCAGGAGATTAACCGCCTGGGCACCACCATGTTGGTGGTCACCCACCAGATGGACCTGGTGGAGCGGTTCAAAAATCGTGTCATTGCCATTGATAACGGTTTGATCGTCAGTGACAACAGGGATGGGAATTATCGCTATGAGAATCAATAATTTTGGATATTTGATCAAAGAGGGCGTTAAAGGCATTTTTACCCATGGCTTCATGTCTTTTGCCGCCATTTGTGTTACCGTGGCATGCCTGCTGATCATGGGCATCTTTGCCAGTGTGATGTATAATGTCAACATCATGGTGGAGGATCTGAATAGGACCAATGAGATCCTGGTCTACATAGATGAATCTCTGCCCGATTCCGAGGCAGAAAGCCTGGAAACGGAGATCCGGGCCGTGGACAATGTGCTCTATGCGGATTTCGTATCCCGTGAGCAGGCATTGGAAAACTTCCTGGCTCAGTACGGTGATGACCCTGTCTTTGCCGGTACCGACGCATCCACCCTGCGTCACCGCGTGGTAGTGGTGCTGGAGGACAACGGCATCATGAAGGATACCATCAAGGACCTGAAGAAAATCCACGGTGTGGCGGATATCACCGCCCATTTTGAATTGGCTGAAGGCTTTGCCATGATCCAGGACCTGCTGAAGGTTGTGTTTATTCTGGTGCTGGCGGTGCTGCTGATCGTGAGCCTTCTGATCATTTCCAACACCGTCAAGATCGTCATGTACAGCCGCCAGGATGAGATCGGCATCATGAAGATGGTGGGCGCTACCAACGGCTTCATCCGTCTGCCCTTTATGGTGCAGGGCTTCCTGCTGGGCATGATCGGCGCCGGCCTGGCCTTTGGCCTGGAATGGTGGCTGTATACTGCCATGGTGGCCAGGGTGGAAACGCTGGATTCGCTGAACATGTTTGATTTCGTGCCTTTTGAGCAGCTGATGATGCCCATGGTCTTCACCTTTGCTGCAGCCGGCCTCTTTGTAGGCGTGGTGGGCAGTTGGAGTTCCATCCGTAAGTTCCTGAACGTATAAAGGAGAGCAAAATGAACAATTCTAAAAAAATGGTAACGATCCTGGCTGGTATCATGGCTGCGGTTCTTCTGCTGAGTCTGTTGCTGAGCCTGTTCGCTACTTCTGCCGGCGCAGCTTCCTCCAGTGAGATTGCCGAGCAGATCGAGGAACTGGAAAAGGAATATAAAGATCAGCAGAAGAAGCTGGACGAGCTGGAGAAGAAACTGGAGGAGAATAACAAGGAAATCCGGGCCATGGTGGAGCGTAAGGATACGCTGGATCAGCAGATCGTGCTGCTGCACGAGCAGATCGTCACCATCAACCAGACCATTTCTGCCTATAACCTGATGATCGCCGATACCCAGGATCAGCTGGATGCAGCCCAGTCCAAACTGGAAAAGCTGCAGGAGTCTTACCGGGAGCGCGTTCGTGCCATGGAGGAAAACGGCGATGTATCCTACTGGTCCGTTATTTTCCAGGCCAACAGTTTTTCCGATCTGCTGGACCGGCTGGCCATGATCGCTGAGATCGCCCAGTCCGACCGCAACCGTATGGAGCAGATTCGGGAACTGGCCCAGCAGGTGGAGCAGACCCGTGCAGATCTGGCACTGCAGAAGCAGCAGTTGAATGTGGCAAAGGATGCGCTGATCCAGAGTCAGCTGCAGATGGAAGAAAAGAGCAACGAAGTGGATCGCATGCTCTATGAGCTGATGGCCGCCGGCGGTGAGTACGAGAAGCTGCTGGAGGAAGGCGAGAAGCTGATCGAGGACGTGATGGATGCGATCGATCAGGCCAATAAGGACTTTGACGATGCCAAGTATAAGGAGTGGCTGGCCACTTCCGTGGCACCCACCACGACGGCTGCCAAGGGCCATAAGACCAAAACGGTCAATGGCATCACCTGGTACACTCCCACCAAAAACTATGTCATCAGCAGCCGCTTTGGCTGGCGCTCCGATCCCTTTACCGGTGAGCAGAAATACCACAACGGCGTTGACTTTGCAGCCCCCAAGAATACGCCTATTTATGCCACCCGTGCCGGCCTGGTCACCACGGCCAGCTACCAGCACAACGGTGCAGGTTACTATGTCAGCATCAACCATGGCGACGGTTACCTGTCCATTTACATGCATATGACCCGTTACATAGTCAAGGTTGGCCAGCATGTGGAGGCCGGTGAGATCATCGGCTATGTCGGTACCACCGGCAGATCTACCGGTTACCATCTGCACTTTGGCATCAAGCACAATGGCGAGTGGGTCGATCCCCTTTATTACGTAAAAGAATGACATCGTTTCCCACAGCCGTAAGGGCTGTGGGAAACATTTTCATGAGGTGACAGTATGCTCAAAAAAATACTTCGTGTTTTATCCTATTTTCTGGTAGCCGCTGTGGCGGTGGGCCTTACCCTCTGCCTGACCCGAACCCCGGAGCATTATACCAAGCTGGAGCAGCTTCGGGATCTTCTGCTGCAGCGCTATATCAACGGCGCCGATGCCGCCGACCTGGAGGATGCCGCCGCTCATGCCATGGTGGATGCGCTGGGTGACAACTGGAGTTACTATATCCCTGCTGACGAATTTGCCGCCTACCAGGAGCAGAAGGACAATGCCTATGTGGGCATAGGTGTTACCATCCAGGGGGACGAGCGGGGTTATCTCATCGTCAAAGTGTCCGAGGGCGGTCCTGCGGAGGAAGTGGGACTTTTGGCAGGTGATGTGATCGTGGCAGTCGATGGTACCCCCATCGCCGGCATGCCGATGGACGAGGGAAAGGCATTGGTTAAGGGTGAGGCCGGCACAAAGGTCAAGATCACTGTCCTGCGGGATCAGCAGGAAAAAACGTTCATCGTGGAGCGCAATACCGTCAAGAACGTGGTGGCTTCCGCCCAAATGCTGGAAGGTAATATTGGCTTGGTGACCATCGAAAATTTCAATGCCAATTGCTTCAATGAGTCCAAAGCGGCTGTCCAGAGCCTGATGGACCAGGGTGCGGTGGCACTGATCTTCGATGTGCGTTTCAACGGCGGCGGATATGCCAACGAGATGGTGAAACTCCTGGACTACCTGCTGCCGGAGGGTGAGATATTCCACACTTTGGATTACACCGGCAAGGAGGAGATCAGCCGCTCCGATGCCGATTGCCTGCAGCTGCCTATGGCGGTGCTGGTCAACGGCAGCTCCTATTCTGCTGCGGAATTTTTTGCCGCAGCTTTGCAGGAATACCAATGGGCCACCGTGGTGGGTGAAGCCACCAGCGGCAAGGGCCATTTCCAGGTGACCTACCAGCTTTCAGATGGCTCTGCCGTGGGTTTGTCCATCGGTAAGTATTTTACCCCCAGTGGCACGTGCCTGGAGGGTGTGGGCATTGTCCCTGATGTTCCCGTGGCGGTGGATGAGGCAACTGCAGCCGCCATCTATGCCGGCACCCTGGATCCCATGGAAGATCCCCAGATCCTGGCTGCTATCGAAGCACTGAGATAAATAAAAGAACGCCGACAGGAACTGTTCCTGTCGGCGTTTTGCATTATTTCATCTTGGTGGCACCCATGCCGGAGAGCATGTTGATGGCTTCCGGATAGGGAACGGGGATGGCCGCATACCGATACAGATAGGTCTGGTGAGGGCCGGGATAAACGCTGACCAGCAGGCAGGTACCGCCTCTGAGATTGACCAGCACCAGCACCGGCTCTTCTTTTGCACTGGCGGTGGCGCTCATATGGTCTGTCTTTACTGCGGAAGACAGGATGGAACTGACGACGGCCCAATCCTCACCGTAGCGGGCGCACAACTGCTGCGGGAAGGACAGATACAACTGCTGGCGGGTGTAGGCCCGCAGTTCCTGGCTGTAGCTGGAGTGTTCCAGAATCTTATCGACCTGGGCCTCCATGCGGGAAGGGAAGCGGTAGACCTGCAGGGCCTGAACGCCGTTGGACATGTGCTGGGACAGGGTCGTCACCTGGGCGACGATCTTCTGATCGGTGGTATATGCCCTGATCTGCTGGGGGCTCAAGGGCTTTGCCTGCTTGAAAATGGTGGTGACCAGCTGGGTATAGTAACCGACATTGGTCTTCTGGTCGGTACATTGCGCCTGGAAAATGCCCTTGGAACCGGCTTTGCAGGCAGTCTGGATCTGCTTTGCATCCAGCTCCTGGGCACCGGAGAAGTAGGTCTTGAGCACCTTTTCGGCAACCTTCGCATACAGAGGATAGCCCCAGACCGATGCCAGATTGTCCCCCAGAGGTGTAAACACCACGATGAAATGGCATTCATCGCTGTAGCGCAGATAAACGGCAGTGGGTGCTTCCAGCTTTGCGGCCATAAAGATCTGATCGCTGAACACCAGCGCACTGCAGCCGGCCAGCTTGTTGGTGCCGGCAAAATGGCTGCACATCTGGGTGATGTCCTGGGGCAGGGACTTCAGCACGCCGGTCTGCACTTTGGCGTTGACCGGATCGGCGGTGACAGCCTGCTCAAAAACGCCCACAACAGAAGCCACATCCGTGGGCAGGTCCAGGGCGGTCATATAGTCTTTTTCTGCCCGCATGCCAATCTGCCGGGCGATCTCCCCGGCCTTGAAGAGAAGAAGATCGGAAACAGAAAAGTCGGGCTTTTTGTTCTGATTTTTGCCGTTGGAACAGCCAAACATGCCGAAAACCAACACCAAAACCAGGAAAATCGCTGTAAACTTACGCATAAGTGGGTCCTCTTTCTTTTGTACTTATCTAACTATATTAGTATACCCGGGCCGCTTTGTCAAGGATGGAAGCAAATTGCCATAAAAAGTTCTAAAAATCCCTTGACTGAATGGAAAAAATCCACTATAATGTTGGGAGCTATCGATATTTTTATCTGAGAAAGGATATGTAAATATGGCAAAAGAATTTAAGATTACCAGTTTGCGCCTGGCAGAACTGGAAAAGGAACTCAATTATCTGAAGACCACCCGTGAGCGTGAGATCGCCGCTATGATCGCCGAAGCCCGCTCCTACGGTGACTTGTCCGAAAACTCTGAGTACGATGCTGCCAAGAACGAGCAGGCAAAGCTCTACGGCCGCATTGCCGAAATCGAGGATGTCCTGTCCCATGCCGTCATCATCGAGGACGAGAACGAGGCCACCGGCCGTGTTGGCCTGGGCTGCACCGTGGTCGTCGAGGATCAGAGCGGCAAGCAGACCACCTACCGCATCACCGGTTCCCAGGAAGCCAACCCTATGCAGTTCAAGCTCAGTGACGACTCTCCCTTCGGCCGTGCCATCGTGGGCAAGGCCGCCGGCGAAAGCTTCACTTTCTCCGCTCCTGCCGGCACCTTCACCATGAAGGTCGTCAGCGTCTCTCGTGAGGGCTAAGCTATGGCAAAGTATGTACCCCAGGAAGAAATGTCCCTCCTGGACCAGGTCCAGGTTCGTCGGGACAAGCTGGCCGCTCTGCAGGCCGAGGGCCGTGATCCCTTCCACATCACCAAGTTTGATTTCAATGCCGACTCCGCTGCCATCAAGGCAGACTACGCTTCCTTTGAGGGCAAGACCGTCCGTGTGGCCGGCCGCCTCATGAGCAAGCGCGGCATGGGCAAGGTGCTGTTCTGCGATCTGCAGGACAATACCGGCCGCATTCAGCTCTTCGTCAAGATCGACGAGATGGGCGAGGAGGAGTTCAACCGCTTCAAGAAGAATGACATCGGCGACATCGTGGGCGCTGAGGGTGAAGTGTTCACCACCAAGACCGGCGAGATCTCCGTCCGCACTACCTCCATCACCCTGCTGTCCAAGGCCCTGCTGCCCCTGCCCGATAAGTTCCATGGCCTGACCGACAAGGAGATCCGCTTCCGTCAGCGCTATGTGGACCTGATGGTCAACCCCGAGGTCAAGCAGAACTTCATCGTCCGCAGTAAGTTCATCAAGTTCATGCGCCAGTACCTGGACAACATGAACTACATCGAGGTGGAGACCCCTGTTCTGAACACCATTGCCGGCGGCGCTTCCGCCCCTCCCTTCGTTTCCCACCACAATACCCTGGACATCGATATGTTCATGCGTATTGCCACCGAGCTGCCTCTGAAGCGTTTGATCGTGGGCGGCATGGACCGTGTCTACGAAATCGGCCGTATCTTCCGTAACGAAGGCATGGACCCCAAGCACAACCCCGAGTTTACCTCCATCGAGCTGTACCAGGCCTATGCTGATTTCCACGATATGATGGACATCGCCGAGGGCATCCTCTCCGGCGCCGCCATGGAGATCCTGGGCACCTACGAGGTGGAATGGCTGGGCGAAAAGGTGAATCTGGCTCCTGATTGGCGCAGAATGTCCATGGTGGAGGCTGTCCGTGAGTACCTGGGCATTGATTTCGATGCCATCACCGACGATGCCGAGGCTGTTGCTGCTGCCAACGCCAAGGGCGTGGAGCTGGCTGATGCCGCCGAGAAGACCTGGGGCAATGCCCTGTACGCCTGCTTCGACCAGCGTGTCGAGGAGCATCTGATCCAGCCTACTTTCATCACCATGTACCCTGTGGAGGTCAGCCCCCTGACCAAGCGCTCTCCCAAGGACCCCAGAGTCACCGAGCGTTTCGAGCTGTTTGTCTGCCACTCCGAGCTGGCCAATGCCTACTCCGAGCTGAACGACCCCATCGACCAGAAGGAGCGTTTCCAGAAGCAGGTGGAGCAGCGTGAGCGTGGCGACGACGAGACCGAGATGATGGACGACGACTTTATCAACGCCCTGGAATACGGCATGCCTCCCACGGGCGGCATGGGCATGGGCATCGACCGCTGCGTCATGATGCTCACCGGCACCGACTCCATCCGCGAGGTCATCCTGTTCCCCACCATGAAGCCCCTGGATTGATCGAAATAGCAAGAAAGTGCTGTCAAAAGACGGCACTTTCTTTTTGCTATTGCCTTGAAAATTATCAAAATTGAGAGTATAATTTAGTTCGACAAACTTGAATTTGATAATCTCAGGTGATGTATATGGTGAAGGGATATAAAGAAGTCCGAGGAATTTTAGTTAAGAAGCAGAGAAATGTATTTGGAAAATATATATTTGTTTTAGATGAAAAAGGTATGAAGTCAAGAATCTATGTAGGGAAAATGATTTTTGAAAAAGCAGAATTGGACACAAAATGGACTATAGGTCATATAAATGGAAAACTCGTCAATGTCCGTCCTAGTTTTTGCAAAACTGAGGATGATTAAGTTGAAGAGCTTGAACAATTCCAATTTGTCGAACTGAGCAGGGCCTGCGGGCCCTGCTTTTTCTCTTTCCTTTTATGAAGATCTGTGTTATAATGAGGAAAAATAGGGGAGGGAAGATCATGGAGGAAACTTACATTTTCAGACAGGCGACGAAGCAGGAGATCCCTGCCGTGTTTGCGCTGATTATGGGCCGGGTGGCCTGGATGGACACCGTGGGCATTCGCCAGTGGAACACAACCAAATACGATGAGCGCTATCCTCTGGGCTACTACGAGCAGCGCCGGCAGCTGGAGGAGTTGTTCGTCCTGGAAGAGCGGGCCACCGGGGAGATCGTCTGCGTGGGTGCGCTGTTCCATGAGGATGAGCGCTGGCCCGACCCGGAATCTGCCTTCTACCTGCATCATTTGGCCTCTCGGGTGGATAAAGCTGGAACCGGTAGCATCTTCCTGCAAATGGCGGAGGAATATACCGGCCGCATGGGAAAACAATACATGCGCCTGGATTCTGCCGTGGGCAACAAGATCCTGGAACACTTTTACACGAGCCGGGGCTATGTGGAGGCCGGTTTCTGCAAGGATGGCCTCTATGAAGGCGTTCTGCGTCAAAAATCGCTGACCAAATAAAAAAACAGGGCCGACGGCCCTGTTTTTCACTATTTCACAGGAAAATACCGCCAAATCTGCAAGATTTGGCAACATTTACAGTTGTAAATACTGAAAAAATATAGTATAATGTATAAGTTAATGAGAAATTTACATTGGAGGGTGTTTCTGTTATGAATGATCGAACCACTTCTATGGCTGAGTATCTCCGTCCCGGCAACCATGTGCACCTGGTGGGCATCGGCGGCGTTTCCATGCGCCCTCTGGGCCTGGTGCTGCAGGGTATGGGCCTTCGGGTCACCGGCTCGGATATGAATTCCTCTGTTTCCACCGATGAACTGATCGCCAAGGGTATCCATGTGGCCATTGGCCATCGGGCCGAGAATATCGAAGGCGCTGCCTGCGTTATCCGCACCGCTGCCGCCCATAATGACAACCCCGAGATCGCCGCTGCCCGGGCTGCCGGTATCCCTGTGTTTGAGCGTGCCCAGGCCTGGGGAGAGATCATGCGCGCCTACCGCAACGCTGTCTGCGTTTCCGGAACCCACGGCAAGACCACCACTACCTCCATGCTGACCCATATTCTAATGGCAGCCGAGAAGGATCCCACTGTCATGATCGGTGGCTACCTGCCCCTGCTGCATGCCGGCCACCGGGTGGGCCACGGCGATACCATCCTGCTGGAAAGCTGCGAGTACTGCGACTCTTTCCTGAATTTCTTCCCCACCCTGGCGGTGGTGCTGAATGTGGAGGCCGACCACCTGGACTACTTCAAGGACCTGGCTGCTGTCCAAACATCCTTCCATAAGTTTGCGGAGCTGTCCACCGGCGGTGTTATTGCCAACGGTGACGATGCTCACACTGTGGAGGCCATGGAAGGCTTGGATGTGATCACCTTCGGCCTGAATCCCGGTAACCGGGTCACTGCGCAGAACATGTGCCCCGATTGGCGGCATTTCGATGTGGTCTGCGACGGCGAAGTCTATTGCCACCTGGATATGGGCGTGCTGGGCAAGCACAATGCCCTCAATGCCCTGGCAGCCGCTGCAGCGGCCTGGAAGCTGGGTATCGACGGCAAGGCCGTGGCTGAGGGCCTGGCTACCTTCCACGGCGCCGGTCGCCGCATGGAGTATAAGGGCGAATACAACGGCGCCCAGGTCTATGACGATTATGCCCACCATCCCGATGAACTGCGAGCTACCATTGAGTCCGTCCGCACCCTTGGTAACCACCGTGTGGTGATGGCCTTCCAACCCCATACCTATACCCGTACCCACGCCCTCTTTGATGACTTCGTCCGGGAACTGAAGAAGGCAGATGTGGTGGTGTTGGCTGAGATCTACGCTGCCCGTGAGCGCAATCTGCTGGGCATCTCCTCTTTGGACCTGCAGAAACAGATCCCCGGCTCCGTCTATTGCCAGACCCTGCCGGAAGTGACGGAGTACCTGGCTTCCATCGCCCAGCCCGGCGATATGATCCTGACCGTTGGCGCCGGCGATATTTACCGCGCCGGCGAGGCCCTGCTGCAGAAGCGGTGAGCGATGGGAAAAATGCTGAAAGTAGAGGAAATAACCTGTGAATAAATTGAATGTTTGCGTCCTGTTTGGCGGCATGAGCCCGGAGCATGCGGTTTCCCTGCGCTCTGCTGAGTCCGTTCTGAACAACCTGGATCGTGAAAAGTACGAAATTTTCCCTGTTGGTATCACAAAGGAAGGCAAGTGGTATCTCTTTGGCAGCCAGGATTACTCCCTGCTGCCCGGTGGCGCTTGGGAGGCATGCCCCGAAAATCTGCCTGTGACCATCTCTCCCGTCCGTGGCCATGGTCTGCTGTGCTTCACCAAGGAAGGCGTGCAGCGCCAGCCCCTGGATGTGGTATTCCCGGTGCTCCATGGCGAAAACGGCGAGGACGGCGCCATGCAGGGCCTGCTGCAGATCGCCGGTATTCCCTATGTGGGCCCCCATGTGTCCGCCTCTGCGGTGGCTATGGATAAGACCCTGACCAAGGTGGTGGTGGATCAGATCGGCCAGACCCAGGCTGCCTGGCAGCTGGTGCGTCGCACTGAACTGCAGCACCATAGCATGCTGATCCTGGATCAGCTGGAGAGCCGCTTTGCCTACCCCATGTTCGTCAAGCCCGCCGGCACCGGCTCTTCTGTGGGTGTCAGCAAGGCGACCGACCGCATCAGCCTGGAAAAGGCTCTGTTTGCTGCTGCTGCCTTCGATGAGAAGGTGCTGGTGGAGGAGTTCATTTCCGGCCGGGAAGTGGAAGTGGCCGTTATGGGCAACGGCAGCCCCATGGCCTCTATCTGCGGTGAGATCGACTCCGGCGCCGACTTCTATGACTATGATGCCAAGTATATCACAGATACCTCTGTGGCCTACATTCCCGCCCGTATTAACGAGGAAGTGGCCGAGCAGGTCCGGGATGCCGCTGTGAAGATCTACAGCGCCATTGGCTGCCAGGGCCTGAGCCGTGTGGACTTCTTTGTTACCTATGCCGATAACCGGGTGGTCTTCAATGAGATCAACACCTTGCCCGGCTTTACCTCCATTTCCATGTACCCCAAGCTGTTCGAAGCCAGCGGCATTCCCTACAGCCAGCTGCTGGATAAGCTGCTGGAGCTGGCGCTGGAGGCCTGCAAATGATGCAACCGGTGGTTCTTTCCCTGTGCGGCAAGCAGTATTATCCGGAGCAGGAGCCGGAAGTGATCGAACTGGTCACGGAGGGCACCCTGGAATTTGCCGACAATGGCTGGAATATCTGCTATGAAGAGAGCGAACTGACGGGCCTTGCCGGTGTCACCACCACCTTCCGTATAGAGCAGGATAAGGTGATCCTGCGCAGGACCGGCAAACTGCGTTCGGAGATGGTCTTTCGGGAAGGTATTTGCCATGATTCCCTGTATCAGATGGAATTTGGTGCCCTGCTGATCACGGTCTGCGCCAAGCAGATCGAAGCCAATCTGGGCAGCCACGGCGGTAATGTGGACCTGGTCTACAGCATCGAGATCGAGCATAGCAACGGCGGCCTGGTGGAATATCACCTGGATATCTGCCCCAAAGCGTAAATGAAAACCCGGGATGCGGCGCATCCC
>JAZUBW010000023.1:0-9959 GCA_045638785.1 Faecousia sp.
GTTGGCAGAGCAGCTCTGGATGGCGGTGCCGGACAGGGTCAGGCCGATGGCGATGATCACGGGGCCCGTGACGATGGGCGGGAAGAAGCGCATGACCTTCTTGGCACCGAAGACCTTGAAGAACAGGGCCAGCACCAGGTACACAAGACCGGCCACGGCTACGCCGAAGCTGGAATAGGTCAGAGGAATTTCCTGACCGCTGGCGGTTGCCAGGCCGTAACCGCCCAGGAAGGCGAAGGAAGAACCCAGGAAGGCAGGTATCTTCATGCCGGAGATCAAATGGAACAGCAGGGTGCCGAGACCGGCGAACAGCAGGGTGGTGGAAACATCCAGGCCGGTGATGGCAGGAACCAGCACCGTGGCACCGAACATGGCGAACATATGCTGCAGGCCCAGGATCAGAACCTTGGTTTTGCCCAGGGACTTGGCGTTATAGATCGCTTCCGCCTTTTCGGGATGGGACATAGACAGTTACCTCTCTTTTTCTGATTTCATCCACCAGTATACTGCTTTTTTTCGGAAAAAGCAATGCCGCAGTTTGGCCGGAAAGGAAAAAGGCGGAAGAGAATCTGTAGGGGCGACGATCCGTCGCCCAAGGGCGGCCACGAACAGCCCCCATATCCGCAGTATGTAGAAAATTGCATAAGTTTAGGGCTTGCTGCGAAGAAACGCAACAAGCCCTTGAATATGGTGTTGGTATTTTAGGGAATCTCAAAGGTTTGGTTGATAAGGAAGTGGATGTGCTCCAATGTCCGCTCGTTGTAGGTAAATTCACCGCAGTCGAAGAGGAACACCGAGCCGAACAGCAGAGAACGGACGGCCAGGGCTTTTCGCTCCCAAAGCTCATCGCTGAGATTGTAGGCTTCTTTGACGGAGGCCATGATTTGCTGGGTGCGGCTGTTGATCTCGCCGGGCTTGCGGTGGTAGAGATTGTCGAAATCGGCGTTCTTCATCATGAGGATCTGCCGGTAGTAGGGCTTCTCCATGAGGAATTTCAGATAGGAGGTGGCTACTTCCACCATCCGGGTCCGGGGATCGTTGGAGCAATTTGACAGCACCCGATCCTGCTCCACAGCCCACTGCTGGTTAACAAAGTCAATGATGGCGCTGATGAATTCTTTTTTGTCTGCAAAATGCCGGTAGGGAGCGGCGGTGGATACATTGCAGGCTTTGGCCACACGGCGGACAGAAAAGTCATTGGCGCCGTAGGTGTTGATCTCATCAATACCGGCCAGGATCAGATCGGACCGCAGGTCGGTGTCCCGCTTTTTAGGCATGGCTTTTCCTCCTTGTTTGGGCGATAATCTGCTTTGAATTATACTGTATGTATGCACACGTGTCAATACAGCGGTGGAGGCATATGGAGAAAAAAAGGGAGAAATTGGATAATATTTACAAAAAATTTAAGAAAATTTGGGAAATAAATCGGCAAAATGGCTGTTGACTTTTTGGCCGGGCATGCATATAATGATTTCATGGTTAGCGGTGCTAACTCCTATTTTTAACCCGATAGTTAGCGATGCTAACTTTTTTCTTTTTAGTAAAAAGTAAGCGGTGCTAACTTTTCTTAAGGGTAAAAAGTAAGCGTTGCTTACCAAAACGGAACACATTGGAGGTGACACGGCAGCCGTCACGAACTGCTGCGCGTACACAAACAAGAAAATCCCGCAACCAAAAATAAAAAGAAAAGGAGATTCTTACTATGAAACTGACAGCCAATGTAAAGAGAATGCTTGCAGCCCTGCTGGTGTTCGTCATGGTGTTCTCTCTGATCCCCATGAGCGCTCTGGCCGCTGACAGCAAGACCCCGATCGATGCAGCCGTCATCTTCACTGACCTGCATACCAATAAGAATAACTACAAGCAGAGCAATGTTGCTAATATTTTTGGCGCTCTAAAAAATTCCGGCTTGCCCATTTCTGCCGTATTCAGCGGCGGTGATGCTTTCTCTGTCAATGAAGACAGCGGCAAGTACACCGGCTACACCAGCACCATCACCGGCTACATTCGCAATGCCCTGGGCGATGCTGATATGCCCGTCCACTATGTTTGGTCCGACCATGACCGTTATGCCCTGCAGGAAGATGACAAGACCCTGCTGGATAAGACCAGCCATCTGACCTACGGTGCCGGTAACGACGGTATCTACGGCAATGCCGACGATGACAACTACTACGTCTTCCTGCTGAGCATGGCCGACACCAGCACCAACGACCGTTACAAGGCAGGCCTGTACAGCACCAACCAGGTCAAGGAGCACATTGAAGCGTTCAAGGCTGCTGTGGCTAAGCTGGATCAGAGCAAGCCTCTGCTGATTGTGGCTCATCAGCCCCTGCTGGACAACCGTAACGACAATGGTCATGCTTATCTGTGGGCCACTGCCATCAACGAAGTGGCTCTGAACATGGACGTTGCTTACTTCTTCGGCCACAACCACAAGTACGACAAGGCATCCGACTACTACTATGCCAAGGGCAGCACCATGTCCGTCTGCTCCGACAGCAGCGGCAATGCCAAGAATGTGGTGCTGAACTTTGCCCACGTTTGCGCCGGCTACACCGAGCCTACCTCCACCGGCTCCTACTCCTCCTCCGGCACCCGCCGGAATACGGTGATGGCCGTTGTGATCTATGAGGATTCCATCCAGTATGTTACCTACACCAATACCGGCGTGTACACCGGTAGTTATGCCCTCAATGTGACTGTTTCCCGTGACCATGCCGTCACCACTCAGCCCGAACAGCCCGAGCAGCCTACCGAACCCTCCGAACCCACTGTGCCCTCCGAACCCACCGTGCCTTCCGAGCCCGAAGAGCCTGAGACCCCCGAGGAACCCGAAGCCTCCGGCAAGATCTGGCGTCTGGCTACCACCATTGAGGCCGGTAAGCGCTATATGCTGGTCAACTATGGCTTTAACGGCAGTGGCGTGGGCACCTTCGCCATCGGCAGCAATGCCAATGCTGTGGGCGTTACCGTCAAGACCGATGCCAACGGCGCATACATCGTCAGCGATGATCTGTCCATGGCTTGGGTCGCTGCAGCCAACAGCGGCCAGTTCCGTCTGACCAACGCCGAAACCGGCAAGTATCTGCGTTCTGCCAAGTCTGTCAGCGGCAGCACCGGTTCCGCTATCTCTGTTAACAGCTCCGCCGGCAGCTACAGCAACTGGAGCCTGGAGACCAAGAACGGCATCCAGGTCCTGTCTGTCCGTCGCGCTACCTCCGGCAACTACTACCCCGTTCGCTACACCGGCTCCAACTTCCAGTCCTACAACAGCTCCCAGGTCGGTTCTATGAACAACTGGCTGGTTGTGTTCGTTGAGACCGAGGAGAATGCCCATACCCATAACTTCCAGACCGTTACCGTGGCAGCAACCTGTACCCAGGCTGGCTCTGTGACCACCTCCTGCGCCTGTGGCGAAAAGACCGTGGAGGTCATCCCTGCTCTGGGCCACAAGTACACCTGCGTCGAGACCAATGCCACTTGCGGCCAGGCCGGCAGCAAGGTCTATACCTGCGCCAACTGCGGCCACAGCTACACCGAGTCCATCCCCGCTACCGGCAACCACAGCTATGAAGTGACCGTCGTGGCAGCTACCTGCACCGAAAACGGCAGCAAGACCTCTGTCTGCCGCACTTGCGGTCACACCGTCGTGGAAGAGATCGCAGCCACCGGCCACAGCTACAAGGCTGTCGTCACCGCTCCCACCTGCACCGAGGGAGGCTTTACCACCTACACCTGCGCTTGCGGTCACAGCTACACCGCAGACCGTGTTGCAGCCCTGGGCCATGACTACAAGGCTGTTGTCACCGAGCCTACCTGCAGCAAGGACGGCAAGACCGTTTACACCTGCCATTGTGGCGATACCTACACTGTGGTGATCCCCGCTACCGGCAACCATGTGTATGCCGCCGTTACCGTGGAGCCCACCTGCACTGAGGCTGGCTACACCACCTACACCTGCGCCTGCGGCGAGACCTACACCGAGGTGATCGCAGCCCTGGGCCACAGCCATCAGGCTGTCGTCACTGCACCCACCTGCACCGAGGACGGTTTCACCACTTATACCTGCGCCTGCGGTGACCAGTATGTTGCCGATTTCGTGGCCGCTCTGGGTCATACCTATGAGGCCGTTGTGACCGAGCCCACCTGCAGCAAGGACGGCAAGACCGTCTACACCTGCCACTGCGGCGAAAGCTACACCGAGGTCATTCCCGCTACCGGCGAGCATGTTTATGCTGCCGTTACTGTGGAGCCCACCTGCACCGAGGAAGGCTACACCACCTACACCTGCGCTTGCGGTGATACTTACACCGAGTCCATCCCTGCCACCGGCATTCATGTTTACGCCGCTGTGGTGACTGCTCCCACCTGCACCGAGGAAGGCTTCACCACTTATACCTGCGCTTGCGGTGACCAGTATGTTGCCGATTTCGTGGCCGCTCTGGGCCATACCTATAAGGCCGTTGTGACCGAGCCCACCTGCAGCAAGGACGGCAAGACCGTCTACACCTGCCACTGTGGCGAAAGCTACACCGAGGTGATCCCCGCTACCGGTGCGCATGTCTATACCGCTACCACTGTGGCTCCCACCTGCACCCAGGACGGCGCCATCATCTACACCTGCGCCTGCGGTGATACTTACTCCCAGGTCATCGCTGCCACCGGCCACGGCTACCTGCCCGTGATCACTGCCCCCACTTGCACTGAGGTCGGCTACACCACCTATATCTGCAACTGCGGCGACAGCTATGTTGCGGAATTCGTGGCAGCCCTGGGTCACAGCTACAACGCTGTTGTGACCGCTCCCACCTGCACCGCAGCCGGTTACACCACCTACACCTGCGCCTGCGGCCACAGCTACACCGCTGACCAGGTTGCTGCTCTGGGCCACGACTACAACGCTGTTGTGACCGCTCCCACCTGCACCGCAGCCGGTTACACTACCTACACCTGCGCCTGCGGCCACAGCTACACCGCCAACCAGACCGCTGCCCTGGGCCACCGCTACACCTCTGAGGAAGTGGACGGCTACATGGTTTACACCTGTGTCTGCGGCCACAGCTACAGCGAAAAGCTGGAGGTGGAGATGAGCTATGTGAAGGTTTCTTCCCTCAGCAACGGCCAGTACGTCATCACCCTGGTCTCCGGCAACAAGTACTATGCTCTGAGCCACAAGAACAACACCATCTCTGCGGTGCGTGTCACCGTTTCCAGGAACGAGATCACTTCCGAGATCACCGAGGATCTGATCTGGACCTACAAGGATAAGAAGCTCAGCTACGAGAGCAATGGCAAGACTTATTATCTGTACGCACAGCCCAACAACAGCTGGTGGGGCTGGAACTCCACGCCCACTCTGACCATCAGCACCAGCAACTCCTCCACTGTTTCCCTCAGCGGTGGCAAGGTGAAGGTGGGCAGCTACTATTTGCGCTACTCTAGCAGCAAGATCAGCCTGAGCAGCAGCGGCACCACCGCTGGCCTGTTCAAGGGCACCGAAAACTGATTATGTCCCGTAAGTCGTAACAGGTAAAAAGTCGAAGGCCCCGGTTGCAAAACCGGGGCCTTTTCCAATGATCAAAATTGGGATTTATCGCACCAAGGCTTCCCCCAGGGGAAGCCTTTTACGCCGCTTTGCGGCGTGCGGCGGCCAAGGGGCTGGCCGCCCTACCATAGTATTTCAACAGTACGATAAACGAAAAATTGAGGCTGTTATTCTGAAAAATCCAAAGAAAAGATTGGATATTTCAAAAATTTATGCTATGATAGAAAGTGGAACGAATTTAATACAGGAAAGGAACAAATATTATGGACAAGCATTATACCTTCCAAACTCAGGGCGTTTGCGCCTCGGAGATCAGCTTTGACATCATCGACGGCCATGTGTTCAACGTGAGCTTCAAGGGCGGCTGCAGAGGCAACACCCAGGGTGTGGCCATTCTGGCTGACGGCCTGGAGGCCCGGGCTGCCATCAAGCGCCTGCGTGGTGTGGAGTGCCACGGCGGCACCTCCTGCCCTGACCAGCTGGCCATTGCCATTGCCCAGTGTCTGGAGAGCATGGGAGAGACCGTATGATCAAGAAGCTGTATGATTTTCGCCAGACCGAGATCCCTGCCGCCCTTCTGCAGGCGGAAGTGACCCGGGAAGAGCTGGACGGCGAGCTGTTCCGGGCAGCCACCCGCTTTACCGACATTGTAGCGGTGGGTGGCCCTGTTGAAAACGGCGATGTAGTGAAGCTGTCTTTCGTTGACCCCAAGAATCCCGACCAGCAGAAGCAGGTCTACGCCAATGTGGGCAAGGATTTTGACGATATGGAAGCCCGTCTGCCCGGCCTGTGCGTCGGTGGCCAGGTGAAAATCCCCTACTGCGGCAAGGAAGTGGAGGCAACCGTTGTAGCCGTCAAGCGGCTGCAGGTGCCTGCTCTGACCGATGCCCATGTGGCCCAGCTGGGCATTGCCCAGGTGGAGAACCTGGCCCAGCTGGAGGACTACCTCTTC
This sequence comes from Faecousia sp., assembly GCA_045638785.1. Taxonomy (GTDB): domain Bacteria; phylum Bacillota; class Clostridia; order Oscillospirales; family Oscillospiraceae; genus Faecousia. The sequence continues at coordinate 6,501 of JAZUBW010000023.1, forward strand.
GGCAAGCTGGCAGAGGGCCAGCGCAAGCGCAAGTTCCGGGGCATCATGGGCATTGTGTCCAAGGCCATGATGGAAAACACTGAGTTTGAGGACCTGGAAAACCATCCCTGGTACCAGGCGCTCCACAACCATATGATGGGCCGCGTGGAAGGCTTTGCCGCCCAGGCTGGTCTTAGCGTGGAGGCTGCCATGCCGGTGGCCCTTCGGATGGAGGGCAAGTCCCTGGACGAGTGCCGCCAGGCCCTGAAGAACATGTGCATCGACCGGGCCCGCCAGGGTGCCCTGGGTCAGCACTATGCCCAGGAAAATGGCGTGACCTTCCCCGAGATGGGCACCGAAGAACTGGTGGGTGAATATGTGGATTATCTGAACCAGGTGGTCTACAACCATTTCGCTCCCACGATCCAGGTCAGCCGTCCCTAAATACATAAAAAGAAGAGGCTGTTGCGTTGCAACAGCCTCTTTTTGCGCCTTTATGGTGATGTCGTCACAGAAGTTAGGGGGATGAGGTGCTATACTGGTCATACAAAAAAGAAAGGAGCGGGTTGTATGTTTGGATTGTTTAAGAGAGCGGATATCAATGAAGGTGTGCGGCGGTATGCGGCAACACCCAATGGGGTGCTGCTGGATGTGCGCTCGCCCCAGGAATACGAGGATGGCCATATCCCCGAGAGCCTGAATGTACCCCTGCAGATGCTGGAGGATGTGGTCACGGTGGCGGAGGATACGCCCCTGTTCGTCTACTGCCACTCCGGCGTCCGAAGCCGCCAGGCTGCAGAGCAGCTGCGGGACATGGGCTACTGGAATGTGCATAACATCGGCGGCATCATCACCTACGAGGGCCCCATCGTGTAAAAAGCAAAAAGGAGGTATCTTCCATGGAAGCGATCAGTAAAAAAGAATACCTTAGTTTGAAGATGCCCACCGAGGCGCTGCCTGTCAGCGATCAGAAGCGGATCGAACTGGCGCTGCAGACCCTGGGTTATGACCGGGTGGAGATCCCCTTGGCCGTGCTGCGCAAGCTCTATCCGTTGTGCCGGGATGCCGGTTTCGATATTACGGTGACGCTGGTGCATCGGGAATATGATTGGGCTGTTACGGATGTAGAAGCGGGGGACACCCGGCAGCGGCAGTATGGCCTGGCGGTGGACTATGGCTCCACTACCATCATCATGCAGCTGCTGGACCTGGTTTCCGGCCGAGTGATCGCCGAGGAAAAGGAAGTCAATGGCCAGGTGGCCTTTGGCACGGATATCCTCTCCCGCATTACCTTTGGCCTGCAGGGAGAAGCCCAGCGCCACCAGCTTCAGCGGGCCACGGTGGAGACCTTTGAGCGGCTGTTTTCCCGTATTGCGGAAAGTAGCGGTGTGGATGTCCGCCGCAGCAGCTTGATGGTAGTAGCTGGCAATACGGTGATGATCCACTTTTTGCTGGGCCTGGATGCCTGGACCGCCTTTGCCTCTCCCTACGCCCCGGTTACCACAGACCCCGGCTTTTTGTGGGGCAGGGAACTGGAGATGGACTTTGGAGGATTGGTGTATTTCATGCCGGCGGCATCCAATTATGTGGGCGGCGATATCGTCAGCGGTCTGCTGGAGGTGGGGCTGCACAAACAGGCGGAAGTGGGTATGTTTTTTGACATTGGCACCAATGGAGAATTGGTGATCGGCAACCGGGATTGGCTGGTGGCCGGCGCCGGTGCGGCAGGGCCGGCCCTGGAGGGCTATATCAGCCGCTTCGGCATGCGGGCAGCGCCCGGTGCCGTGGACACCGCTTGCATTGAAGATGGCGTTTTGTCCGTCACCACCATTGGGGGCGAAAAGCCGGTGGGCATTTGCGGCAGCGGCATTATCGACCTGCTGGCGCAAATGCGTCGCAACGGCTGGATCAACATGGCCGGAGAATTGGAGCCTGGGGCTTCCGACCGGATCGTATTTTTGCAGGAGGAACAGGAATATGCCGCCGTCTACGCCACGGCAGCGGAATCTGCTGCGGGAACGCCGTTGTATTTTTCTCAGACCGATATTCACCAGTATTTGGATACCAAGGCGGCTGCCTATACCATGGTCGATTGCCTGCTGGACACGGCTGGTGTCAGCGGGGAAGACTTGTCCAAGTGCTATCTGTCAGGCGCTTTCGCTGCCCATTCCGACCTGGAATCGGCCATTACCATCGGCATTTTCCCGGATCTGCCCCGGGAGAAATACAAGGTACTGCCCAATAGTTCCTTGGATGGCGCAAAGGCACTGCTGCTGGACTACGGCCGCCTGGAAGAGGCACGGTATTTGGCGGAAAATATCTATTGCCTGCAGTTTGCTTCCATTCCGGATTTTCTCGTCCGCATGCAGGCGGCCAAGTTCATTCCCCATACAGACAGCAGCCGATTCCCTTCGGTGCAGCTGTAAAGAACCCCCGGTTCATAGAACCGGGGGGTTTGTGTCAGAAAATGATCAGCAGGCCCAGCAGGATACCGGCGATGGTGGAAAAGGCGGGCAGCTTGCTGTGGTACATCAAATAGGACTGGGGGAGGATCTCGCCGAAGACAACATACAGCATGGCGCCGCTGGCGAAGCCCAGGCTCATGGTCAGACCCAGGGGGCCGATCTCGCCCAGTGCATAGCCCAGCAGGGCACCGATGATGGTGGGGATACCGGTGGAGGCTGTGATCAGAATGGATTTCCATTTAGCCATGCCACCGCTGATCAGCGGTACGGAAACAGCCATGCCCTCGGGGATGTTGTGCAGGCCGATGAGGATGGCCAGGGTCAGTGCGGCTTTGCCCATGGCACCGTTATTGCTGGCATAAGAAGCGCCGATGGTCATGCCCTCGGGCACATTGTGTAGGGCGATGGCGCTGGCCATGACGATGCCGGCCACGAACAGGCCCAACTTGCTGTCATTGCGGGCATAGTGCTGGCGCAGATGGTCGCTGTGGATCAGCTCGTCCAGGTCATCGGCGGTTTTGGGGTGGTTTTCGTCGATGTGGGGCACTTCCGGGTTGGTCTTTTTGTCGATGAGGTGATTCAAGAAGAATGTGGCAGCCACGCCGAAGGCGATGGAGCCAACCACCCACCCCAGGCCTGCCTGGGTCTCGAGGGATTCCACCACCAGGTCGAAGCACACCACGCTCAGCATCACACCACCGGCAAAGCTCAGCAGCAGGCTGACGGTTCGGTTGGAATCCTTTTGCAGCATGGCGCCGATGAGGCCGCCCAGGCCGGTACCCACCACACCTGCCAGCGCAGTCGTAATAATCAAAGTTGTAAGAACACCCATGTTTCTCTCTCCTGTATCCGGTAACCGAGAGCGGTTACCTATGGCAAACTCTACAAATTATCATAACACAAATTTCGACAAATTGCAATGTATAGGCGGGAGAATGTGGGGGAGAATTTTAAATTTTAGTTTACCGGGCAGATTAGCGGCGAAGCCGCGTACCTTCTCCCCGGGAGAAGGTAC
>JAZUBW010000024.1:0-9940 GCA_045638785.1 Faecousia sp.
ACCTCCTCTACAGCATCGAGATCGAGCATAGCACGGGCGGCCTGGTGGAATACCCCCTGGATCCCTGCCCCAAGGCGAAAATGAAAACCCGGGATGCGGCGCCTCCCGGGTTCTTTTTATGCTGCTTCGTTTTCGATTCGAATAATGATGATGTCCCGCTTTTCATAGTTGATTTGGGCCAGCACTTCTTTGGAGATGAACGCACCAGTGGTGCTGTTGTACTTGCACAGATAGACGATCACCTGGTAGCCGGTCAGACCGGTCTGGATCATGTCGCCATCCTTGTAGCCGTAGACATTGTCTGCAAGCATGGACTGGTACAGAATCACAGGATCGCTCTGGGCGATGATCTCTGTTTCGATATCGATTAGGTAGGATTTCTCCTGGGTGCCCATGAAGGTGATCTTTACGTTGCTGCCCTCAGCCTCAGCCAAAATGCGGATGGGATCGGAGGTATTGTTGGTAAAGACCAGATTTTCGTTGTTGCCCATGGCTGCATCGGTGCCCAGAGGGGTGTAGCTCATGGCGTACAGATGGTAGCTGTGGGTGTCGATCTGCAGACCGGCCCGCAGTGCGCAGTAGTACAGAACCGAGGCCACTTGGTCAACACCACCACCGATGACGGATGCGGTGCTGCCCACATAGGTGGGAGCAGATGCATAACCACGCTCTGTAGTTCTAGGGCCCAGGGCGGTATTCAGGTCAAAACTTTCGCCAGCCTTGATCACCAGGCCGTTGATGGCAGCGCAGGCGGTGGCCAGGTTGGTATTGCGGTTGTTGGTACTGATGCTGCAGGTGCCCGTGTAGGAAATCAGCCGATCCTGGAACAGACCGCCGGTCAGATCCTTGGCGGTGATGTCCGGCATCAGGAAGCCCAGGGTCAGGGTGATGGTCTCACCGTAGTCAGCCCGATCAATGAGCCGTTGCAGGTTGTACACATTGAAGCCGTAGCCGTAAACTTCCGGGGTGACCTCATAGGTCCGGGGATCCAAAATGGCATCCATAGGAGAAATGCAGTAGGTGTCGAAAATCTCCTGGGCATTGGGGACATCCGGCTCCACCCGAACCGGCATTTCATAGACGATCTCCATGTTCATCAGGCTGTAGCCGTCCAGGATTTCGTAATATAGCTCGTTGGGGTCCAAAACGGACTCGGGAGAGCCCATGACGATGGTCAGCGTCTGATGTGCGGCGCTATTACTGAAGCCGGGCTTGTATTCGGGACGATTACCGTCAATGGTCACAACAGGATCGACCATTTCCACATTGTAACCGCTACAGAATTCCTCAACGGCAGAGCGGATGGCGCCTAGATTCAAACGCAGATAGGGCAGCAGGGCGATGGTGTAGGATTGCTGCTTGGCCTGGGCCCGGGCAAGATTCTGCTCCAACCGGGTGCCGGTACGGCCATAGCTGTAGGCCGCTTCCACCAAATCGTCCACATCCAGCTGGATACCGGTCGTGTCGGGGGTCAGTTCCAGGGTGTTGTTGTCCAGCCGCACCAGCATGCTCTGCTGGGTGATCACCGGCTCGATGGACAAACGAATGGCGTTTTCCGCATCCTCCCGGCTCAAGCCGCCGATGGACACACCGCCCACCACCACATTTTCCAGGATCTTGCCGTCATCCTTGGGCTTGCCCAGCAGATACACACCGGTGATGATACCGGCCACCAGCACCAGGCAGAGGCACAGACCCACGGTCAGCATAATGATCCGCTTGTTTCGTGCCTTCACCATGGCCACATGCCGGGCAGAAGCCCGACGGGCAGCGCTCTGGGGACGGTTATTCGATTCATTTCCCATAGCGATCACTCACTCCTATCTCTTAGCGGGAAATCCGCATAAATGCTGTTTGTTGCCCTATATTATAGCATAAATTTCCCGAAATGCAATGTTTTTCCGTTCTATAACAGGAAAAGACGGCGAAAATTGACGGATTGTTTACATTTGACAGTATTTCTGCAGCCGCTCCACGAAGGCTTTTGCCTGCTTCAGGCTGTCGGCACTGCTGTGCAGCTTCAGCCGCAGGGTGGGCTGTTTTGCTGTTGCCACAAAGAACAGACGGTTTTTGTAGTCATCGTCGGCGCAAACGGCGCTGACTGCTTCGAAATTCATGGAGGGGATGGTGAAGAATACATCGCCGGCCTTCTGGCGGATGTCCTGCACGCCACAGGTCCGTGCCTGGGCACGCAAGAGGGCAATGTCAATGAGGTTCAGCACACCCTTGGGCGGTTCGCCGTAGCGGTCCACGATCTCATCCAGCAGGTCGTCGGCATCCGCCTGGGTGCGGACAGCCGCCATGCGGCGGTACAAGTCCATTCGCTCCTCGCCACGTGCTACATAATCCTGGGATACATTGGCCGTCACATTCAGGTCGGCGGTGCAATCCGGTAGCTTGGGAGCTTCACCGCGCTCTTCCAGCACGGCCTCATCCAGCAACTTCAAATACATATCGTAACCCACGCTCATCATGTGGCCGCTTTGCTCGGCACCCAGCAGATTGCCGGCACCACGGATCTCCAGGTCACGCATGGCGATCTTGAAACCGGAGCCGAATTCGGCAAAGTCCCGGATGGCGGACAGCCGCTTTTCGGCGATCTCCGTCAGCGCCTTGTCGGGGCGGTAGGTGAAGTAGGCGTAGGCGTGGCGGGTGGAACGACCCACACGGCCACGGAGCTGATGCAGCTGGGAAAGACCGAAGCGGTCGGCGTTTTCAATGATGAGGGTGTTGGCGTTGGGAATGTCCAGGCCCGTTTCGATGATGGTGGTACACACCAGTACCTGGATCTCGCCGTCGGCCATGGCATGCATCACATCGCCCAGGGCCTCTTCACCCATCTTGCCGTGTGCCACCGCTACATTGAGGCCGGGGATCCGCCGCTTCAATGCGCTGGCGCACTGGTCGATGGTCTCCACCCGGTTGTGCAGATAGTAGACCTGGCCGCCACGCTCGATTTCACGGCGAATGGCATCGTCAATGATGGCGTTGCTGTGCTCGATCACATAGGTCTGCACGGGGTAACGATCCGCCGGGGGCTCCTCCAGGGTGGACATATCCCGGATGCCGGAAAGGGCCATGTTCAGCGTCCGGGGGATAGGGGTAGCCGACAGGGTCAGCACGTCCACGCCTTTGGAAATTTCCTTCAACCGCTCCTTGTGGCTGACACCGAAACGCTGCTCCTCGACCACAATCAGCAGGCCAAGATCCTTGAACTGCACCGTTTTTTGCAGCAGCTTGTGAGTACCGATGATCAAATCCACCGTGCCGGCTCGCAGGCTTTGCAAGGTGCGCGCCTGTTGTGCCGGGGTGCGGAACCGGCTGAGCACATCGATATTCACAGGAAAACCGCGGAAACGGCTGACGGCAGTTTGATAATGCTGCTGAGCCAGCACCGTGGTGGGCACCAAAATGGCCACCTGCTTGGAGTCCATCACAGCCTTCATCACCGCCCGCAGGGCCACCTCCGTCTTGCCGAAGCCTACATCGCCGCACAGCAGCCGATCCATCGGCGTCGGCGTTTCCATGTCACGCTTGATGTCGGCGATACACCGCAGCTGATCGTCGGTTTCGGGGTAGGGGAAGTTGTCCTCAAATTCCTGCTGCCAGGGAGAGTCGGCAGCAAAGGCAAAACCTTCCTGCCGCTTGCGCTCCGCATAGAGCTTGATGAGCTCGCCAGCCATGTCCTTGGCGGCCTTCCGGGCTTTGGTCTTGGTTTTTTGCCAGGCATCAGAGCCGATCTTGCTGAGTTTGACGTTGGATTCCTCACCGCCACCGCCGATGTATTTGCTGACCATGTCCAGTTGGGTGGCGGGCACAAACAGGGTGTCAGAGCCCTGATAAGCGATCTTGATATAGTCCTTGGCGGCACCGTCCACCTTGATCTGCTCCATGGCTACGAACCGGCCAATGCCGTAATTTTCGTGGACCACCAGATCGCCGGGGGAAAGGTCGGTGAAAGAATTGAGCTTCTGCCGATTGGTAGAGCCGGTCTTTTTCGCCTTGCGTTTGGGTTCTGCCTTGGCCATCAGCTGGCCTTCCGTCAAAACCGCCAGCTTGGATGCGGGGTATTCCATGCCGTAGGGCAGGCTGCCTTCCGCCAGTAAGATCTGGCCTTCGCCGGGCATCTTCGTCAGAGGGATGCACAAGAAGGCGGAAAGATTCTTTTCCCGCAGCATTTCCTGCAGAAGTTCGGCTCTGCGCCGGGTGCCGCAAAGTACCAGGGTGCGGAATTCCATTTTCTGATAATGGGCAAGGTCCGTTGCTGCCGTGTCCAGGCTGCCGCCATAGCTGGGCAGCTGTTTGGCGGTCATGGGCAGCAGGAGCTTGGGCGGATTTTCCTCTGGGTAGGCGCTGCCGCCGAAGGCGTCCATATACACCACCGTCCGGCCTTCCAACTGCCCGCAGAAATCCTCCCACTGGCTCACATAGTCGCACAATTCACCGGCTACCAAACCGCTTTGCAGCAGGCTGTCCAGTTGCATGCCCATCTCCTCTGTGCGGGTCCGGGCTGCCCGGTGAAGGCTGCTGTGGTCACACAGGACCACCATCGCATCCTTCGGAATGTAATCCATGGCTGTGGCCATTTCCGGATAAATCAGGGCCATATACCGGTCCGATGCTGGGTTATTGATGCCGTTTTGGTATTTTTCAATATCTTTTTCCAGGGTCTTGATCAGATCTTCGTTGGGATTTTTGCGGCGGCGCTGCCGGGCAATCATGTGCTGCAGATCGGCACAAAGACCCTCCAAACCCTCGGGATGCAGCCGGGGCTGGGTCTCGCCGATGGGCAGGATCACCATGGATTCCACATTTTCCGTCCGACGCTGGGTGGCGGGATCGAAATAGCCCATGGTATCCAGCTCGTCGCCGAAAAATTCACAGCGGAAAGGCTGGTCGGCGGCAGGGGAGTAGATGTCCAAAATGCCGCCGCGGACAGCAAACTGACCGGGGCCTTCTACCATGGCACAGCGACTGTAACCGGCATGAGTCAGGCCGGAGAAGATCTCCTCAATGGCATATTCCTTGCCCACTTCCAGGGTAAAAACAGCATGCTGCAGCACATCCACCGGCATGGTCCGCTGGCTCAAAGACTCCCAGGAAAGGATCTGCAGCGGTGTCCGACCCTGTGTCAACTGATGCAGCTGACGCAGACGCTTCTGCTCCCAGGCACGGGAGACCACAGCGCTGTCATAGAGCGTCAGTTCACGGCTGGGCAGTACCGGTACTTCCTCACCCAAAAAGGCTTTCAGCTCCGCCTGCAGACGCTTGGCGGCCATGTCGTCCTGGCAGATGGCCACCAGGGGTCGGTTGCTGTGACGGCGCAAACCGGCCAAAATATGGCTGCGGTTGATCTGACCGATGCCGCTGATGGCAGCAGTCTTTCCGTCCTCTAGGCCCTTGCACAGTGCCGCATATTCCGGTATGGTATTCAGTAGGTCAATGAGCTGTTCCATAGGTCTCCTCCCATGCGGTTGATAAGATAAATTATTGTTTACACTACAGTTTTCAATTCAGCGTCTGTGCCGCTAAGCAACAATTTATCCTACCAACATATTCAAACTTTCAAACAACGTAACAACGCGGAAAGGGGGCAGAGTACCCCCTTTCCGTGGTTATTCGATTACTTGCTTCCGTTAAAACGGTTGGCAGCTTCCGGCACGCCGTATTCCATGACCGCCAGCGCCGCATCTGCGGCTCGCTCCAGGGCAGGCTGCAATGCCTTCTCCTCCTGGGCGGTAAAACCGGACAGAACCCAATCAGCCAGGTCGAAATCCGGGTGGGGCTTGGCACCCACGCCGATCTTGACCCGGGGAAAATCCTGGCAGCCCAATTCCTGAATGATGGACTTGATGCCGTTGTGACCGCCGGCAGAGCCGTCAGAGCGAACCCGCAGTCGACCGGGGTCCAGGGAAATATCATCGAACAGTACAATGATATTCTTTGGCGGTACCCGGAAGAACGCAGACAGCTGCAGCACACTGCGGCCGGACAGGTTCATATAGGTCTGGGGCTTTAGCAGCAGAAGCTTCCGGCCACGGTAGTTTGCCTGACCGTAAAGCCCCTGGAACTTCATCTTATCTACTTTGCAGCCCAGTTTTTCAGCCAAAATATCCAGCGCACGGAATCCTGCATTGTGTCGGGTGTGGGCATATTCCCGTCCGGGATTGCCCAGGCCCACGATCAGCCAGGTTTCGTTTTGAGAGATCACGGCTTAGAACAGATCAGCGATGGAAGTGCCGCCGTGGATGTGCTCGATAGCACGGGCGAAGATGGGAGCCACGTCCAGGAACTTGATCTTGCCGCTGGGGGTGTTGCCCACCTGGGGAATGGTGTTCAGGAACAGCATTTCCTTGATGACGCTGTTCTCCAGACGGTCGTAAGCGGGGCCGGACAGAACGCCGTGGGTAGCACAGGCGTAAACTTCCTTGGCACCGCCGACTTCCACCAGAGCCTTGGCAGCGTTGCACAGGGAACCGGCGGTATCGACCATATCATCATACAGGATGCAGGTCTTGCCGGCCACATCACCGATGACGTTCATGACTTCGCTCTCGTTGGCCTTTGCGCGGCGCTTGTCAACGATGGCCAGGCCCATGTGGACCTTCTGTGCGAAGTTACGGGCGCGGGCAACGGAGCCCACGTCGGGAGACACAACGACGAAGTCCTCGTGGTTGAACTGATCCTCGGGGAACTTCTTCATGTAGTAATCAACGAAAGAGGGAGCGCCCAGCAGATGGTCCAGGGGCAGATCGAAGAAGCCCTGAATCTGAGCGGCGTGCAGGTCCATGGTCAGCACGCGCTGAGCACCGGCAGCGGTGATCATGTTGGCCACCAGCTTGGCGGAGATGGGATCGCGGCTCTTGGCCTTGCGGTCCTGACGGGCGTAGCCGAAGTAGGGGATAACAGCGGTAACACGGCCGGCAGAAGCACGGCGGCATGCGTCGATCATAACCAGCAGCTCCATCAGGTTGTCGTTGACGGGCTTGCAGGTGGACTGGATCAGGAAGACATCGGCACCACGGACAGTCTCTTCCAGGGAAACGGAAGCTTCACCGTCAGCGAAAGTCTTGACAGTGCACTTGCCCATGGGGATCCACAGTTCGTTGCACACGGTCTTTGCAAACTCAGGGTTGGAATTGCCACAGAAGATCTTGATGTTGTCATAAGCGTGCATCGTTACATACCTCACTCATTTTCTATATTTTTCCAGGCGAATGCCATGGTTGCTCAACATCATTATAAATCCAAACGAAAGAAAAAGCAACACAAATAATCAATAAATCCTGCACAATTTCTGCGTCTCAAAATAGTCCTTCTGCAAAGCAGCTTTCCAGCAAACGGCTGCAGGAAAGGACGGTTTTAGAAAACGAAATTTTGTTTGGATTTTCTCTTGTATCACGACTAATATTGTGATATAATATTTGGAACGATACTTGCAAGCGAGGGAACGCTTATGAACGATAAGATCATCATCCAGGGCGCAAGAGAGAACAACTTAAAAAATGTGGATCTGACCATCCCTCGGGATAAATTAGTGGTATTTACCGGCCTTTCCGGCTCCGGTAAGAGCAGTCTTGCCTTTGATACCATCTATGCCGAGGGTCAGCGGCGGTATGTGGAGAGTCTTTCCTCCTATGCCCGTCAGTTTTTGGGCCAGATGGACAAGCCGGATGTGGACTCCATAGACGGCCTTTCTCCTGCCATCTCCATCGACCAGAAGACCACCTCCAAAAATCCCCGTTCCACCGTGGGCACAGTGACGGAGATCTATGACTATCTGCGCCTTTTGTGGGCCCGTGTGGGCATTCCCCATTGTCCCAAGTGCGGCAAGGAAATCGCCCGCCAGACCATCGACCAAATCGTGGATCGGGTGGAGTCACTGGGCATGGGAACCCGTTTTTTGGTGCTTTCTCCGGTGATCAGGGCCAAAAAGGGCGAACATCAGAAGGTATTTGAGGATGCCCGGAAGCAGGGCTTTGCCCGTGTCCGGTTGGATGGTATTTTGTATGACCTGACAGAAGAAATCCAATGCGAAAAGAATAAAAAGCATAATATCGATCTGGTGGTGGATCGCCTGGTGCTGAAAGAGGGCCTGCGCCGTCGACTGGCGGACTCCATCGAAACCGCCTGTACCCATTCCGGCGGGCTGGTAACCATCCACCTGCCGGACAGCAAGGAAGAACTGACCTTTTCGCAGAACTATGCCTGCGAGGATTGCGGCATATCGCTGACGGAGTTGGAACCCCGCATGTTCTCCTTCAATAATCCCTCCGGTGCTTGTCCCAACTGTACCGGCCTGGGCTTCCAGCTCATCGCCGATGAAGACCTGGTGATTCCGGATAAGGATAAGTCTATTTTCGATGGCGCCATCCAGGCCAGCGGCTGGCAGAGCGCCCGTACCGACTCTATTTTCCGTATGTATTTTGAGGCGCTGGCCCAGAAATACCATTTTTCCCTGACCGCGCCCGTGAAGACCCTTTCTAGAGAGGCCATGGATATCATTCTCAACGGCACCAAGGGTGAAAAACTGCGGATGACCTATAACCGTGGCAACGGCATGGGTGTGCTGGAGCAGCCTTGGGAGGGCATTCTCAACAATATCTCCCGACGCTACCGGGAGACCCAGTCGGACGCCGCCCGGAAAGAACTGGAAGAATGCATGTCTACCGCTCCCTGTCCCCATTGCCATGGCGACCGCCTGTCCGACATTGCCCGTGCTGTCACCGTCGGTGGCGTCGGCATTATGGATTTCTGCCGCATGAGCGTTCGGGAAGCCCTGAAGTTTATGAACGAGCTGCAGCTGGAGGGCAATATGGCTTTGGTTGCCGAGCAGATCGTCCGGGAAATCAAGTCCCGCCTGCAATTTCTGGAGGATGTGGGTCTGAGTTATCTGACCCTGTCCCGTGCGGCCGGCACCCTTTCCGGCGGTGAGAGCCAGCGCATCCGCCTGGCCACCCAAATCGGTTCCTCTCTGATGGGTGTGCTGTATATCCTTGATGAGCCTTCCATCGGTCTGCACCAGCGGGACAATGACAAACTCTTGGGAACCCTGAAGCAGCTGCGTGACCTGGGTAATACCCTCATCGTGGTCGAGCATGACGAGGACACCATGCGAGCTGCCGACTTTATTGTGGATGTGGGTCCTGGTGCCGGCAGCCATGGCGGTCAGATCGTGGCTTCCGGCAGTTTGGAGGATATTCTGGCCTGCGAAGGCTCTATTACCGGCCAGTATCTTTCCGGTTTCAAGAAAATTCCCGTACCCAGCCGCCGAAGAAGCGGCAACGGACAGATGCTGTCCGTCCGAGGCGCGGAAGAAAATAATCTGAAAAATGTGGATGTGGACATTCCCCTGGGGACGCTGACCTGCGTCACCGGCGTCAGCGGTTCCGGCAAGTCCAGCCTGGTGGGGGAGGTCCTTAACAAGACTCTGCTCAACAAGCTCAATCATGCCCGCACCCGTCCCGGTGTCTGCCGTTGCATCGAGGGCCTGGAGCATCTGGATAAGGTTATCGACATCCACCAGAGCCCCATCGGCCGTACCCCCAGATCCAATCCTGCCACCTATACCGGCCTGTTTAATGACATCCGTGACCTCTTTGCCTCCACCGCTGATGCCAAAATGCGGGGCTATGGCCCGGGCCGCTTCTCCTTCAATGTCAAGGGCGGCCGCTGTGAGGCCTGCGCCGGCGACGGCCTGGTGAAGATCGAAATGCACTTCCTGGCGGATGTCTATGTGCCCTGCGAGGTCTGTAAGGGTGCCCGCTATAACCGGGAAACCCTGGAAGTGACCTACAAGGGCAAAAATATCGCCCAGGTGCTGGATATGACGGCGGAAGAGGCGGTGTCCTTCTTTGAAAATCTGCCCAAGATCCATCGCAAGGCCCAGACCTTGGTGGAAGTGGGCCTGGGCTATGTAAAGCTGGGCCAGTCCTCCACC
>JAZUBW010000025.1:0-8391 GCA_045638785.1 Faecousia sp.
AGAGCCACGCCGGCCTTGGTGGCAACAGCGTTCAGAGCTTCCCAGGTAGCGGGGGTAGCGCCGTCCAGAATGGCGTTCTTGCCGGCAACTGCCAGAGCAGCTTCGGCGCAGGCGGCATCCCAGCACTCCAGAACTACGGTACGGCCGGTAGCAACAGCCTTCTCGGTCAGAGCAGCGTAGGCAGCGGCATCATTGCCCTTATTGGCAACGAAAACAGCTTCCACGTACATACGCTCGCCGATACGCTCGTAGTCGACCTTTGCCAGCTCAGCGAACTTCTGCTCAGCCTCGTCAGCGCAATCGGTGCAGACGCAGACAGCGAACAGGTTCTTGTTGACCAGGGTCTTCTCGTGACGATACAGGACAGTCTCGCCGCCCAGCTTGTGTTCGCCAACGGAAATGGTCTTCATCAGGGGAGCGGTGGCAGAGTTCAGGGTTGCCAGAGCTTCCTCAGAGAAGTAGGGGCACTTGGACAGTTCCACTGCGCCCTGAGCCACCTTCATGCAGAATGCCATACAGGTGGGGCTGCCGCACTCCTTACAGTTCTTCTTAGGAGACAGCTTAAAAATATCGAGACCTTTCAAAGCCATTTTATGTATCCTCCTTCTGATTAGATCAGTTCAGCAATGAACTTCTTGATGGTAGCCACAGAAGCGGGGTGACGCAGAACAACAGCATCAGCGCCGCCGGTCAGGTTGGCAGCAGCGGTAGCAACTTCCATGGAAATGGCGCGCTCGTCGCGGCAGCCCCATGCGGGCTCGTCTTCCTCAGTAGCGGAGGATTCCTTCACGCCCCAGGTGTCGTTGCAAACGGCAGCCAGGATGGGCATCTGCAGATCGGTATCACCCTGAGCCAGGGCAGCCAGGCGGATACGGTCGAAGGTGGAAGCGGCGTACTCATAGCCGTAACCAACAGCGGCGGTACCGATGTCCATCACGATGGAGGAAGGATCGACGTTCAGACCCTTCATCATGATGTTCAGCTGCTTAGCCAGGTTGATGTCGTCAGCGGTCTCAGCGCCGACCTTCTGGCCGTTAGCCAGAGCGACGGAAGCGCCGACAGTCTTGTAGTTCTCGTTCTTAGCGGACATGACCAGCACGTTCTTGCCAGCCAGAGCCTCAGCCAGAGCGGCCAGCAGTTCGCTGTCCTTCTCCAGGTTCTTGCAGCCCATAACAACGATGGGCAGGGTGACGACCTCGGCGACAGCCTTGGCGTCGGCGACGCAGTCAGCCACGGAACGGTTCAGGCCGTTGGGATCAGCGCCGATGAAGTTCAGGCAGATGAAGTCAACGCCTTCGATGGTCTCAGCCTTCTTGGCATAGTCGGCCATGGAAGTGCAGCCTGCGTAGAACTCCTTCAGGCTGGCGTGGGTCCAGTCGTTGGCGACGTCGGAAACTTCAACGCCGACCTTGGGTGCGTTTTCGATGGGTGCATCGAAGGTGTAGAAGGGCAGCACATTCTGGCCGCCGATGACGATTGCCTTGTCACCGGTGCCCAGGGTCACGGCATTGATCTTGCCGTTGAAGGGTGCCGTCTTGGGTGCGAAAGACATAATTGATTTTCCCCCTTGATATGATTTTTTGATATTTATACAAAGTCCTTTTTCAGGAAACGCATTTGCCGTTAAAAACAAAGGCACCACTCTGCCACATGACCGCAGAGCGTACCGCAATTTGCGGCCCCTGCTTTCTCAGGCGCGGGCATCCCCCTGGAAGGAGCTTGTATTCGGGTTGATTACAGTCCGATGGACTGCATGATGCCCTTGAGGGCAGTCTTCATAGGATCGCTCTCCGGCAGCTTGCTGGAAGGCTCGCCATTGCAATCGCAATGGTACACAGCATCGTCCTGGGGCAGCACGCCAAAGAGCTTCAGGCCGTGCTTTTCAATTTCTTCCCGGATGCCGTCATTGAGCTGGCCACCGGGTGCCCGGTTGATGATCAGGCCCATCTGCACGGGCTTGAGTTCCATGTCATTGATCATCTCCGCAATGCGGGCAACAGCCTGCACACCGCGGCGGGAACAGTCGGAGATCAGCAGCATGGTGTCCACATGGGGCAGCGTGCCGCGGGCCACATGCTCCAGGCCGGCCTCATTGTCCATGACAATGTAGGAATAATTCTTGGCATACTTGTCCACCTGGGTCTTGAGCACACCGTTGACATAGCAGTAGCAGCCCTTGCCCTGGGTGCGGCCCATGACCAGCATATCAAAATCGTCCTCTTCGATGAGGGCGGAGTTGAACTTCACTTCGGCGTATTCGGCCTTGGTCATGCCCTTGGGGATGGTGCCCTTCATCTCAGCCTGGGCCATTTCCTCACGGATGGCACCCAGAGAAGTTTCCACTTCCACGCCAAGGACTTCGTTCAGATTGGAATTGGCATCCGCGTCCACAACCAGGACGGGGCCATTATTTTTCTTGCACAGATAATCGATCAGCATGCCGCAGGTGGTGGTCTTACCCACGCCGCCCTTGCCGGCAACTGCAATGGTATGAGGCATAGTTTTGTCCTCCTAGCTCGGGATCTGATCAAAAGGGCATAGTACACCCATATTGATACGCATATATCCTAGCACAGCAAGCGGAGAAATTCAACCACTAAATCAATAAAAATGTCCTTTTTCTCAAAAATCGTTATTTCTCACAAACACAAAAAGCAGTTTTGTTTTCCTGCAGCAGACACCAGCAATAACAAATTTCAGTTTATCGCACGCTCGATAGAAGCGTCATTGCAAGACAGTGCGCACATTGCCTCGCAATGACAGGTAAATCGGCAATTGATCGCAGCAAAACCCCGGGAGGCGGCCCAGGGTTTTAATCAAATGGGTGTAAACACAAATTTTTGGATCAAGCCGTCGCAGGTGGCATAGACGGTAACAGCACCGCCACTGCCCTCCTCCACCGACACATCCACCGCCTTACCTTTCAGAAAGGCCCGGACATATCCGGCAGGATCCTCAGTCTCCACTTCGTCAAAGAAAATGTCCCGCATCTGATTGTTGGGACAAAGATTTTTGATTTCTCGTACCATTTCGTATTCCACGAAAACCCCCTCCTTTTGCTCCTATTATATCCCCAACCCCGTGCGAAAGCAAGCGTGCAATTCCGTTGACTTCCCAGGCTGCATGGTATATGATGAAGGAAGCAGGTCATCTGCCGAGAATGTGATACCGTTACAAAACAAAGAAGGAGTTCATATGATGAAGCGTATTTTTGCAGTTGCTTTGTTGGTTTGCCTGCTGCTGTGTGGATGTGTGGTCATGACACCCCAGCCCTCTGAATCTGCGACAAAACCGGCGCAGACAGCAGCACCCACCACGCCCACCACACCCACCACGCCCACCACGAATCCTATCGCCAATCCCACCACGGCACCGACCGAGCCGTCGACCCCTCCCGAGCCGGAAATCGTCACCATCTATCTTCTGACAGATATCCTCTATTCCGACAGCCGCAGCATGCACTACATTTACGACGAACAGCATCGGCTCGTGGAAGAAAGATGCGAGGATGTGGAGATTGAACTGCTCTACACCACCTATTATGAGCAACCGGATGCCAACGGAATGCCCTGCCGTCTGCGCACGGTATGGAACGATGGACAAACCGACACGGTCATCATGCAGTACCTGACCGACGGACAATTGGAATTTATGTACTACGAAGGTTTCCCGGATGACGGTTATCAGTACATCTATAACGATGCCGGCAATCTGATCGAAAAGCGTTCTTACTTTGAAGGTGAACTGTGGGAGGCCGTATATCTGGAATATAACAACGGTATGCTGTCCACAGCCTGCTGTAAGTACAGCGATGGCAGTTTGCGCTATAACACCATTGTGGAAAACGGCAGAATCGTGGAGCAGATCTTCCTGGAATACGAATATGACAGCCGTCTTGTCTATGTGTATGACGAAAACGGGCTGCTCGTCAGACGTGACTATGTGGAGGACGGAGAGCGGTATGACAATGTCACCTACCGTTACAAGGAAGTCCAGGTGGCAGCGGATCATGTCCCGTATCTACTGGCCCTGCAAAACTATTTGCTGGCGATCGTTTAATGCAGAACACACAATTTCAGTTTTTCATCATAATAAAAGGCCATCCCCGGCGGGGATGGCCTTTTATTTGTGGAGCAGGATACGGGAGTCGAACCCGCCTTCACGGCTTGGGAAGCCGTTGTATTACCGATATACGAATCCTGCATGGCCCACATTATAGCAGAGCAAACCGGAAAATGCAACCACTTTTTGTCGAACGCAATCCGCACTTCAAATTTTCGTTTTTTGCTCCGTCTTTTCGTAGAGGAGGGTCTTGACCCTCCCTAAACCTTTCCGTCTTCGGATCTGTGAAATCGATGAGAAATGTACCATTGCGCAACATCAAACGGCTCAAAGAACGTAGCGTTGAGGGAGAGTCAAGGCCCTCCCCTACGGATAAGACTGAACGATAAACTACAATTGTGCATCGTTCTAACGGGCGCCGGGCGGACATACCCTAGAGAGAAACACCATGGCAGGCATTGGTCTGCCAGACATAGGAGGCTTGCTATGGAAACTATCTACCAGGACATTGCCGCCCGGACCGGGGGCAATATTTACATCGGCGTTGTGGGCCCCGTGCGGACGGGAAAGTCCACCCTCATCAAGCGGATCATGGAGCAGCTTGTGATTCCGCGCATAGAAGACCCTTACCGCCGGGAACGGGCCAGGGACGAACTTCCCCAGAGCGGCAGCGGCAAGACCATCATGACTTCCGAGCCAAAATTCGTTCCGGAGGAGGCGGTGGAGATCTGCCCCGACGGCACCACCCGGCTGCGGATCCGGATGATCGACTCGGTGGGCTACATGGTGGAAGGGGCTACCGGCGCTACCGAAGACAGCCAGCCGAGAATGGTCACCACCCCTTGGTATGACCACGAGATCCCCATGACCGACGCCGCCGAACTTGGCACCAAAAAGGTGATGCAGGAGCATTGCTCCATCGGTCTGGTGGTCACCACCGACGGCAGCATCACCGACATCCCCCGCCAGGATTACATCGATGCCGAACGCCGGGCCATTCAGGATATGCAGGCCACCGGAAAACCCTTTCTCGTGATCATCAATTCCCGGGACCCCTACGGCAAGGCCGCCAAGATGCTGCAGGAAGCGCTGCAGCAGGAATTCGGTGTGGAAGCGGCCATCGCCGATTGCCAGGCCCTGACCGAAGAGGATATCAGCCAGCTGCTGCAGGATCTTTTATACGCCTTTCCCCTGCAGCAGCTGCAGGTGCGGCTGCCCCGGTGGCTGGATGCGCTGGAACCGGATCAGCCGGTGAAGGCCGCCATTTATACCGCCCTGCTGGAGAAGGCACAGTTGATCCCCAGCCTGGGGCAGGCGGAAGCCGCCTTGCGGCAGCTGACGGAGCTGGAGGTAGTGGAGAGCATCGCCCTGGAACGGATGGACCTGGGCACCGGCACCATTGTGTGCGTCATCACTCTGCCGGCCCGGCTGTTCTACGAGATCCTCAGCGCCAAGGCCGGCATTCCCATTGAAAGTGACGCTGATCTGATGAAACTGCTGATGGAGCTGTCGGCCACTGCCCGGGATTACGAAAAGATCTCCGGGGCCCTGGCGGCGGTGCGGGCCACCGGCTACGGCGTGGTGATGCCCACGGCAGAGGAAATGGCCCTGCAGCCCCCCGAGATGCTGAAAAAAGGCGGCTCCTACGGGCTGAAACTGAAGGCAGAGGCCCCCTCCATCCACATGATCCGGGTGGATGTGGATACAGAGATCAGCCCCATAGTGGGCGACGAGCAGCAATCGAAGGACCTGGTGGCCTACCTGTCGGAGGAGTCTCCGGAGAAGCTGTGGCAGAGCAATATTTTCGGCAAGTCCGTCTACGATCTGATCCAGGAGGGGCTGACCGCCAAGCTGATCCGGCTGCCGGAGGATGTCCGGAGCAAATTCCGGGGCACCCTGCAGCGGATCGTCAACGAAGGCGCCCAAGGGCTGATTTGCCTGATCCTGTAAAAATGCCTTCGGAAACTGAAACCATTTTCGCAAGTTTCGGTTTCAAACTATAAAAAGTAAGGGCGGGTTAAAAACCCGCCCCTACAATAATATAAATGGAATGTTGGATCCAATTTATGCACCCGTTTTTCTGCGTCGGATCAAGTAGTCACACAGCACGATGGCACCGAAAACGCCGGCGCAGCCGAGGCTGATAAGCTTGCCGTACTTAAAAGCTTTGTTTTCGTACCGCAGTTCCACGGTATGCAGGCCCTCGGTCAGTTCCACGGCGATCATGGCATTGCCCACCAGGACATTGTCCACTTTCACGCCGTCCACATACACCGACCAGTTACCCTCCGGGCTGGTGGTGGCCTTGTGGGCCTTGCCGTCCTCGTCCACCGTGTTCTCGGTGCGCTCGTTTCCGCACTGGGGGACGGAGGTGTAGAGCAGGCCGTCCCGGTCACATTCGATGACGCCGGAAATATAGGTTTCGGAGAATTCCGTCAGCTCCAGCGTGGAAGCTGCCAATATCTCATAGCCCGCCCAGAAGGTTTCGCTGTCCATCAGATACGCCTTGACCTGCACAGCAGAATTACTTTCCACAGCGCATTCGATGATCACTTCCACCACATCGCCGGGCTGCACATCGCAGACCGCCAGGGTCTGGGGCAGGCTGTAAGATTCCGAATACAGCTTGATGCCATTGTGCCAGACACTGAACTGCTTGTTGGCATAGAGGGTGAAATCCATGCACAGGAAGCCGGCCTTGGTCATGGTGTAGGTGTAGGTCAGTTTGCCGCCCTGGGAGCCGGACTCAAAGCTGGTATAGCCGGAAACGTTGCTGATTTTGACCTGCACATCGCCGTCTGCTACCACTTCCAGGCAAGTGGGTGACACGGTCTGCCAGACATTTTCCTTGATTCCGGTGGCCGCTTTGAACATTTGATTCTGCAGGGTAAAGGGATTGGTTTCCAGAAAATCCACATCAGCCAGGGCTTTTTCCGCCAGGAAGCCCAGCGGCAGATAGGCCTTGTTTTCCATCAGTGTGATCTTGCGATAGCTGTGGATCGCATCAAAATAGGAGTTGGGTGCCGGAGTAATGTCCCGCTCCACCATATAGCGCAAGTTCAGGAACAGATTGGCCACCGGAGAGGACTCCTCCCAGCAATACCGGTTCCAGTTGTTGCGGCCGGCATAGCCCATGGCCTCCATAAACTGAGTGGTCCGCACATTGGCGGAGCTGCTGAAGGTGGAAAGGCCGTTGTAGCCGTTGAGGGCCCCGTCGTTGAGGGTCTGGGCATGGGTCACTTCCGTGCGGAAGAAATCCAGTGCCTCCTCCCGTTCCTTTAGATAGGCAAACATAGAGGCAGCATCCTGCTCTCCCTTTGGGTAGTCGTAATCGTAGATGGAGAAGCCCACAGCAAAGTTGGCCAAATGGATCACCAGTTCCACCATCATCAGTGCAGCAGCCAGCACCGCACAAAGTCGGGTGCGGCGTTCCGGCTCCAGCAGCCAATGCCGGGCAGGCTGCGTTTCTTCCGGTTCCTCCGGAAGGATCACTTCCACCGGCAGCGTTTCCTCTGCCAGGGTTTCTTCCGGCTCTTCAGTTTCTTCGCAGCATTCTTCCTGGATTTCCGCCTCAGCTTCCGGCTGCTCCTGTTTCCTGGTTTGCAGCAGGGCCGGGTTGCCATAGAGCATCACCAGCAGATACAGGGCCAGGAAGGCCATATTCATGGAAAGATACAGCACATTGGTCCGATGGGCAGGATCGGCCAGCAGCAGGCCCACGCTCAGCACACCGGCAGCCAAAATCTGCCACAGGTGGAAGCTGTCCCGCTCCAGCCAGGCCCGATAGGCCATATACAGCAGCACAAAGCTGAAGAGGAAGCTGAAGCGGTAAGGGATCTGATTGGTAAAATGGAAGCCGTGCCAGATATAGTCCAGCTGCCGCAGGATGAAGCTGAGCATGAAGAAGACCAGCAGCACCACCGCGCAGAGCTTATCCTTCCATTTCACATCCCGGTTCAGCAGATATAAAAAGCTCAGAAACAGCGTTACCACGCCGGAATACACATTGGGCAGACCTTCCTTGAAGGTAGGCGCCACGCCGCCGGCCATATTGCCCGCCACCTGACGCATCGCATCCAGCAGACCCTTCCAGGTGTTTTGGCTGGCGATGTTCATTTTGAAGCCTTCCGGGAATTTGTTGACGCTGGAATAGGTCGTCTTCAGCGCCATAAAGGCAGGCAGCTCCAGAATGGCCGTCATGCCGATGGCCAGGGCAGAAAACACCGCAATCCGCACCAGATCCCGGAAAAACCGTTCAAAGCCCTGCCAGCGGCAGAATTCGTAGACAAAGAACAGCAAAAATACAAAGATGCAGACAAACAAGCCAAT
>JAZUBW010000026.1:0-22815 GCA_045638785.1 Faecousia sp.
CTGGGCGACTACTCCATGGAATATGATCTGAAGACTCCCGAGCAGCAGGAAGAACTGTGCAACGTTGTCCGCTTTGCTGTCAACCGTTCCATGTTCAACCAGGAGCATATGGATTATGTCATCGCCGCTGTTAAGGCCCTCTACGAGGATCGCGAGAGCATTCCCAACATGCGTATCACCCAGGGTCGTACCCTGCCCATGCGTCACTTCCACGCTTTCCTGGAGCCCTACGCAAACGAGGAAAAGTAATTTCATAAATATCGCAGCCCGGAATCGTAATGATTCCGGGCTGTTTCTTTATCTCATTTAAAGTTCAGTTTCCCATACTCCTCAGGAATCGTAACATAAATGATTGCATTTTTAGGAATATCAGCCTTTACTGCAACGGCATGAACTATGCGATTATATACCCAGAAATCGCCTATAGTGGCTCCCAACAGATCGATCATGAGTTCGTAGTATCCTTCTTGTGTCTTCAAACACCTCGCCCCCCTTAACCCGGTATGGCGAATACACGGATCGTAACATGTTATTATTACCGTGTATTCCTCAAAGAATGCATCGTCATATCGATTCAAAAGCTCAGCAGCATAATCTCTAAATGGTTGTGCGAAATCCCCGTCGACCAAATATTGAATATCTTGCACTGACTTGATCACGATGGGCCATCGCGACACGCCTGAGGATCCGGACAAACCTATATATGCCCCGCCATAAGGATCAAGTACCTCCAGTTCTATGTAGGGAGGTTCTGTGTAAGGCTGAGTCGGGACCGTGCTGGGCTGTGTGGGCACCGTGGTGGGTTGGGTCTTTGGCTGTGTCGGTGCAGTAGTGGGTACCGTGGTGGTCGGCTGGGAGGCCAGATTCGAATTTCCAGACGACAAGCAGCCCGACAGCATTCCAGCCAGCAGGATCACCGACAGCCACAAGCTAATATACTTTTTCATATCT
Organism: Faecousia sp.; assembly: GCA_045638785.1. Classification (GTDB taxonomy): domain Bacteria; phylum Bacillota; class Clostridia; order Oscillospirales; family Oscillospiraceae; genus Faecousia. The sequence goes on from JAZUBW010000026.1 coordinate 952, forward strand.
TTTCTCCTTTCTCGCCTTGCAAGCTTTACCAAATTGCCAGGCCGACATATTCCGGACTGTTGGATGCTTCCTCAATCTCAATTACGATTCTATAAGTACCTGGCGGCACGGGCTTGAACTGCACAATTTCGAAATTACTGTACGCTGTCTCCGAGTAAGCAATCAACGCCCCTTGGGAATCATAGACATATAGGTTGAAATTGGTCAATTCCAGATTCGTACCCATGGAATTATTCGTATGATTGATATTCTTATTGTTCTTCGTCCAGTAAATTGCAATTCTTGTAAGATTGTTTACATTTGTATTGATTGTCACTGTTTTTTCATAAAAGACATTGGTTCCGTCTATACCAACTCCATTTTGAACAATATGCCAGTAATTATGATTGGCCAAAATACCCCAGGCCCACCGGGCATCCAGGATACCAGCACCCTCTACATCACTAATTTGCTCACTACCATCTATGTGCGTGTTAAAATGATACGCTTGATTGTTGTCGACGGTTGCATCAATCTTTTCAGCAGCGCTAGCTGCAAGCACAGCGCCCACAACACTCTGCCGGAACTTCAAATTGCCGTCCCAGCAACAAAGCTGGGCTATGACGCCAGTTACCTGGGGTGCTGCCTGACTGGTTCCGTGAATCTCCGTAAGGACGCCACCTTTAATATGTTGTCCCACATAAGAACCGGCCACTAGATTTGGTTTTTCAGGTCGAATTGTCCCCTTCTCCTGGTAAGGGTACAGGGCATCTCCTGTATCAGGGTTCAACATTGTAAAACCCTCGATAGCATCGGAACCATTCGGTAAGAAGCCGCCTACCGTAATTGCATTATATGCCATTGCAGGCGGGGTAACATTAATTGATTCCGGCGGATAATCGTTGTTACCCGCCGCTGCTACAAAATGAATATCATGTACAGTTGCAATGTGATCGACCCATTTTGATACATCTTCATATACACCTTCATCACCATATTGCTCAAACACAGAACAACTTGCGTTGATAATGTTGACTCCACACGAAATCATCCATTCAACATCATCATAAAAATATTTTATGTTGGTTATAGATGGCGCAACTTTGTTGTACCATTTAGCACAGTAAAAATGAGCCTCCGGTACAATTCCGTGCATAGTTCCGTCCGTACTCTTCGCCGCAAGGATAAGCGCATCGATAGTCGCATGCATGCTCGCAACTTCATCTCCGGGACGAATCGTAATTAGCGCATCGTGCAAATAAGGATTCGTCGTATCCGGTACTCCTTCGGCCTCAATAATACCAATCTTTACACCACTACCAGTTAAATTCTTTGTATCGCGCAGAATATCTGCTCTTGTAATTTGATTAGAAATATCAAGGTTTTCAATCAATTCGGAGTTATCCAAAATATTTAACGATTCAGGACCAATAGCTGCGCAATCAATTTCGGTAAGTTCACTAATAGAAAGCACATCGTCTCTACGTGCAATCGCCAATGCTGTACCCCGGTCAAGCTCCAGGATTGCTACCGGGGAATATGCGCTGACAAAAAGCTGACTGCGAGTTTGTACATATTCAGAAATAACTGTCTGGTTTTGTGCCAAGTAAAAATCCCGGTAAACTGCACGTTTCAGTTCCAGCGCACGCTGCAACAGTTCTTCATTGGCGCTGGCAGTGCCAAGTTGGATTGCGCTTCCAGTCTTTGCCGCCACATAGGCCGCATGCTCCTCCGGGTAACGCCGAGCAAATTCTGCCATCACCGCATCATGATCCACATCCTGCATGGCGACATAGGTCGTGACAGTTTCAGAACTACCAATTTGACTGAATGTCTCTCTTAATTCCAACGAAAGCTTGCTCTGTGCGGCAGACAGTTCTACCGCAGCAACCTGTGTGCACAAGCAAGCACACATTAAAATTGATGTTACGATTGCAATTAACTTTTTCATCTTTTTACCTCCTATCCTAGCCACTTGATTACATACAAACAAATCCGTGAAGGGTGGCGATCCTTTCCTCATACTTCAAATCATTAGCATCTTCCGTATCCTTCACCTTCTCAATCTATATATAGCACAGAGACTTTTGTTTGTCAACGTAAAACAGTGCGCCATCCGGCGGCCTGTTCTCTTTAATCTATAGATTTAAGCTGATCCAACCCAATGCTAAGATTTTCCAAAGAATTTCCCCGTTACGCTTCGTAACACCTCCGCAAATAAAGAAAACCACAGCAATCCAAACGGACAGCTGTGGCAAAGCGCATTTTGAAAAAGAAAAACCGCTGTCGAATGACAGCGGTTTTTATGGAGCGGGTGACGAGGCTCGAACTCGCTACCTCCACCTTGGCAAGGTGGCGCTCTACCGGATGAGCTACACCCGCAACGGACATGTCGTATTATAACAAAGATTTACGAAATGTCAATACCTTTTTTCACTTTTTTAAAATTATTTTTCAGGCCTGCGGAGCAGTTCCTGTAGGCTCCGGAGGCGTGGGTTCCACAGGTCTGGGACCGCAGGTGGGATAGGCCGGGAAATACCAAACATAGCCCTCCATCTCCTCGTCCGTCATATCCCGGAACTGGCCCTCTTCCTTACTGCGCAACAGGTCTACATGGTAGTAGATCCCCTCGATACTGACAATATTCCAATAGCGAACCTCACCGTTGTAAGTGCCCACCACCGTCAGGCATTCCAGTCCGGCCTTGCGGCACATGGCTGCATAGACCGAAGCAAAGGCCTTGCTGTCGCCAACACCATAAAGCAGAAGGCTGTAGGCCGGGGTCAGAGAGGTTTCCAGGGTATAGGTTTGGAATCGCTCCATCAGCAGGGAGTACATTTGGGTGTACTTTCCCCTGCCGTCGTCGGTAACGCTGACGATATCCACCGCACCCTCAACCACTGTAGCAACCTGCTGCTGCATGGTGCGCAGGTTGTCCCGGCTGGTCAGATAATTGAACTTCAGCTCCAGCACCCGGTCGCTGCCGCTTTCGGGGTAGATACTGACGCTTATCTCCGGTGTCTCAATTACCAAATGCGGATTTTTGTCGATGTATTCAGCCAGCATTTCCTGGAAATCCGTTTCCTTATAACGCTGGATCCGCAGGACAATACCGGTTTCGAAGCTATTCAGCACAGAAGTGATGAGATTCTTGGCCTGCAGGGTATTGTCCACCGTTTTGATGCGGCGGATATGGGCCTGGTCATAAGAATAGGTAAACTGAAACACCAGCGCCTGTTCGCCAGCGACACTGCCCAGCTCCCAACGGACATTCTGCAGCGCATAGGCGGCAATGGGGTTTTCCTGGCGCAGCTGGGCCACTGCCTCAGCCGCATCCGGAGCCACAGCATCCCGATCATAGGATGAAACCGCCAGCGTCAGCTGAGGCAAAGCGGCCTCCACAGCCTGCTCCAAGGCATTATAAAGGGCATTATAATCCCTTACGGAAACATTCTGCCCGTTACCCGGTGAGTTAGGCATCGGATGGCTCTGCTGCCAGATATAATCGCCTTCAAAGCCCATGCTGCAGCCGCCGAGCAGTAGGCTGAAAGCCAAAATATATGCAATTGCGGCTCGTTTCATGGACCTGCCTCCTTTACAGAGAATCCTTGCTGTGACGCAGGAAACCGTCACCCAGCACCTGGTGGGCCTCCTGCAGAATTACGAAAGCGTAGGGATCGATAGACACCACGATGTCCTTGAGCATGGCCACCTGCTTGGGGTACACAGCAACCAGCACCACCTTGCCGTCCTTATGGGTATAAGAGCCCTGGCTGTAGAGGTAAGTTGTACCCCGGTGCAGCTTTTCGCTGATGGCCTGGCTTACCTCCTCATGCTTGGAGGTAATGATCATAGCAGTCTTGGAGTTATCGAAGCCGTAGACCACCATATCCATCACCTTGCCCACCAGGAAAATGGCGATGCCGGTGTAAAGAGCGTGCTCCACATCGCCGAAGACCAGGCCGGTCAGAGCAATGACGAACATATCAAAGGTAATGAGGATCTGGCCCAGGTTCACATTTCTGGCCTTCAGCTTCACCAGGCGCACCACGATATCCGAGCCGCCGGTGGAAGTGCCGGCTGCAAACACCAGTCCCACGCCGAAGCCGATCAGCGCACCGCCGTAGAGAGCCGCCACCAGGGGCTCCAGCACCAGGTGCAGAGGGAAATAGTCCATCAGCATGGAGCTGACGAACATACCCAGCAGAGAGCCGAAGAAGAAGCGCTTGCCGATCTTCATGCCGGCGATGACAAACAGCGGCAGGTTGATGATAATGGTCAGAGTACCGATGGTCATAAAGGGAATGCTGCCGTCCTTATTGAACAGCTCCACGATGATAGCAGAAAGGCCAGAGATACCACCGGCGTTCAGACCGATGGGGGCCAGGAAAATGGCATAGGCTGCACCCAGGATGGTGCTGCCTACAATGGTATTGATGATCCAGCCGATCTTGTTCCAAAGTTTCTTCATAGTCTACACCTCAAATTGGATCTGTTTTTCTTGGGCATCCTCGGTCTTGACGAGAGCGCCGGCGCTGGGAAGGGTGCGGGTGCGATATCGGGAAGCATTGGTAATGCCGCTGCCGTCCAATAGCTTGGCGTCGGTGACGGTGGCCTTCTTCTTTAGGCTCACAACCGCCACACCCTGGGTATTGCGGGTAGTCTTGGCCAGCAGCTGGGCGGTAGAAAACACCACGCAGCGGCTGTCGCTGGTATATACCGCCACCTGCTCATCATTTGCAAGGCTCAGAGCCGCCACCAGGGGGCTCTTTTCCGAATAGGCACCGGTGAGCTTCTTACGGTTGGTCTTAGTTTCATAGGCGCTCAGCGGCACTTTGGCCACCTTGCCGTTTTCAAAGAAGAACAACACATGACCCTTGTAATCGCCGGGAAAAATCACATGAAGCAGTTTTTCGTCACTTTCAAAGCCCAGCTTTGCCGGCAGATAATCGCCCAACTGGGATGCCTTGCCATCGTCAAAATCCGACAGACGGGTCTTATAGCACTGCTGCTTGTCCGTAAAGACAAGCACCTCGGCCCGATTGGAAGTTTCCAGAGAGAAGGCCAGGCTGTCGCCTTCCTTGAATTTCTGCTCACCGGACATCCGCAAAGACTGGGCTGTGATCTTCTTAAGGTAGCCTTCCTTCGACACGAACACCGTCACCGGGTAGTCGGGAATGACCTCCTCTTCCTCCTCGGGCTGAATTTCGTCGATATTGTAGATGATCTCAGTCTTGCGGTCCTGGCCGTACTTGTCGGCAACGGCCTTCAGTTCCTTCTTGATGACGGTTTTCAGCTTCCGGGGGTTGCCGAGAATGTCACGAAGCTCCGCAATTTCCTTCTCCAGTTCGGAGATGGCCTTGGTCTGCTTTAGGATGTATTCCTTATTGATGTTGCGCAGCTTGATCTCAGCCACATAGTTTGCCTGGATCTCGTCAATGCCGAATCCGATCATCAAATTGGGAATGACCTCGTTTTCCAGCTCCGTTTCCCGGATGATACGGATGGCCTTGTCGATGTCCAGAAGTATCCGCTCCAAGCCCTTCAGCAGGTGAAGGCGGTCTTCTTTTTTTTGCACCTGGAAGAAGATTCGACGCTTGACACAATCGATACGCCAGGCGGTCCACTCCTCCAGGATTTCGCCCACACCCAGGACTCTGGGCATACCGGCGATGAGGATATTGAAGTTACAGGGGAAGCTGTCCTGCAGGGGGGTGGCTTTATACAGCCGCTGCATCAGCTTTTCCGGATCGGCGCCACGCTTCAGGTCGATAGTTAGCTTCAGACCACCAAGGTCCGTTTCGTCACGCATGTCGGCAATCTCTTTGATCTTGCCTGCTTTAATAAGCTCTGCCACCTTGTCCATGATGGCTTCGGATGTGGTGGTATAGGGAACCTCGTAAATTTCAATCAAATTCCCCTCTTTGACGTAGCGCCACTTGGCCCGGAGCTTAAAGCTGCCACGGCCGGTCTGGTAGATTTCCCGCGTGGTCACATCATCGTAGAGCAGTTCTGCGCCGGTGGAAAAATCCGGGCCCGGCAGGGTGGAAACAATATCATGGTCCGGATTGTCCATGAGGGCAATAGTGGTCTGGCAAATTTCCCGCAGATTGAAGGAACAGATGTTGGAGGCCATGCCAACGGCGATGCCCTGGTTGGGAGACACCAGCACATTGGGGAAGGTAGTGGGCAGCAGCGCCGGCTCCTTCATGGTGGCGTCATAGTTATCCACCATGTCCACAGTGTCGCAGTCGATATCCTTGAAGATTTCAGCGGCGAAGCTGTCCAGCTTGGCCTCGGTGTAACGGGATGCGGCATAGGCCATATCCCGGGAGTAGACCTTACCAAAGTGGCCCTTGGAATGGACAAAGGGATGCAACAGGGCCTCATTGCCCCGGGTCAAACGGACCATGGTTTCATAAATGGCGGCATCACCATGAGGATTCAGCCGCATGGTCTGTCCCACGATGTTGGCGGACTTGGTGGTACCGCCGGTGAGCAATCCCATCTTGTACATGGTGTACAGCAATTTCCGGTGGGACGGCTTGAAGCCGTCAATCTCAGGGATGGCCCGGGAAACGATGACCGACATGGCGTAGGGCATATAGTTGAGCTCCAGAGTCTCTGAAATGGCCTGCTCCGTGGTAGACCCCACCAAGCCCACAACGCCGTCGGTATTGACTTTGCTCTTCTTTTCCGGTTCTTTTTTCTTTCGTGCCATAATTGGCTCCTTAATTTACACATTGTAGGGACCGCCGTCCTCGACGGTCCTCTTCCCATATGGCGCATTTGCGGTAGGACCGACCGGGAGGCCGGTCCCCACATTTCTTGTTAGGAAATATCTGCCAATTCCAGGTATTTGGCACCGTTTTCGGCGATGAAATTCTTTCGTTCGCCCAGTGCGTCGCCCAGCAGAATGTCGAAATAATGGCTGGTGCGCTCGGCATCCTCCGGCATGACCTTGATGAGCCGACGGGTTTCCGGGTTCATGGTGGTCATCCACATCATTTCCGGATCGTTCTCACCAAGACCCTTGGAGCGCTGGATGGTCACCTTTTTGCCGTCCAGCTCCTTGAGAATTTTGGCCTTTTCTGCCTCATTATAGGCAAACCAAGTCTTGTCCTTGCAGTTAATTTCAAACAAGGGGGACTCGGCAATATACACATAGCCGTCCCGGATCAGCGTCGGACACAGCCGGTAGAGCATAGTCAGGATCAGGGTGCGGATCTGGAAGCCGTCCACGTCGGCGTCGGTACAGATAACCACCTTGCTCCAGCGCAGGTTCTCAATGTCGAAGGAGCTCAGCTCCTTGGCCTTCTTACCCTGGACCTCCACGCCGCAGCCGAGAACCTTAATGAGGTCGGTAATGATGGGGCTGGCAAAAATCTTGCTGTAATCGGCCTTCAGGCAGTTGAGGATCTTACCGCGGACCGGCATGATGCCCTGGAATTCTGCGTCACGAGAGAGCTTGACAGAGCCCAATGCGGAGTCACCCTCGACGATGTAGAGCTCTCGCTGGGCAATGTCCTTGCTGCGACAATCGACGAACTTCTGCACACGGTTAGCGATGTCCACCTTGGCAGAAAGCTGCTTTTTGATGCTGCTTTTGGTCTTTTCGGCAGACTCTCTGGCCCGCTTGTTAATAAGCACCTGCTCGGCGGCCTTTTCTGCCTCCTGCTTGTTTTCAATGAACCAAATTTGTAGCTGATCCTTGAAGAAGGCCGTCATGGCCTCCTGGGTAAACTTGGAGTTGACGCTCTTTTTCGTCTGATTTTCAAAGCAGCCGATGGTACTAAAACAGTTAGTCACCAGCACCAGGGAGTCCTGGATGTCCTGGTAAATGATTTTATTTTCGTTTTTGTTGTACTTGTTGTTATCCCGCAGGAATTTATCAAAGGCAGCGGTAAAGCCAAGGCGCACGGCCCGGTCCGGGCTGCCGCCGTACTCCAGCCAGGAGGAATTGTGGTAATACTCCGTATGGCTGACCTGCTTCGACAAACAGAAGGAAGTGGTGATTTTCAGCTTCATTTCCGGGCGGTTTTCCGCGTCCCGGCCCCGGCGCTCAGTTTCCCAGTAGGTAGGCATGGTAAATGCGTTCTCCCCTACCAGCTCTTCGATATACTGGCGGATACCGTTTTCGTAGCAATACTGCTCTTCCTCAAACTTTTTGCCAACCTGGTTGCGGAAAATGAATTTCACGCCCTTGTTCACCACGGCCTGGCGCTTCAGTACATCCCGGTAGTAGTCCACGGGGATGTTGATATCCGTAAAGACCTGCCGGTCCGGCCGCCAGTGGAACACGGAGCCGGTCTTCCGTCCACGGTCCGTAGGCTCTTTTTTGAGGCCGCCCTTGTTGCGGCCCTTTTCGAAGTGTAGGTCATAGCGGAAGCCGTCCCGGCGGACGGTGGCATCAAAAAATTCGGAAGCATACTGGGTGGCGCAGGAGCCCAGGCCGTTGAGGCCCAGGGAGTACTCATAATTTTCGCCGTTTTCGCCGTACTTGCCACCGGCGTACATCTCGCAGAACACCAGTTCCCAGTTATAGCGCTTTTCCTTCTCGTTGTAGTCCACGGGGCAGCCACGACCAAAGTCCTCCACCTCCACGCTCAAGTCTTCATAGCGGGTGACGATGATGGTATCGCCATGGCCCTCCCGGGCCTCGTCGATGGCGTTAGAGAGGATCTCAAAGACGGCGTGCTTGCAGCCTTCCAGGTCATCGGAGCCGAAAATGACGGCGGGACGCTTGCGGACCCGGTCCTCGCCCTTGAGCATGGAGATACTGGTGTTGCCGTACTGTTCTTGTTTTGTCTTAGCCATAAGTTCTCCTTTGGATCAGTTAGGCATTAGAAATCAAGAAACGGAAATCGAGGAGGCTCGAATTTCCAGTTCTCTAAAACTACAGAATATATCTATCTTATTATAAGCATTTTGCGCCGAAAGTCAACAGAAACCGCAAGATTTTCCAATTATCAACCAAATTGGCACAATATCTTGTTATTTCTGGCACGCAAAAAGATGGAAAAGAATGGATATCGGATCCTTCGACTCGCTAACGCTCGCCAGGATGACATGTTGATCAGCAGTCTACCGTCTTTCTCTGTCATTCCCAGGATAACAAAAAAGCCTTCCCCTGAGGGAAGGCCTGTGCCCTCCCCTTTGGGGGAGGGTTCCTCCAAAGGAGGCAGGAGAGGAATTGCGCCCTCTTCCGACCTCACTTCGCACAGCCACCTTTCCCCATAGGGGAAGACAATTATCTGTAAAAACTGTTGCCACCGATGAATTCCCGCACCAGGGAAGTGGGGGGAATTTCGTCGTCCACATCGGCTTCCTCGATGTAATTGAGGATCTTGACCATAGCCCGCACATCATCGTAGCATTCATCCTCCGGCGGTACCGCAGTCAGCAGCGGGAAAATATGCTTTTTAAGTACCGGCAGCTCATAGAGGGTGGAGCTGTTGAAAATCACATCCGCATGCTCCTGGAATGGGAATATCCATCGCTTCTCCCCTGCCCGCACACTGTTCCACATGGACACGGTGCGCTGCACAGAGGAACCACGGGTCTCGAAGTCCCGCACCGTCCGCCGCAGCAGCCGCAGATAACTGGTAGGAATGCGGTTGTGGTCATCCAAATTCAGCGGCGGCAAGGCACTGACATAGAACCGGAACACCAGATTGGGATCCAGATCCCCAGGCAGCAGCACGGGGTTCAGCGCATGCAGACCCTCAACGATAATGACAGTCTGCTCTGACAGGTGCAGCTTGTGGCCCTTCCATTCCCGCCGGCCCGTGACGAAATTGAAGCTGGGCAGTTCCACCGTTTCACCCCGAAGCAACTGCCGCAGATGCAGGCGAAACAGGTCGGTATCGATGGTGTTGATATGCTCCAGGTCCAGCTGTCCGTCGGGTCCGGGGGCAATTTTATCCCTGTCGATGTAATAGTCATCCAGGCTCATGAGGATGGGCTTCTTACCGTGGACCCGCAGCTGGGTGGCCAGGCGGTTGGCAGAGGTTGTTTTTCCCGAAGAGCTGGGGCCTGCGATCATCACGGCCTTGGCCCCACGCTGGCAGACCATATCCGCCACCTGGGCGTAGTTTTTCTCATGCAGCGCTTCGTTGACCCGGATCAGCTCCCGGATGCCGCCGCTATGGACCAATTCGTTGAGCTCCGCCACATTTTCGCAGCCCATCAGCTCGCACCAGCGCTGGCCCTCCGTGAAGACCGAGCGGAAATTAGGGCTGTCGCTGTAATGGGCCACCCGGTCCGGGTCCTCGTCATCAGGCAGGACGAAAACGAAGCCACCGTTTTCCTCCACCAGGTCCCATACCGTCAGATACCCGGTAGAGGGCGCCATTTCGCCATAGTAATAATCCTTAAAATCCTCATACGCATACCAGTCGAAGTGTTCTACTTTTCGCCAGGACAGCAATTTCGCCTTGTCCATCCGTCCGTTTTCCGCAAAATAGGCACTCGCTTCTGCCGTTGTGGTGCGGGTCCTCAGCAGTGGGATATCCGAATCGATCAGCTGCTGCAATTCCTGCCGCAGGCGCCCGATAGAAAAGTCCGCCGGTTTTTCGAACTCGATGTACAGGCCCGAACCGATGGTACAATGGACCTTACCCTGGTGCTGAGGCCACAGCCGACTCAGAGCCAGGAAAATGACGAACTGTGCCGTTCGGGTATACAGCTCCTTACCGGCAGCATCCCGGTAACGCAGCAACTGCACCCTGCCTTCTCCATCGGCCACGGCGCTGCGGACACCGGTACGGTCCAGGTCCTTCTGCCGCAAAGGGATGTAATTGAGCGTAAAGACCTCGCCGGCAATTTTGGCCGCCAGAGGCCGCCCGGAGAGCTTTTCTTCATCCAAGCCCATTTCTTTTATCAATTCCAACAAACTCTGGCCGGGCTGTGCCGTCACAGATCGCTGTTCAATGTACATACGCATCGAGACACCTCCTTATACTACACACATTTGTATGCAGGAAAAGGATTATATCACAGATTCAGGAAATATGCAACAGTTTTAGCCACCATTTCAATAATTTGAAGTCAACTCCGTCCCCTTGTAATAATAGGCAAGGATGGCCTTATAGTCGTAGCCCTCCAGGGCCATGGCCTCGGCCCCATACTGACTCATGCCCACCCGATGTCCGTAGCCTTTTGTGATGAAGGTAATGCCCTCATCCGACACAACGATCTCAAAAATGGTGGAGCGCAGACCCAATAACGACCGCAAAGTGGTGCCACGGTAGGTTACATCGCCGATTTCCATGGTATCTACCCCTCCACTGATTGTATAAGTAATCTGTCCAAACCACATTTCAGCCGGCCCTGTCAGCGCCACGCCCAAGGCCTCCTGGAAACCTTCCTGGGTAAACGCCTTGGTGTCAGTGTAATAGACCGTTTCCTCCTCGCCAGGACTTTTGACCGACTGTAAGTAAGGGTACTCCTTGCCCCAAACATCCACTGCTGCCTCCGTGCAGCCCCCGGAGCAGGCAAAATATGTAGCTCGGATCCACTGACCGTCATAAGTCAGCACTTGGCCTGCCGTGGCCTCCACAGCCTCCCGGACACGGGCCACATTGGCAGGATTCCAGCCCCGTTCCAGGTAGGCGGCCTCCGTCATATAGGCCTGGCAGCAGGCAAAGCTCCCACAGACGGCACCGCCGTGTTTCTGACCATCGGCGCAGGTTCGCAACGCAAATGTGCGGCTGGCCACTGCCTGGGCTTTCAGTGCCTCCATTTCGAAGCTGGCCGGCATTTCCGCCAGCACCACCCGGATCACATACATCTCAAGATCCATCTCGCTTAGGATGCCGTCCAGGAGCACAGGAATGGTCAAATTTGCAAGTTCAGGTGCCGTTTCCTTGGATTCTGTTGGCAGGATCTCCTCTTTTTCCGGTGGCAGCGACTCCATTCCCGGCAGGAGGATCATCACCGCCAGGGTCAGCAGAAGCAGGGGAAATCCAAAACCCATCACCGCCGCTTTCATGATTTCTTTGGATGCTCTTGTCATTTTTATCACCTCGCTGTCATTATAGTCGCCGGTGAAACGGAAATTTGTCGAGGAAGAAACTGGCGCTCCTATTTTTGCCACTAGCCTTGACAGAACAGAGAGAATTGCGTATAATTTACATGATTATGTCGAAACGGAGAATACCCATGAAGCGATTTCTAAGAAGATTTTTTCCCCTGCTGTTGGCCGCCGCGATCCTTGTGGCCATCGGCTGGTATTTATTTATTTTTGACCCGGCTTTTACCCGAGATCTTCTGCTGAGCCAGGCTCGTCATTTTGAGAGTAGTGGCAAGCACAGCGCCGCCGTTTGGTGCTACAACATGGCCTATCGGCACTCTGACGGCAGCGACGAGGTGGCCATCGAACTGGCCCAGCAGTTTAAGGACATCGGAAATTTTTCCAAAGCCGAGTACACCCTGCGGCAAGCCCTGGAAGACGGCGGCTCCAAGGCCCTTTACATGGCGCTGAGCAAGACCTATGTCCAGCAGGGCAAGCTTCGTGATGCGGTGCTGCTGCTGGAAAATGCCGACAAGGATGTGAAAGATGCGCTGGAGCAGGCCCGTCCTGCCGCACCTACTGCTTCCCTGGAGTCCGGCAGCTACAACCGGTACCTCACGGTTGAGATCAGCTGCGACAACGGTAAGCTCTATGTTTCCACCGACGGCGACTACCCTTCCGCCAAAACCGATGCCTATACCGGCCCGATCAGCCTGGGAACCGGCGAGACCACCATTTACGCTATCAGCGTCAGCGATAACGGTCTGGTCAGCAGCCTGGTGGTCTTTACCTACATCATCAACGATGTGGTGGAAGAAGTGTCTTTCACTGACGCTGCCTTTGAAGCCACTGTCCGCAATGCCCTACAGCTGCAGCCGGGTGATAGTATCTACTCCAACGATCTGTGGACACTGAAGGAATTGACCCTGCCTGCCGAGGTCACAGATTGTTCTGACCTCAAATGGCTCAAAAATCTGGAGAAGCTGACGATCCAGGATGCAAGCATCTCCGGACTTGCTGCCCTGCCGCAGCTGGATTCTCTGAAAGAACTGACCATCCGAAACTGTGTGCTCAGCTCCGCCATGCTGGAGTCCATCGGCGCATGTACACAGTTGGAGCGGCTGACCCTGGCTGATTGTGCCATTTCCTCTGTCGCTTCCCTGTCCGGACTGACAAATCTGCGGTACCTGGATCTGAACGAAAACGCCATCCGAGATCTGTCTGGCCTGTCCGAAATGATCCAATTGGAGTACCTGGACCTGCGCAGCAACGCCCTCATTTCCCTGGAGGGCCTGGAAAAGCTGCACAAGGTACAGCACTTGGATGTTTCCTACAACTCACTGACTTCTGTTGAAGACGTAGGCAACATGGCAGCCCTTACCTACCTCAACCTCAGCAGCAACGCCCTGCGGAGTCTCGACGGTGTCCAGCATCTAAGCCTGCTGACCCAGTTCATTGCTCAGTACAACGAACTGGTGGAGGTTGATGTGTTGCGAAACTGTCAGAAGCTGCAGTACTTGGATGTGTCCTACAATACGCTGATCAATGTCAATGTCACCGCTGCACTGCCCGAGCTGAGGGAACTGTACTTTGCCCATAATGAGGTCTCCCAGCTGCCAAAATATGACAAGAATTGTAAGCTGAATATCATTAGCGGCGGCCACAATCAGATCAGCAGCCTTGGCAATCTGGCCGGCCTTGCAAATATAGAGTATATCTACATGGACTACAACGAGGAAATCTCTTCCGTTAATTCCCTGGTTTCCTGCCCGGTTCTGAAGGAGCTTTATGTCTACGGCACCAAGGTAAGAAGTGTGTCGAAGCTGACGGAAATAGGCATTTATGTGGTCTATTCCCCGGTTTGATCAAAATGATAAAGATCCTGCCTTTTGGTGGGATCTTTTTTCTGTGCAAAATGGATCTATCGACGGCGCAACAGGCCAAAATGGTATCAAATAATGACAAATCGATTGACACTTTCCCTTTTTGGTGCTATAATTGTGAATACCATATTAATGGAAAAGGAGAATACAATATGTTCTGTCCCAACTGCGGCAAAGAGAACGCCGAAGGCGCTGCTTTTTGCGCTTCCTGCGGCAGCGCGATGAATGCTGCCCCCGTTCAGCAGGATGTCCCCGAAACTGCTCCTGTTGAAGAAACCGTCGAGGTCGTCGAGACCGTCGAAACCACCGAATCCTGCAAGAAGTGCCCCCTGGCTCCTATGTGGGAGAAGGTCAAGCCCTACTTCGAAAAGTACAAGCTGTTCGTCATCGGCGCCCTGGGTGTCATTGCACTGATCCTGTGCATCTCCATCCTGGCTTCCCTGTTCAGCAACAATGGCTTCATCGCTTTCCGCAACTCCATCATCCTGGACGTCCAGGACGAGGAAGTCTTTGTCATCCACAATAACAAGAAGGCAAAGGCCACCGGCCTGGAAGCCAAGTACATCGAAGACCAGCAGGATAGCCTGGACGGCAGCATCGCTGCTGTGCTGACCGACGCCGGCGATTTGGCTGTCGTCAAGGGCAAGAAGCTGACCAAGATCGCTTCCGATGTTGTTGACTTCAAGCTCAGCGAAGACGGCACCGGCATCGCCTATGTCACCGAGGTCGAGGGCGAAAGCGAGCTGTTCCTGTGCAATGTCAAGACCAAGAAGTCCAAGTCCGTTAGCGACGAGCTCTACCGTGGCAGCTACTTCATCTCCCCCGATGGCGACAGCGTCGTCTTCTATGAAAAGGGTGAGGATGATGACGAGGCCAAGGTCATGTACTCCACTGGCAAGAAGAGCACCAAGGTCACTTCCGGTGATGTTTCCATTCTGGGCATCTCCAACAACGGCAAGCTGATCTACGGCGTTGCCCGTAATGACGAAGGCCAGTCCATTCTGTACCGCTACAACAAGAAGGGCGACCGTGACAAGATCGGTACCTTTGGCGGCAACAGCGTGATCTTCAATGCTGACCACACCCAGATCCTTTACATGAACGAGGGCAAGACTTACATCTCCAAGAAGGGCAAGGAGGCTGTTAAGGTTTCTTCCTCCTCCGCTTCCCTGGTTCTGCCTGAGAGTTCCGCATACTTCAACAACTACAGCGGCTACCGCACCGCTCCCACCGATGACCTGTTCAATAAGGTCTACACCTGCGACGGCAACCTGTGGTTCATCCGCAAGAACGCCGACAAGAGCGTGAAGCTGGCCAACGACGCCTCTGCTGTCACCCTGTCCGAGGATGCCAAGCTGGTTTACTACATCAACAAGGGCGAACTGAAGGTTCTGAAGGTCAAGCATGGCGACAATGCTTCCGACAAGGCTAAGGTCCTGTGCGACGACAGCGTCAGCAACTACGTTGTCACCTCCGACTGCAAGAAGGTCTACTATGTCAGCGATGGTTCCCTGTACTCCGTAAACGGCAAGACCGGCAAGGGCAAGAAGACTATCGCCAACGATGATGTCAGCACTACTCTGGCTATCAATGCCAAGGATGTTGTCTACTATGTGATGGAAGGCGACGTCTACGCCACCACCGGCGGTAAGGGCAAGAAGGTCATTTCTGATGCAGAGAGCCTGTTCAACACCAATAACGGTGTTGTCTACATCTCCACCGATGACACTGTCTATGCCACTAAGGGTGCCAAGAAGCCCAGCAAGATCTTTACCATCGACTAAACCGAATAAAAATACCGGAGCTTCAGCTCCGGTATTTTTTCATCCCTCAGATACATTTGTCCACGGATTTTATTTGACAATAGCCGACTGGTTTGCTATAATGTGCAAAAGGGCTACGCCCGGAGGAGGTTATTTTATGGAAAAGAAGATCATTACCATCAGCCGTGAATTTGGTAGCGGCGGCCGTACCATTGGCCGTGAGGTGGCTAACCGCCTGGGTATCCCCTTCTACGAAAAGGAACTGGTTGACCAGATCGCACTGGAAAGCGGCTTTGCCCCAAAATTTGTTGAAGAAAATGGCGAGCATGCCCCGGGCAAGAGTCGTCTGAGCTATGCCTTCTCTCACCAGGGTGTTCCCGGTGTCATGAACGGCCTGTCCACCGCCGATTTCCTGTGGAGCATTCAGTGCAACGTGATCCTGCAGCTGGCCGAGAAGGGCCCCTGCGTCATCGTGGGACGTAACGCCGACTACATCCTCAAGGACCGCAATGATGTGCTGGACGTGTTCATCCATGCCGAACCGGAATTCCGTGCTGATCGCATCGTTCGGCTCTATGGCGAGTCCGAGAAGAGCCCCATGACCCGCCTGGCTGAAAAGGACAAGCGCCGTCAGATCAATTATGAACACTACACCGGCCTCAGCTGGGGCAGCGCACAAAACTATGACATCTGCCTGGATTCCGGCAGACTGGGCATTGAGAACTGTGTCGATATCATTGTCGGACTCTACAAGGGTAAGTAAATAGCTTAAAATCCCCTGCCAACGGCAGGGGATTTTTAATGTAGATTATTCGCTTGTTTTCAGGTCGCCAAAGAAGCAGGTCAGCGCCAGCAGGGTACAAACGGCAGGCAGATCGCTGAGACAGCCCATCCAGTCCATACCGCCCAAAATACGGTGGAAAATCACCATCATAATGTAGATTATTGCAACAACCAGGAGAACCAAACCGCCAAGGAATAAACGGGGAATAAAGCCAAATGGGATCAGTACCATCCCAGCGCCGGCAATCAGAAGCAGGAAGATGAAGAGGATCATCAGACCGGTACTTGCATAGAAGAAGGTCTGCATCAGCATCAGCAGACAGCTGACAGCACCTAAAACGCTGAATACCTCTGCCATCTTCAGACGCAAAACCCGAATGCAGAAGCACCAGGCGGCCTCCAGGGCCAGCGGAAGAATCAGCGCCACAATCAGCTGAAGGACCTTCACGGAAGTCAGGTCCCGCAGGCAAAAGAAATCCAGTGCCTGGGCAAAAATGGCAATACCCATCAGCACGCCGGATAGCGTTGCCCACTTCCCTTCCGGGTTAAATTCAAATTTCATCAGCCGCTTCATGAAAGAACCTCCCGCTCTTTTTTACCATTATACGGCAAAAAAGGAAAAATAGCAACACATTTTTCCGTTAGACCATTGCCTCTTCCCTGTCACCGATATGAATGCTGACGCCGTTGACGGTCACATCTTCCTCGGCGTTGATGAGGATGTACTTGATGCCGCCAATGACCCTTGTTTCGATGAGGTCACTGCGGTCCGGGGCCACCTTAATGATCACATCCGGGGTAGAAAGCTGGATCTTCTTGTGGTCGATGATGTTGGTGGGGTGCAATTGGGCCTCAAAGCCGAAGGCTTCGTCATAATCAATGCCGAACTTTGCCACATGGGCTTCGGATACCCCGCAGTCCTCCAGGGCCGTCTTGATCTGCTCCTTGTTGATCATCAGGGGTTCGGGGATCTTACTTTCCTTGTGCATTGCGATCTGCTCGCAGAGCTGATCATGGACCGCCTGCACCACTTCTAAGCTGCACTCCTCTTCCAGAGAGCGGGTCAGCAGAGCCTCGAAGCTCTGCTTCTGCTCAAAGGCAGGCTTGGGCACCGGGGCGGCAAAGATAGCGTCGACCAGGTTCTGGTGATTTTCCTTGACATTCTTGTTGTAATACAGGGCGTTATAGATGTTGGTAGCCCGGTTATCGAAAGCCGGGAACAGGAATCCCAGCTCCGGGGCAGCCACCACATTGGCCATGTTTCCGTCGTGGAACTGCTTTTCCTCCGGCACATAGTGCAGATTTGCCTTGGTCTGCTTCACCGGGCAAACGGCACAGAGGATGTAAGTATAGGTTTCCTCGGAATTGTCAGCAGAGGTTTCCCCGTCTTTGGACTTAAAGGGAACATCATAGCTGTCGCAGCCCATAAGGATAAGATAATTGCCCTCAATGGTCAGATTGGCCATTACCTTTTGGTAAAAGGCCATGCGCAGGCTGTCATCCTTCAGCCGGCAAGCGCGCAGATCCATGAGAAATTTATGCTCTGCTCCACCGGCCACCTGGCTGGTCTGGAAGGTGATGTCAATAAGATTCTTACCCTGGGTACCGCCCAGCGTCCTGCGCAGAAGGGCAAAGTACTTTTCTGCTTCATTTTCCGGCATGATGCCCAGGGACTGGGAAAATTCTGAGATGATCTCCTGCTTTTCGTTGACATAGCAGCCGAAGATGGTGGTCATATTGCTGCGATCCCGCCGCTGTCTGCGCCGGATCTCGCCGATTTCTTTGCTGTTCATAGGTTCCTCCCGTTTAGAAGGGCTTGCTGTTATTTGCAGCAAGCCCTTGTTTCTTACATAAAGTGCGCCTTGATCGCAACCGTGCGAGGATCAAAGGAGCGATACTGCCGGCAGAACGTAAACACCGTTTCCGTCAATTACGATGCGGTAGCCGATTTTGCTATACAGGGCCGTTTCAGTCATAGGACGGAGGATCAGTTGCCGGTCTTCCCGCTTGCACTGCATAAAAGCGCCCCTTCAAGAAATTATTCCCAAAGGCAATTCCAATTCTGGATGAAATATTCCACGCCGGAATAGACGGTGGTGATAACGATAAGCGCAACAACCACCCAAGCCAGCCAGGCAACTGTGGGGAAAGCCATCAGCGCACACAGGCCGATCATGCTGGACGCAGTCTTGAACTTGCCGGACTTACCGGCGGCGATGACCTTGCCCTTGGGGCCGGCAACCATGCGCAGGCCGGATACCGCAAACTCACGGGTCAGCACGATCATCAGCGCCCAGGCCGGGAAGCTACCCCACTGGCAGAACATAGCCATGGCCGCAATGGTCAGCAGCTTATCCGCCAGAGGATCAAGGAATTTACCGAAATCACTGACCTGGTTGTATTTACGAGCGATGTAGCCATCGATCCAGTCGGTGACGCTGGCCAAGATGAAGATTCCCAGACCGATCCACATCCACAGGCCGGGCTGTCCGCCGCTGAGGTACATGAACACCATGTAAGCCGGGATCATTACAACCCGCAGAAGGGTAATTTTTGTTGCAGTTGTCATGTTTATTCCTCCACAATGTAACCTGTCAGATCGCCGTCCACCAGGCCGTCGATGCAAACATGGACGAAGTCGCCCTCGGACAGATCGTCCTGCGTAGCGATCCATACGCGGCCGTCGATTTCCGGGGAATCGGCAAAGGTACGGCCGAAATACTGCTCAAATTCCTCGTCATAGCCATCCACCAGCACTTCCAGGGTCTGGCCCATGATGGCCTCGTTGGTTTCATCCATGATAGCGGACTGAATGATCTCCACCATCTGGGCCCGCTGCTGGGCGATTTCGTTATCCACGAATTCCATCTCCGCAGCCGGAGTACCCTCCTCAGGAGAGAACGGGAAGGCACCAACACGCTCCAGCTTCATGTCCTTGAGGAACTGGCATAGCTCAGCAAATTCCTCCTCACCCTCACCGGGCAGGCCCGTGATGACAGAGGTCCGCAGCACGAGACCCGGAATCCGCTCTCTCAGCTTGGTAAACAGAGTCCGCAGGAAATCGCCATCGCCACGGCGGTTCATCAGCTTCAGAATCTTGCTGTTACAATGCTGTATAGGGATGTCCAGGTACTTGACGATCTTGGGCTCGTTGGCCATGACCTCGATGAACTCGTCATCAATTTCGTCGGGATAGACATAGTGAACACGGACCCAATGGAAGCCCTCAATGGCACACAACTGCCGCAGCAGTTCCGGCAGCAGGCGCTTGTGGCCGGGCAGATCCGTACCGTAACGGCTGGTATCCTGGGCCACAACGATGATCTCCTTGACACCGGAGGCGGCCAGCAGCCGGGCCTCATACAGCACATCGTCCATCTGCCGGGAACGGAATTTGCCCCGCAGGTACGGAATGATGCAGTAGCTGCAGCGGTTATCGCAGCCCTCGGCGATCTTCAGATAAGCATAATGCTCCGGGGTAGTAAGAATTCGGCCGGTCTCCTGCTCGGGAGCATCGATGGAGCCGAAATCAGCAACCTTTTCATCATTCAGCAGAGCCTCGACGGCAGGCACAACCTCGGTGTAGCTGCCGGTGCCCAAAATGCCGTCAACTTCCGGCATTTCGTTCAAAATTTCCTGCTGATAGCGCTGGGACAGGCAGCCGGTGACCAAAATCTTGCCCACCAGGCCCTCTTGCTTCAACGCTGCGGTCTGCAGGATAAAGTCGATGGCCTCTGCCTTGGCCGAATCGATGAAGCCGCATGTGTTGATGATGACCACGTCGCTGCCCACCACATCAGCCTTGACGGTGTGGCCTGCCTCCTGGACACGGTACATCATCCGTTCGCAGTCCACCTGGTTCTTGGCGCAGCCAAGGGAAATAAAACCAATATTTGCCATATTATTCCTCCGGAAATTCCTCCGCATCCACAGCCAGTTGATTCAGGCAGGTACGGATTTCGGAATAGGTATGCCCTCGTCGCAGGAGGGCGTCCACTGCCCGCTTCACTTCCTTACGCTCGGCGTTTTCACCGAGCCGACTGCGAAGAAAGGCAGAAATCGATTCACTTTGATCGGGATAGTCCGCAAGGGCTGACTCCCAATACTTTTTCGGGATCTTCTTTTCATAAAGAGCCTGCTTGGCACGCTGGAGTCCGTAGCCCCGGGCAGCACAGCGGGAAACAACCTGCCGGGCGGTTTCCGCATCGTCCACCAGGTGCAATTCCTCCATCCAGGCCACAGCCTGGGCGGCCTGATCCGGATCCTCCCCTTTTTGCACCAGCCGATGCTGCAAGTCCTTTTTGGATACGGCAGAAGCTGCCACGATCCGTACCGCCCGCATTTTTGCGGAAGCGGCACCGGCTGCGGAAACCAGCTGCTGCCACTGTTCATTGCTCAGTTCCAGCCCGGCATAGAGGCCGAAGTCCTCAACCGTCTGCCGGTAGAGTGCCAATTTTTCACCGCTGTCCGTGGTCAGCCAGTAGCGGCCAGCTCGATCCGGGGTGGTTTTTAAGGACTCAATCCTCATCGTCGAAATCGTCGGCGCTGATGACTACGGGCCGTTCGGCGGCCTTGGCAGGAGCCTTGGGAGCAGCAGCCTTCAGCAGATTCTCACGAACCTTGGCCTCCACTTCCTCGGCAATATCGGGATTTGCCTGCAGGAAGGTCTTGACGGAGTCCTTGCCCTGACCGATGCGCTCATCGCCCATGGAGAACCAGGAGCCGGACTTCTGAACAATGTCCATTTCCACAGCCAGGTCCACCAGTTCTCCCCACTTGGAGATGCCCTGGCCGTACATGATGTCGAAAATGGCCTCACGGAAAGGAGGTGCAACCTTGTTCTTGACAACCTTGACACGGGTCTTGTTGCCAATGACGTTGCCGCCGTCCTTGATGGCCTCGGTACGGCGCACATCGAGTCGGACGGAAGCATAGAACTTCAGGGCGTTACCACCGGTGGTGGTTTCAGGATTACCGTACATGACACCGATCTTCATACGCAGCTGGTTAATGAAAATAACCACGCAGTTGGTCTTGTTGATGGTGCCGGCCAGCTTACGCAGAGCCTGGGGCATCAGACGGGCCTGGAGACCCACAAAGGTGTCGCCCATTTCGCCCTCGATTTCCTGCTTGGGAACCAGAGCGGCAACGGAGTCAACAACGACAACGTCGACAGCGCCGGAACGGACCAGAGCATCGGTGATTTCCAGTGCCTGCTCGCCGGTGTCGGGCTGAGAAACCAGCATATTGTCGGTATCCACACCCAGGGCTGCTGCGTAGTCAGGATCCAACGCATGTTCTGCGTCCACAAACGCAACTTCGCCGCCCTGCTTCTGTGCCTGTGCCAGAATGTGCAGAGCCAGAGTTGTGTTACCGGAAGACTCGGGTCCGTAAATCTCAATGATTCTGCCCTTGGGCACGCCACCAATACCGAGGGCAGCAT
>JAZUBW010000027.1:0-39508 GCA_045638785.1 Faecousia sp.
TGCGTGAAGTAAAAATTAGAAGGAGAACAAATCATGCTGGATCTGGATATTCAGATTATTAAGACTACCACCCCCAAGGAAAAGCCCACTGATGAGTCCACCCTGGGCTTTGGTAAGCTGTTCACCGATCACATGTTCATCGTGGAGTACACCGAGGGCATCGGCTGGCATGACGCCCGCATTCAGCCCTACGGCCCTCTGGCCATCGACCCCGCTTCTCCCGTGCTGCACTACAGCCAGGAAATCTTCGAGGGCCTGAAGGTTTACCGCCGTGCAGACGGTGGCATCCAGATGTTCCGCCCCATCGAGAACGCCCGCCGTATGAACCGTTCCGCCGAGCGTATGGTCATGCCCCAGCTGGACGAGGAGTTCCAGGTTAAGGCTATGAAGATGCTGGCTGACGTGGAGCGTGAGTGGGTCCCCACTCGTGAGGGTACCTCTCTGTACCTGCGTCCCACCATGATCGCCCACGGCTCTGAGCTGGGCGTCCATCCCGCTCACAAGTACCTGTACTACATCATCTGCTCTCCCGCCGGTTCTTACTACAAGAACGGCATGTCCCCCATCAAGATCCACATCGAGGATAGCTATGTCCGCGCTGTTAAGGGCGGCACCGGCGCTGCCAAGACCGGCGGTAACTACTCCGCTTCTCTGAAGGCAGCTCACGAGGCTTCCAAGATGGGCTTCGACCAGGTTCTGTGGCTGGACGGCAAGCAGAATAAGTACGTCGAAGAGGTCGGCGCTATGAACATGATGTTCGTCATCGACCACAAGCTGTACACCGCCCCCACCGGCGGCTCCATCCTGCCCGGCATCACCCGTAAGTCTGTTCTGCGCCTGGCTGAGGACATGGGCATCGAAGTTTACGAGCGTCCCGTTTCCGTCATGGAGCTGTACGAGGCTTACAGCAAGGGCACTCTGCAGGAAGCTTTCGGCACCGGCACCGCCGCTGTCATCTCTCCTGTTGGCCTGATGGAGTACCGTGGCGATATGATCAAGCTGTCTGACGGCGAGATCGGCCCTGTCGCTATGGCTATCTACAACAAGCTGACCGGTATCCAGCGTGGCACCGAGCCCGACCGTTACAACTGGATCGAGCGTATCGACTAATCTTACCCCTTATGACCGGGGCTGTGCAAATGCACAGCCCCGGTTTTCTGTTTTAAAGCCCAGGGCATCCTGAGCAAGCCAAGCGCGCCGAAGGATCCGCTCCTCTGTTGTTGTGTAAATTGTTCGTTGACAAATGTAAACGAGTGTGATACAATTGGGTTACAAATATAAACCAGGAGGAGAAGCCGATGGAAAAACATACTGTATTGAACCAGAGTGAGTGGCACGTCATGGAGTGCCTGTGGGAAAAACCCCATACCCTGATGGAACTGGTGGCATCGCTGGGCACCTCCGTGGGCTGGAGCAAAAGCACGGTGGCTACTGTGATCCGCCGGATGGAGGAAAAGGGCATTGTAGATTATGAAGAGCGGGGGAGAACGAAGACCTTTTATCCGGCCCTCCCCCGGGAGGAGGTCACCACCCGTGAGACCCGGAACCTGCTGCAGCGGGCCTATCATGGCAGCATCGGTCTGCTGGTCAGCGCCATGGCCCAGGCAGACGGCCTGACGAAAGCGGATATTGACGAGATCTACGCCATTTTGAAAAAAGCGGAGGAGGATGCCAAATGAAAGAAATTTTGATTACGTCCTCTGTGCTGATCGGGGTGTTGATGCTGCTGAGGCTCATTTTTTCTCAAAAGGTCAGCCGGACGCTGATCTACGGTGCCTGGATTCTGGTGGCCCTGCGGCTGCTGATCCCGGTGCAGATCGGCCAGCTGGATTTTTCGGTGCTGACCGCCGCGAAGCCCTTGACGGAAACCGTGGAAGAGGTTTCCGGGCTGCGGGTCATGGGCCAGAATGAGCGGGAGGCCGATATCCAGGTCACCAAGGACTATATCGAGCAGGACCGGACAGTGTTTGTCCCGGAGGTGCAGGAATATATCCAGTCTGCCATTGAAAAGAACGAAACCCCGGAGCAGATCGCTACCGCTATTATCAAGACCCAGGGCCGAGAGGAGATCTATGTGGAGCATGTGCAGGCCCAGGTGGAGCTGCAGGTGCAGGAGCAGACGGATTTTGTCAGCCTGGGACAGGTGGCGAAGATGGTCTGGCTCTGCGGCGTGGGCGTGATGACCCTTTGGTTTGCCGTTGTGAATTTGCGCCATAGCCGCAGCCTGCGAAAAAACCGGCAACCGCTGGAAACTGACAGCCCCATCCCGGTCTATGTGTCCGATGCGGCCAGCTCTCCCTGCCTGGTGGGCCTGCTGAGACCTGCGGTGTATCTGACCCCGGCCAGCGTGGCGGACTCCCAAATGCTGGAGCATGTGGTGAAGCACGAGCTGACCCATTATCGCCACGGTGACCACTTTTGGTCTCTGGTGCGCTGCCTCTGCCTGTGCATCTATTGGTTCGATCCTCTGGTGTGGGCCGCGGCCTACCTGAGCCGCCGGGACTGCGAACTGGCCTGCGACGAGGGTGCCATGCGGGGCATGGATGCCGCAGAGCGGGTCAGCTACGGAAAGACCCTGCTGGAAGTGGTCAGCCACGCCGCCGGCCCGGTCAAGCTGCTGCAAACGGCCACATCCATGAATGAGACCGGGAAACAACTGAAAGAAAGGGTGTGTTTTATTGTGAAAAAGCCGAAGATCAGTATCACAGCCGCCATCTGCATGGTGCTGCTGTGCGCCATCGTGGCCGGCTGGGCAGGCGCCGGCGCCAATACCACCCAGCCACCCCAGAATCCCAACACAACCGCACCCATGGTATCCACTTCGTCGTCCACTGCCGATCAGCCGTCGACCCGGATCGAACTGAGCAAACAGATGAATATCTGGTACAATTCGCCGGATATGCACCTACAGTGCCATTATCTCGTATACAAAGATTCGTTCCAGTCAGGTGAAACCATCAGCCTTACCTTGTGCATTAAGAATTTGGGCAGGGCCATTGCATACATCGGTGCATTGGAAGATCAAATCGGATCGATCCAGCTGTGGGCCGATAACGGCGAATATGTCATCCAGGCGGATACAAAGCCCAATACCGACGATGTGACACCGAAGGAATTCCGGCACAATGAAGAAGCGACACTGGTGTGTCAGTTCGTCGTGCCCGACAGCGCCCGGGAGGACAGCTACACCCTGGAGATCACCGCCTTTGGCCAGAAGATCCGCTTTGACAGTGAGGCAGAACTGGAAAAAAGATATGTACCCTGTTTGGCCGATCTTTCCGAGGAAGCGCAGAAGATCATCGCCCGGGACAGCTACGGCAGTGAATCGCTGCATTATTCTTACGCACATGCCTCAAAGTATATACCCGTTTATGGCGAATTTGGTGATACCTATGTTGTATTTTGGTCTAGAATTGGCGACGCTGTGTTTACATATGAAACAGTCAACGGTCTGACGTTTACATACGGCACAACTGCGCATATTGACGTCTTTACACCCGATGGTATCTACACCTTAACGGAAGCCTTCGAAACCGGTCTGCTAAATGCTGAACAAGTCCAGCAGGTCTATGACAATTATCAACGGATAGGACCCTATATTTCGACACAGCAATCTGGACCTTATATGCAAGTAACCGGTATTTGCGTAACGGATTGGGAAGAAAGACAACTGCGTTACCAGTGCTATGAGAGGGGATATCAGTATTATGCCGGTGATAAGGTGCATGTATGGGTCATGATTACAAACCTAGATTTTCCCACATCGTTCTACAGTATTAAAGACGACATCGGCCTAAGCGCATATCTCGTCTCGGACGAAACAGGTTACCGCTTTGAATCAACTGACATCAGCACGAACCTGATAGAAGAAATAGGTGACCACTGGGAAACCGGTGCGACAGTTTCCTTCTATTATACCTTCACCGTCCCAGATAGCTTCCAGGAAGGTAACTACTCCTTTGTGTTTATGATGGGCGATCAAGAGATTCGTTTCGACGAAGAGACAGCACAAAAAGAACGAAACATGTCGATTATCCAAACCACCTACATGCTGTATACGTACCTGGAGCGAAAATACCCAGGAAAGCATATCCCAGGTCACTTGCCTGTGTATGGCGACTTTGGCAATCCCTATGTCTATATCTATCCGTCAGAAGAAATCGACGGAGAACCTACCATTGAAACTGTCAATGGCTTGGAATTTGTGATCCCGGATGGATACCAGTTGTATGTCTACGCAAAGGGATACATCCCAAACACATGCACATTAGCAAAAGCCTTTGAAGCAGGGATCATCACAGAAGCAATGCTCCAAGAGGTATACGATAATTACACCTTCCTACAGAACAGTTCTTCAGCAATAAAGCCCTAATACGCAACAAGTTCCCTGGATATCCAGGGAACTTGTTCTTTCTGTAACCTTGCAGCGGCAGGAAAGGGCTTTGTCCGGAAGCTGTTTTTTGCTTAAAAACCATGGATTTTCCGGGGGAAACACAAAAATGTATAAACTGTTAACATTTCTTCGGCAAGGGCTTTTTTTGTTGACGGATGATGGGCATTATGCTATGATACATGAGAAAATGCACAAAAAATCGTGACATTTTAACGAAAAATTGACGCAATGAACAGGAGAAACACTATGAAGAAACTGACACGTGTGCTGTCTGTGCTTCTGGTGCTGGCCATGGTCTTTTCCATGGTCGCCTGCGGCAAGCAGGGCACCGAAACCACCGCCGGCCCCACTACCACGGTAGACTCCAATACTGAGAAGGGTACCTACATCGTGACCGTCAAGACTGAAGGCGGTATGCCCTTGGCCAACATCGATGTCTACATCTATGTGGGCAGCGACACCGGCGACCTGAAGAAATTTGCCGCTACCAATGAAAACGGTCAGGCAATCTTCGAATTGCCCGTGGCAGACAATTATGTGGCCGTTCTCTCCGGCGTTACCAAGGGCTACGATGTGCAGCCTTACTACGAATTCAAGGGCAACGCCTGCACCGTCATTCTGAAGTCTCAGTTGATTGCCGATGAGTCTGTGAACAATGTCAAGTTCGAACTGGGCGACATCATGTATGATTTCTCCGTTACCGATCCCGATGGCAATGTGATCACCCTGTCCGATGCTCTTGCTGAGCATAAGATGGTCATGCTGAACTTCTGGTTCGCCGACTGCACCTACTGCGTCGAAGAGTTCCCCTTTGTAGAGGAAGTCTACCAGGAGTACGGCGATTTGATGGAAATCATCGCTCTGAATCCTTATCCCACCGACTCTGATGCTGATGTGGTGGAAATGTCTTCTCAGCTGGGCCTGTCTTTCCCCATGGCCAAGTGCGATATGGCTTTCAATGCCGGTAACTTCGGCTCCGGCGGTTATCCCACCTCTGTGTTCGTGGACCGCTATGGCATGGTGGCGCTGATCATCAATGGCGCCTTCCCCAACAAGTACACCCTGGAGACCCTGGTCAAGCACTTTACCGCTGAAGACTACGACCAGAAGATCGTCACCTCCCTGGACGATGTGGTTTCCCAGATCAAGCCCACCGATGAGCTGGAATCCGATGCATGGCTCTCCAGCGAGGCAATGGGCGAGCTGATCAACAAGGGCGATGTGAATGTGCAGTACCATCATGAGGACGATCCCGATGATGCCGAGTACGCATGGCCCTTCATCGCCGGCGAAAAGGACGGCGTTTCCTGCCTGATGACCTCCAATAAGGAGATCGACAGCTCTTTCTCTGTCCTGTATGCCGATGTGGAGCTGAAGGCCGGTCAGGCTATTGGTTTCGACTATATCTGCTCCTCCGAGCAGACCGGTGACGCGCTGTATGTCATCGTCAACGATGAGCCCATTTATACCATCAGCGGAAACAGCGATGAAGGCCAGTGGAAGCACTGCTTCCCTTGGGTTGCTACGGAGGATGGTACCTATGAGGTAGCCCTGTGCTATGTCAAGGACGGCAGCATCAACGGCGGCGAGGATACCGTCTATATCAAGGATATGCGTGTGGTGGATGCTTCCGAGATCGATACCGCCACCTATATCCCCCATTATCCTGCCGTGGAGCAGGCCGATGGCAGCTTCCTGTATGCCGACATCTTCTACAATGAGGCTGACGGCTACTACCATGTGGGCTCTGAAAATGGCCCCCTGCTGCTGGCCAACATCATGGGATACACCCAGCTGGTGGAGGATGACTACCTCTACAATCTGGCCATCCGGGGCGAGTTTGTCATCGACGGCTATGACTACCAGCAGGATCTGGTGGAATTTGCCAACTACTCTTCCAATGCCAAACTCACCGGCTACTGCACCGTCACCAAGGAACTGGCCGAGCTGCTGGCTATCCTCGACGATGTGATCGGCTTCGACGGCCACGAAATGGAGTGGCTGAAGCTGTGCAAGTACTACAATGCTTATGGCACCGACACCGAGCTGGAGGATCCCATCAAGGGCCTGGCTCACTTCTCTGCACTGACTGCTGTGGTGGGTGAGGGTTGGTACAATGCCGAGACCGGTGAGTACTCTGGTTATAACTGCTTCTACTACGATGGCACGCCCATCATGCCCAGAGGTTATCTGGCCAAGTTCGTTCCCGAGAAGTCCGGCGTTTACCACATCCAGTCCATGAGAACTGACGAAGTCATGGTTGACGGATGGATCTTCAATGCCGACAAGCAGCTGCTGTGCGAGAACGAAAATGAATACCGCAACTTCCAGGATCTGTACAACACCAACATGGTCATGTACATGGAAGCCGGCAAGGAATACTTCATCGACATCGCCTTCTGGAACCTGTACGAGGTGGGCTACATTCCCTTCAGCATCGAGTACCTGGGTAGCACCTATGACCTGTTCCGCCTGGCCTCTCCGCCCACCTTTACCTACACCCTCAATGATGACGGCAGCCTGATCACCGACGCCAACGGCAACGTGGTGTCTGAGCTGATCTCCGGCGGCATCGACGTGGTGCTGGATGAGAACGGCTACTATCGTCACGACCTGGGCAAGGATGAAAATGGCAACCAAATCTACGGCAGCTACATCTATGCCGAGTTCACCGGTGTTACTGCCGTTATCAGCAAGCCCATCGCCACCGTTCCTGTTGTGGATTCCAATGGCAACCAGACCGAAATTATGGGCCTGATCGATGCCGGCGCATTCAACTTCTCCCTGAGCGAGTTTGATGCAGAGATCCTCAACTACATCCAGATGTGCGACGGTGACCTGGAGGCCACCGATGCTAAGCTCCGTGAGGTCTGGGGCGAGGACTATGAGGCTTATACCGAGATCTATATGCTGCAGGAGATTTTCGATGCTTACCAGGGCGTTGGCTCCTACCATGGTACCGGTGAAGATGAGACCGAGGCCATCCGGGCTTACCTGAGCAAGGTCAGCAAGAGCGGCAATGAAAAGGGCTGCGTCAAGGTGGATGCCGAGCTGGCCCGTCTGCTGCAGCTGCTGATGGATAAGTACACCTTCGAGGGCGTGGAAAATTCCTGGCTGAAGCTGTGCTACTACTATGATTACCTGGGCTGATTTCAAGCAAATGGCGTAAAATTGAACCTGCCGGACCCTGCAAATGGGGGTCCGGCAGTGGCCATATTCTTGCGGCGACAGCCATAAAGGAGTTATTATGAAGATAAATAAAAAAATCAAGGCCCTGTTTCTGGCAGGGATGATGCTCTCGTGCCTGGTGCTGCTGTGCGCCTGCCAGCCTGCCCCCGGCACAACCGCCACTGAAGGCCTGTCCAAGACCGCTGTCTACAAGGTCAAGGTCCTGGGTGTGGACGGCCAGCCTGCTACCGAGGGCGTTATCGTCCGCTTCCTGAAGGACGGCCAGGAGCAGCTGCAGAAGACCGATGCTTCCGGCGTGGCTGCCAAGGAGATGGACAGAGGCGATTACAGGGTAGAAATCATGTTCATCGACCAGTCCGTCAGCTACTATTATGATGCCGCCGATCTGACCCTGTCCGCCACCAAGACGGAACTGACTGTGGAGCTGGCTTACAAGGCCGAAGATCCCATCAAGCTGTACTATGGCGCTGAAGAGCTGGATTACTACGATGCTTACCGTGTCAATGCCGGCCGCACCTTTGTGCCCCTGACCGCTGGCGGCCGCAGCTACTTCCTGTTCACCCCCCGGGAGGCCGGTGTCTACCGCCTGTCTGTGGTAGGACAGACCCATGCTGTTGGCTACTACGGCAGCACCTTCTTCATCCAGGACTATAACATCGGCACCGCCGACGGAAACGCCACCCTGGTATCCGTCAGCCCCGATATGATCGGCACCGGCGATACCGGCACCACCGTCTTTGTCATCGGCGTGGATAACCCGGAAAATGCCCAGACCAACGTGATGCTGCAGGTGGAGCGAGTCAGCGCCTATGTGGATACCTCTATCCCTGTGCAGGTCTACCAGACCACCGGCAAGCTGACCCCTTGGACCCTGCCCCAGAATGCCGTTATCAGCAACTTTGACCTGACTGCCTCCACCGACACCTACAACCTGGTGTTGGACGAAGCCACCGGCTTCTACCACCTGGGCAGCGTGGATGGCCCTATGGTGCTGGTGTGCCTGGGTGAGGCTTCCAATGACTGGCTGCAATATGCCGCGTCCTACGATACCATCCTGCAGACGGTGGGTGTCAACAAGTACTTCACCGACGAAGACGGCAACTATACCCACAGAGAGGACTATACCCAGTGCCTGGTGGATTACATCGGCGACCGTGATCTTGCCACCGGCCAGTACACCGGCGGCTGCGTGGACCGGGCTTCCGGCCTGTATCCCCTGACCGCGGATCTGATGTATATCATCCAGCAGAACGGCGACTATGCCGGCTGGTGGGATATTTCCCATGATGGCTACCTGTTCGAAGACATCAATGGCGCCAGCGATCTTTCCATCAACCCGGAGATCGCCTGGCTGTTCATGTGTGTCTTTATGCAGGAGTAATACATAACAGGAGCGTGAAAGGTATGAAACATCGCAAGAATCTGACCCGGCTGCTTTGCTGCCTGCTGTGCCTGTGCATGTGTCTGACCGCTTGTAAGCGGGAGGCAGGCCCCACCACCACCGCACCCCAGACGACCCCCAAGGATGCCATCTACACCGTTACGCTGAAAACTGCCGGCGGCATGGTGCTGCAGGATGTGGCTGTCTATGTCTATGAGGACGCCACCGAGGACGACCTGCTGACCTACGGCAACCTGGATAACAACGGCGCCTTCACCTTTACTGCCCCGGAGAGCGACAAGTACACCGTCCGCTTTGCCGGCCTGCCCAAGGAAGGCTATGATGTGCAGCCCTATTATCCCATCACCTCCAAGAATACCGACATCGTTCTGACTTCTTCTGTCATTACCGGCCTGGATGCCCTGGAAGAGGGCAAGACCTACGGCCTGGGCGATGTGATGCGTGACTTCGTCGTCACCACCGTCGATGGCGAGGAGCTGAAACTGTCCGAGATTCTGAAGGAAAAGCAGGCTGTTGTGCTGAATTTCTGGTACACCGGCTGCGGCCCCTGCAAAAACGAATTCCCCCTGCTGCAGGCCGCCTACGAGGCTTACAGCGACAAGATCGAAGTCATCACCATGAATCCCACCGATATCTCCCGGGATACCGTGGAAGGCATCAAAGCCTTCCGGGATGACTACGGTCTGACCATGCCCATGGCCGTTTGCTCCAGCCAGTGGTTCAGCGCGCTGGGCATCAATTCCTACCCCACCACCGTGGTCATCGACCGCTATGGCGTGGTCTGCCTGATCACCGGTACGGTGGAAGAGCCCGGCGCCTTTGAAAGTGTCTTTGAGCATTTCACGGCAGAAAACTACCAGCAGAAGCTGGTGGAGGATATTTCCGAGCTGCACACCGTGGAGTATCCCGAGGGTCACGAAAGAAATCCCTACCAGACCCATGGCGCTGTGGGCCAGTTCCAGGTGACAGTGCCTGCCCAGTCTGAGTACCATGTGCTGATCTATAAGGCCGATGGCATCACCCTGCGTATCGAGAACCCCAACGCCTATGTGCGCTATGGCGATGACTACTATAACCCCAATGCCAACGGCGTCATCGAAGTGGTCATCAATAACCCCGATATGATGGTTGGCACTGCCATGGTCATCGGCAATGCCGGTTCCACTGAGTCCACCATGACCGTGGAGCTGCTGATCCCCCAGGGCACCATGTCTACGCCGTATGAGGCCGTGCTGGGTGCCGTTACCGTTGACATCGCTGCCGGCAATGACCTGGGCGTCTACTATAGCTGGATCGCTTCCGAGGCCGGTGTTCTGACGCTGACCGTTACTGGCCAGCCCCAGAACGACTTTGATGTCCAGCTGTACAACACCACCACCATGGCCGTGCGGAACTTGAGCGAAGAGTCCCTGGTGGACGAAAACGGCAACCGCTATGTCAGCGTGGATGTCAATGCCGGCGACGAGGTCCGCATTGGCTACATGAGCGTCCCGGATGCCAACAACAACTATCCCCCTGTCACCATCGAGGCCGAGCTGTCCTTTACCAAGGTGGAGGAGCTGGAGACCGAGTACAGCATCACCATCATCGATGAAGGCAGCAACCCCGTTGAAAATGTGGAAGTCAACGTTATCATCGACGGCCAGGAGACCCAGTTCTTCACCGATGCGGAAGGCAAGATTGTCATGTCCCTGCCCAGCGGCATCTACACCGTCAAGGTGGTGGTTCCCGAGGGCTATACCTGCGAAACCACCCAGTTCTTGCTGTCTGCCACCAATCCCACCAAGGAAGTGGTGATCCAGCGCATTGTTCTGCAGCCTGTCACCTATACCGTCTATGTCACGGATGAGACCGGTGTACCCGTGGCCAATGCCGTTGTGATCCTGGACGGTGTTACCTACTATACCGACGAAAACGGCATGTTCAGCGTTGAACTGCTGGAAAGCGACGCTTACACGGTGACTGTTGTGGCACCGGAAGGCTATACCCTGGAAAACGGTGAGTTTGCCTTTGGTACCGAAACCTCCCTCACCGTCACCGTCTACCGGGAAATGGTGGATCCGGAGTACACCGAGTATAAGGTCCATGTGAAGGACCAAAACGGCAAGCCCGTGACCAATGTCCAGGTCCGGCTGGATGCTGAAAACGGTTCCGGCACCACCACCGCATATGTGGATGCCAATGGCTGTGCTACCTTCCTGCTGCCCGATACCAGCTACATCGTTACCATCGTCCTCAATGGCCAGACGGGTCTGGGTTATGAGCCTACCGGCAATAGGCTGACGCCCAGCAAGACCGAGCTGACCATTGAACTGGTGCCTTATGTGGGCACCGAGGGTGAGGATGTTTCCCCCATTGACGATAATCTGGAGGGCGATTACCTGGCCGTCTATGTCTATACTGGCAGCTCCTATGTGGATATGACGGGTGAGGACATTCGCTTCTTCTCGTTCACCCCTGACAAGGCAGGTAAGTATACCATTACTACCACCAATTCCAATGCAACGATCAGCTACTGGGGTGGCACTTTCTATACCAAGGAGGATTCCTCTGCGGTGAAGAATAATGTGGTTTCCGTCGAAGTGAAGGAAGCGGGCCCCACTTACGTCCTGGCCATCCGTGGCGGTGAGGGCATCACCGGCACCGTGCTGAAGATCACCAGAACCGGCAACGCCACCCAGGAGCCCGAGCGTGTCAACTTCGAGGGCACCACCGAGCCCACCCAGCCCTTCGTGGTGCAGGAGACCGGCACCAAGACTTATTTCGATCTGTCCATTGCCCACACCCTGGTCAAGGGCAGCGACGGCTTCTATCACTACGGCAGCGAGGACGGTGCCATTGTGTACATGGATCTGAAGGGCGCCCAGTATGGTATCAGTATTTCCACCGTGCTCAGCACCAGCGCCATGTTCAAGATGGAGTATGACAGCAACGGCAATGCCGTCAGACGGATCGACTACACCAATTGCATGAGTAAGTATGTGGAAAACGCCGATGAGAAACACGGCGTGTACGCCTTGACCGATGACCTGATCACCATGATTCAAAATCATGGCAACCAGCAGGGCTGGTATGACAAGGACAGTATGGGCTTCTACCTGTTTACAGGTGAGGATGTCCTGCCCGAGAGCGCCTGGATGTTCCTGCTGTGTACTTTTCAATAATCATTTAGGAGGATAAAAGATATGAATATGACCAAGCGGCTGCTGGCCGTTGCTGTGCTGCTGACCATGGTCCTGTGCCTGGTCGCCTGCGGCGGTGGCGAGGAAACCAAGGTTCCCACCGGCTCCACCCCTACCACCACCGTTCCTACCACCGTACCTACCACCACTCCCACCACCGTTCCCACCCAGCCTGAAGAGTATACCTACCGCATCCGTGTGGTGGACGAGAACGGCGAACCCATCGAAGGTGCCTTCGTCATCTTCTGCCTGGACCAGTGCAGCTTCTATGAGACCAATGCCGATGGCTGGGCACTGATCAATGCCGAGGTCACCGATGGCTACATGGCTCACATCATTAGCCTGCCCGAGGGTTACGAGAACTACACCTTCATCGAGGACTATATTTACTTTGCTCCCGGCCAGACCGAGATGGTACTGTCTGCCAGACCTGCCGAATAATCCAATCAGCACAATAGGGGAGGGCATTACGCCCTCCCCGTATTTTTATATCAGCAGAAGTCCACGCCGTAAAAAACACCTGCCGCCCATAAGGGCGGCAGGTGTTTGCAATTTTAACCCTTGATGCTGTCGGGCAGTACCGCCAGCAGATCCTCCAGGTCGTGGAAGGGTGTGAGACCGGTGTAAAGGATCACGCCGTTCTCGTCCACCACAACGGTGGCAGGGTAGGTCATGTTAAAGCCCAGGGCGGTGTAGAACGCACCGTTGATGGGATTGGCGCCTTTGTTATCTTTGGCGAAAATGATGTTGGAGTTGGGGTAGTGCTCCTGAATATAGGCCGGGGCTGTGTCGACACCCTGGTTGGAATGGACGGCGACGACGGTCACCTTGTCGGCATAGATGGTAGCCACTTCATCGAAGTAGGGCAGTTCTGCTACGCAGGGACCACACCAGGTGCCCCAGAAATTGATGATGGTCACTTTGCCGGTGGCGGTGGGATCGATGGTATTTTCGGTGATGCCGTCGGCTGTGATGATCTCCAGCAGGAAGCTGGGTGCCAGATTACCTACTTGATTGCCCACAACGGGACCGGTTCCGGTAGGATTGGTGGGGTTGCAGGGGGTGGTGGGGGCAGGGGCGGGCGTCAGATCAATATTGGGATCCCAGTAGTAGGCCAGCGCGCCGATCAGAACTGCCAGCAGGACCACGGAAGAAATGATGCGGGTCACCAGCTTCCGCTTGTCGGTTTTTGTGGCAGCTTCGTTGGCCTTCACCAAAATTTTGGGGCCCTTCCAGGAAATGGCCTTGGTGGGGCAAACGCCGATGCATTCGCCGCAGCCGATGCACTCCTGGTCACCCACATGGTGGATGTCCACCTTGCAGTGGGCGGTGCAGAGATTGCAGCCGGTGCACTTGCTTTCATCCGCTTCCACGCCGAAGACGGAAACCTTGTTGAACAGGCCGTACAGGGCGCCCAGGGGGCAGATGAAGCGGCAGAACAGACGGAAAATGAAGATGGAGCCCACCACAATGGAGACCATCAGCATGAATTTCCAGGTAAACAGGGGGCCCAATAGTGCGAACAGGCTGTTGTTGACCTTGTTGCTTAAAAGACCCAGGCCACCTTCAATGGTGCCTACAGGGCAGATGTACTTACAGAAAGCGGGCAGGGGAACGTTGCGAATGGCGTAAATGATGGGTACGATGCCCACAAAGAACACCAGCACAACATACTTGAAGTAGCTGAGAATTCGGGTCACAGGGCTCTTTTTCAGCTTGGGGGAGGGGATCTTGTACAGCAGCTCGCCGATGAGGCCGAAGGGACAGGCCCAGCCGCAGATCATTCTGCCAAACAGAATGCCGTAGAGGGCCAAAATGCCCACAATGTAGTACAGTGTGCTGTGGTTGGGAGAACTGAAGGCACCCTGCAGAGAGCCCAGGGGACAGGCGGCTACCGCACCGGGGCAGGAGTAGCAATTGATGCCGGGGGCGCAGAACACCTTGGAATTGCCCTGGTAGATTTGGCCGGTGGCAAAGCCCTGGACATTGGCGTTAAAGAGCAGAGCAAAGTACAGCTGCATGATCTTGCGCTTGGAGGGCCAGATTTTCTTGATCCAATTTTTCATATGCTCACCCCAATCCTACGCACTCGGTGCAGATGTTGACGGCCTTCGTCAGAATGTCTTTGGTTCCTTCGTTGCAGGCGCCCAGCACCACCAGCACTACGGCGGCTGCCAGAATGACGATCCGGGCGATGTTGACCGGCTTACGGCTGCGGGTTTTGACCTCGGCCTTTTCCGCAGCCTTGGGAGCCTGGGCAGAGGCCTGCCGCATCAGCTCAATCTCAGTGGCCATGCTCTTACGGGAACGATAGGCCGCAAATACAGTGACAAGGAACGGTACGGGTAGACAGCCCAGCATTCTGTACATAGCGCCGACCATACTGGGGGTAGAGTTGGTGCCCCAATTGTTCGGATTGGTGCCATAGCGCAAGAACATCACAAGACCAAAGGTAAGAAGACCGAGGCAAAGCGCCACCATGTGTTTGCGCCGCTTTTGCTCTTTGGCGATGGCGTTGCGCAGATTCTCGTCGCAGCTTGCCAGATCCGTTTTTTCATGAAGCCGGGACAGAATCAGCGGCAGGTTCTTTTCCGGCTTCACCTTGGCGTTTTCCACCGGCAACACCAGGTTCAGCACCACGCCACCCAGCACCAGGGCAAGGCACACATACACCGGTACAGCAATCTTTGCAAAGCTTTCTGCCACGATCTGCCGGGTGTAGATCTGGGCCGCATCGGCAGCCACACCGTTGCGGTAAATGTGCAGGCAGGCGGCAATGAGGCAAATGCCGGCCACAATGGCAGACACGCTGGTCACGATGCCGTAGAGTTTATGGATACGGTTGTTTTTTGAAGGCATATGGATCCTCCTTTGTAGGGGAATTTAACCTTTTTATGATACCATACGAGGCGAAAAATGTAAATAAAAAACCCTTTGGCAATTCGACTAAAAAAGGGCGGGGGAGACCTGTACATAATCACAGGCAGTACGGGCTGCCGTTTCGCAAATGAAAATATTTATGTATAAAAAATGATGGATTTATGAACAAAATTTGTACAAATCCAAATATTAAGGCAGGATATACAAAGAATGCTCCCGAGAATTTTGAATAATGATGAAGGAAAATTTCTTGCTTTTATTGACATTTTCAGCTAAAATAGATAGGTGAGCGATTTTTTAATTTGCATGAAAAACCAACGAAGAAAGGCGAAGTAACACATGGACAAAAGAACACAAAATAAGGTACTGTGCAGGGTGCTGATGGCACTGCTGGCAGTATCGCTCTTGTTCGGTATTATTGCTGCTCCGCATGCTGAAGCTGCCAACTACGATGCTTCCTATATCAATAGATTGCAGGATGCTCTGGGCGTAAATCTGAAGGATTACGTGGATAGCTCTGTCATGTACCAGCTGCCCGAAAGTGTCCGGGATGATGACGATATTTCCATTGTCATTATGCTCGATATCACCAATGTGATGGACGCTTATGAGGCAAGCGATAAGACGATGAGCTTTAAGGACTTTGCGCTCCACAGCCAGGAGTCCAAGAAGATTGCAGCCGACGTGGCTGCAAAGAAGGCCCAGATCCTGCAGAAACTGGATGAACAGGAAATTGCCTATACCGCCACCGGTATCGACTATTCCACCATCCTCACCGGCTTCGAGCTGGTGATCAAGGCCCGTGATTTCAAGGCCACCTGCAAGTCCCTGGATAAGGGCTGCCAGGTGATGGTCAGCGAGGCTTATAAGGTCGCCCAGACCCAGTTGGTGGAAAACGATGTGGCCGTCCTCGACACCGGCATCAACGATACCACCGGCATTGACTACGACGGTTCCGGTTTGGTGGTTGCCGTGCTGGATACGGGCCTGGACTATGCCCACAGCGCCTTCGACCCTTCTCGTTTTACTTCCAATAACCTGAAGCTGACCTATGAGGACATCGTGGCCCTGGTGGGTGAAACCGTGGCCAGCCAGCAGTATGCCGGCCTGACCGCTGACGATGTCTATATCAGCGACAAGGTGCCCTTCGGCTTCGACTATGCCGACTATGACCCCGATGTCTACTCAACCCACAACAACCACGGTACCCACGTTTCCGGTATCATCGTTGGTAACGACGATACCATCCGCGGCGTGGCACCCAATGCCCAGCTGGTGTCCATGAAGGTCTTCTCTGACGTGTATGACTCCGCACTGAGCTCCTGGATCCTGTCTGCTCTGGAAGACTGTGTCATCCTGGGT
The DNA here is from genome assembly GCA_045638785.1 of Faecousia sp. Taxonomy (GTDB): domain Bacteria; phylum Bacillota; class Clostridia; order Oscillospirales; family Oscillospiraceae; genus Faecousia. The sequence continues at coordinate 16,409 of JAZUBW010000027.1, forward strand.
GTTGATGTGATCAATATGTCCCTGGGTACCGCCTGCGGCTTCAGCCGCGAAAGCGATGAGGAAAAGCTCAACGGTGTCTACGATAAGATCCGTGAGGCCGGCATCTGCCTGATGGTGGCTGCCTCCAACAGCTATTCCTCCGCCTATGGCTCCGAGGCCAACGGCAACCTGGGTCTGACATCCAACCCCGATACCGCCACCGTTGGCTCTCCCGGTACTTATCAGGGCGCTATGTCCATTGCCTCCATCGATGGCACCAAGACCCCCTACCTGCTGCTGGGCGAGACCATCATCTATTTCGACGAATCCAATGACAACGCCGGCAAGCCCCAGGATTTCTGCGGCGGTCTGCTGGGCGATTCTGGCGAAAAGGAAATGGAATATGTGGTGATTCCCGGTGTGGGCCGCAGTGCCGACTATACCGGCCTGGATGTCCAGGGCAAGATCGTCCTGGTTCGCCGTGGTGATAACACCTTCGAAGAGAAGGCACTGATCGCCCAGGCCCAGGGTGCTGTGGGTATCATTATCTACAACAATGTTTCCGGTGAGATCAAGATGAATGTGGGCGATGCCACCCTGGCATCCTGCTCCATCTCCCAGGACGACGGTGAGATGCTGGTTGCCGCTGCCGGTGAAGCCGGTGTGGGCAAGCTGAAGATCAGCCTCCAGCAGAAGTCCGGCCCCTTCATCTCCGATTTCTCCTCCTGGGGCCCCACTCCTGATCTGGGCATCAAGCCCGAGATTACCGGTTTTGGCGGTAACATCCTGTCCGCTGTTACCGGCGGCGGCTACGATCGCCTGTCCGGCACCTCCATGGCTACCCCCAACCTGTCCGGTGTGGCCCTGCTGCTGCGGCAGTATGTCATCGAGAACTTCCCTGAGATCGCCGACAATGGCCCTGCGGTGACTTCTATGGTCTACCGCCTGATGATGTCCACCGGCGATATCATCCTCAATAAGAACGGCCTGCCCTATGCTGTCCGTAAGCAGGGTGCCGGTCTTGCAAACCTGTATGATGCCATGGCGACCACCGCCGTCATCACCACTTACGATGCCAACGGCAAGGCAATGGACAAGACCAAGCTGGAGCTGGGCGACGACCCCGCTAAGACCGGTGTCTACACCATGTCCTTCACCGTGGAGAATTTTGGCAGCACCGCTTTGTCCTACGACATCGGCGCTTATATCATGACCGAAGGTGTCAGCGACACCCTGACCAACGCAGGTCAGACCACCGTCACCGAGCAGGGCTACCTGCTGACCGGTGCCAGCCTGGAGATTGTTTCCGTCACCGGCGGCAGCCTCTCCGAGAAGAATCTGACGGTCGCTGCCGGCCAGAACGCCTCCGTGACCGTCAAGCTGACTCTTGGCGATGCGGATAAGGCTTACCTGGACGCTTCCTTCAAAAACGGCATGTATGTGGAGGGCTTCATCACCCTGACTGCTACGGCTGGTACCGAAGTGGATATGAGTGTACCGTACCTTGCCTTCTATGGTGACTGGACCAAGGCCCCCATGTTCGACAAGGACTTCTATGAGACCAATGCTGACGAACTGAACAACGCCATCGACGAAGAGGACAAGAACAAGGCCGACGCCTATGCCACCCGTCCCATCGGCGGCGTTTCCGATGACTACGTCAGCTACCTGGGTACTTACTACTTCCTGCAGAATCCCGAGGATATGGTGATCTCCGCCAACCGGGATTACATCGCCCTGTCCAACCAGGAGGGCACCATCCACTCCCTGCGCTTTGTCTGGGCCGGTCTGCTGCGCAGCGCCGAGAAGATCGTCGTCACCATCACCGACGATGCCACCGGCGAAGTGATCTTCGAAACCGTAGACTACGATGTGCGCAAGTCTTACGGCGACGGTGGCAGCATCTATCCTGCCAACATTGAGATCGAGTTCGACACCATGGACTACAATCTCATGAACAATTCCCAGTTCACCGTCAAGCTCCAGGGCTATATGGACTACGGCAACGGTGGCCTGGAGACCAATGAGAAGAGCACCTTCACCTTCCCCCTGACCATCGACTTCGAGGCTCCTGTGGTTGAGGATGTGCAGTTCCGCTATGAGTACGACAAGACCCTGAAGAAGAACCGTCTGTATGCCGATATTGCGGTCTATGACAACCACCATGCCATGGCCATGCAGCTGGGCTACATCATTCAGACCGCTGAAGGCCTGGAGATGAAGTCCTTTGCTCAGTACATGACCCCTGTGTATTCCGTCAGAAACGGCACCACCATGGTGACCTATGAACTGACGGATTACATCCAGGAACTGAAGAACGCCTACACCGACAATAATGATCACAGCGCCTTCGTGCTGACCTGCTACGACTATGCGCTGAACTACGCCACCTATGAGATCGGCCTGCCGGATAACTATGTGGACTTCTACATGGACGGCCTGGACGATGGCCTGACCCTGAGCCCCAATGAGGTATACAGCGTCATGCCCTCTGTCTATCCTGCCACCGAGTGGGGTGAACTGCTGGAGATCACTTCCTCCAAGCAGAGCGTCATCCGTGTGGTCAACGACAAGCTGGTGGCCGTTGGCCCCGGCCGTGCCGTCGTCAAGATCCAGGACCGCAGCACCAAGGAGTATATCACCTTCCAGGTCCGGGTGCTGGAAGAAGGGGATGAGGGCTACAAGCGCTACGACAAGCCTGTGGCCGACAGCTTCACCCTCACCGGCTATTACACCGACCGTGCCTATTACCAGGTCTCCAGCGATGACCGGGACATCGGCGTCACCGGCGATACTCGCTTCTTCAGCGGCGGCTACGGACTGTCCCTGTACCCCTCCGAAAAGGTGACCCTGACCTATGACCTGGACGCTTACTTCCCCGGTGATACCACCGTCAGCTTCAAGTCCAGCAATGAGAACATCGTCACCGTCAACGCCTACGGCCAGATTACCGCTGTGGCAGAGGGCTATGCTTCCGTTACCATGAATGTGCTGCTGGACGGAAAGAGCACCTACTATTCCCAGTCCGTCAGCATTGAGGTCAAGGATCCCTTCATCACCAGCGGCCCCCAGCTGACCCATTACTTCGGCAACGGCGGCCTGGTGGATATCCCCGCAAGACTGAAGCTGACCACCATCGGCAGCTTTGCCTTCTCCAACTTCGACTATGTGATGAAGACGCCCGAGGAGCTGGCCATCGACGACAGCTCCGCTTCCAAGGCATGGTTCATCGGCGATGACACCATCACCAAGGTCATCATCCCCGAGGGCGTTGAGACCATCAGCTCCTATGCCTTCGCCAATCTGACTGCGCTGCAGGAAGTTGTCTTCCCGTCTACCCTGAAGTACATTGAGTACGGCGCTTTCTATGGCTGCACCAGCCTGCAGAAGATTTCTTTCAGCGGTGAGAACAACATCACTACCGTCAACCAGAACGCCTTTGATCAGTGTGACCTGCAGGGTGTCCTGGAACTGCCCAATGTTTACGTCATTTCCAACTATGCTTTCGCCGGCAACAAGGACCTGACGGGCGTGGTGCTGCCTGCTACGCTGCAGACCATCGGCGAGTATGCCTTCGCCGGCTGCGAGAGTCTGAGTAAGGTGGAAATCGGCGCCAGCAAGGTCAAGTACGGTGCCTACTGCTTCATGGGCTGCACCAGCCTGACCGAATTCCCCACCATCAACGCCGCCCTGATCCCTGCCGGTATGTTCTACCGCAGCGGTCTGACCAGCGTGACCATCGGTGCCCAGGTCAACGCCATCAATGAGTTTGCCTTCACCGATACCCCCCTGGCTTCCATCACCGTGGAGCAGGGCAACACCGCCTTTAAGGTCCAGACCGCCGATTACGTCCTGTCTGCCGACGGCACCACCCTGGTGGCTGTGGCACCCAGCGTGTCCGGTGTCTTCACCGCAGAAAACATTGGCGGCGCCAATGTCACCAAGATCGGCAGAGGTGCCTTCTCCCATGTGCTGGCTGTCACTGCCGTGGATCTGCCTACCGTCACCGACCTGGGCGCTTACGCCTTCGGCTTCTATGACACCACCCGGGCCAACACCAGAAGCAGCCTGCGCAATGTGACCCTGGGCACCCTGCAGTCCGTGGGCGAATATGCCTTCTACGGTATCCGCATCACCGAACTGCCCGCTTTTGCAGCCGATGCAACCTTCGGCCGTTATGCCTTCTCCATGACCGATATCACGAGCGTTACCATCCCTGATGGCGCCGTGCTGTCCGAGGGTATGTTTGCCGAGTGCGGCAAGCTGGAGACCGTGGTCATCGGCAACAATGTCACCATCGGTGACTACGCCTTCTTCACCAACAAGGATCGGAACTTTGCCGTAGAGCCCTTCGACTACCATGGCGAAAAGCTTTACCGCTATGTTTTCTCCTCCTCCATCAAGAGCATTACCATCGGCGATAATGCCGTCATTGGTGAGAGCGCCTTTAACGGCGCCGCTTCCGTAGAAACCGTGACCCTGGGTGCCAATGCCCAGATCGGCACCATGGCCTTCTACAATATGTCCAGCCTGAAGAACATCGACCTGTCTAAGGCACAGACCATTGGCGAGTATGCCTTCTCCGGCGATACCTACTACATCTGCAGCGACAGCAGCATGTCCCTGGCAGCAGTGGGTACTGTTGGCGATGACTACGGCAAGTACATGTACAGCTACCATGCCGGTCAGCTGACCCAGGTGGATCTGTCTTCTGCTACCAGCGTTGGCAGCTATGCCTTCGCTTACTGCCGCAATCTGACCGATGTGGTCCTGGGCGACAATGTAACCGAGCTGGGCCAGTACACCTTCGCCAGCTGCCCCAACCTGCGTAGCATCAACCTGGATAAGATCGTCACCATCGGTGAGTATGCCTTTATGGAAAGCGGTCTGACCACCATCGACCTGTCCGCAGCTGAGAAGATCGGCGACTACGCCTTTGTTAACTCCCCCGCCCTAAAGCAGATGATTCTGAGAGTAGATGGCTGCCGCATTGGAGAGGGTGCCTTTGCCTACACCGCGGCTCTGACTGATGTGGTGAATCTGGGGTGGGTTACCCATATTGGTGCATATGCCTTTGCCTACAGTGGTCTGACCACAGCGAATCTGACCGGTGCGGTATCTATCGGCGACTTCGCCTTTATGAAGGAAAGCCCGACCGACTTTACTGTTACCCTGGGTGACGATTTGGTTACCCTGGGCGATAACCCCTTCGTTATGTGTAAGGTTGCTCCCTTCTTCGCTGTTGCGGCAGAAATCTTCAACGGCGTGGAGTACACGGCGGAGATCTATGACTACCTGATCAGCGAGACCGTCTGTGTTATCGATGGCTCCCTGTACTGCGTAGCCCCCAACGGCGGTATGGTGCTGGTGACCTACACCGGCCGCAATGCTGCCGATGTGCAGATCCCCGTGGGTACCGTCCGGATCTCCGGCTTTGCTTTCGCCGGCAGCGATGCCGAGAGCGTGACCCTGCCCTATACCCTGGCTTCCATCGGCCATAAGGCATTCTTCGATTGCCGGCAGCTGAAGCTGGTGGCCTTCACCAGCGCAAAGGCCCCCATCCTGGAGGAAGAGTTCGACTCTGCCTACTATGAGAGCCTGGAGCACATCCCCGGCAGCGGCAACTTCGGTTCCTATGTGGACTACAATGGCAACGAAGTGGTCATCGAGCCTGTGGGCATCGTACCCTACTTCATGTGGAATGCCACCGGCGGTATGTACTCCAACTGCTTCTACGGAGCCAACTTTGTCGACTACATCGGTTTCGTGGATAATAAGCTGCTGATGGTCCGCCCCGAGAACGGCCTGGGCTACGAAACCTTCGTCATGGGCCAGTACTTCGACCTTGTCTTCGATGGTGCCGTGGCACCCGAGGCCCAGACCCTGGCTGCCATCGAGGCCATCAACCAGATCCCCGAGCGCGTGGAGCTGAAGGATGAGGCCATTGTCATGGCCGCCCGTGCTGCCTACGACAAGGTTCTCAACAAGGCCCAGCAGGCTCTGGTCACCAACTTCTCCACGCTTCTGTCCGCTGAGCAGCGCCTGGTAGCCCTGAAGGCTGCCGGTGAGGAGCAGCCGCCCGTGGATGAAAATCCCATCACCGAGGAAGAACCTGTCGGCGCAGCCGCCATTACCGGTGCTGTGATTGCCTGCCTGGTGCCTGTGGGCATGGCCGGCATTGCCGTGGTCAATGCCAAGGCCCGCAAGGAAGATGAGCAGGGTGGGGAAGAGGCTCCCGAGACCGAAACCGAAGAACAGTAATTGATCCTACGGGCAAAGCCGCACCAAGCGGCGGCTTTGCCCCACACACAAACCGTCCAATGTTAAGAAGGAAGATGTGACATTATGACAAGAACCTGCAAAATCGCAATCCTGACCGTAATGCTTTTGGCCACAGTCTTCTTTGCCGCTGCCTGCAGCAGCGAGTCCTCTCCTTATGATGCCAACGATGCCGCCGGCTACACCGTCAGCATCCGCTATGATGCAAATGGCGGCTTCTTCGCCACCTCCACCAGCATCATCATGGACTCCTACAACATCTCTGCCATGACTCCCGGCAGCAACGGCCAGGTTAGCCTGGGTCTACTGGCCCCGGAGGACAGCCGCAGAGGCAGCAGCGATACCTTCCTGGCCACCAAGAATGGCTACTTCCTGGAAGGCTGGTATACCGAGCGTACCGAAACCACCGACGCCAATGGCAACACCGTCTATACCTACGCAAACAAGTGGGATTTTAGCAGCGATGTGCTGGAACTGGATCCCAATAAGACCTATAACTCCGCAGAACCCGTGCTGACCCTGTATGCCTGCTGGGTGCCCATGTTTGAGATCCACTTTGTGGATATGGACACCGAGGAAGTGCTGGGCAGCTACGTCTTCAACCCCTATACCGCCTCCGATATCCAGGTGCCCCAGTGGGACACCGAAACCGGCGACATGGAAATGTACCGCTTCCCTGAGAAGAAGGACTGCACCTTCCAGGCCGCTTACTATGACGCTGCCGGTACCCAGCCCGCCACTGACCGGGTGCAGCACACCGGCAAGATCCTCCCCAACGGCACCGCCGAGGGCCACATCATGAAGCTGTATGTGGACTATCAGGAGGGTAAGTGGTACCAGATCTACACCGCTGAGCAGCTGCGCAAGAACGCAGATCCCACCGGCCACTACATTCTCATGAATGACCTGGACTTTACCGATGTCAAGTGGCCCTCCGATGCCTTTGCCACCGGCAGCTTCTCCGGTTCCATCGAAGGCAACGGCCACACCATCCGCAATGTGACCTTCAGCCAGACCAAGATGGATGCAGAAAACTGTGGTCTCTTCGGCTCCCTGCAGTCCGGCAGCAAGATCGAAAATGTGACCTTTGAGAATGTGACCTTCACCATCGAAAAGGGCTTCAACCGCGCAGCTAACTACGGCCTGCTGGCCGGTGCCATCTACGACGGCGCCACCGTCAGCAATGTAAAGATCCTGGGCAGCACCCTGCAGATCAATGCCAATGCCCGTTTTGCCTCCGATGACTATGCCATCGGCCTGGTTTGCGGTGCCGGCCATTACAAGCTGGTGGAAAACCCCGAGATTACCGTTACCATCCTGAACAATGACCCCGTGAAGTACACGATCGCCATGGACGAAGACGGCAACAGCGTGCTGCTGACCGCCACGGAAGGCTGATCGACGAAATAATAAAAAGGAGAATCACCATGAAAAAGCGCATTCTGTCCCTGATCCTTTGCGTTTGCCTGATCGTCGGCATGATGAGCATGCTGACCGCCTGCAAGAAGAAGGGCGGCGAAAAGCCCGATGCCTTCGTCATCATGACCGACCTGCTGGACGGCCTGTTCAACCCCTTCTACTACACCTCCGCCAACGACGGCACCATCGTTTCCATGACCCAGATCAGCATGATCGGTGCCAAGTATGTCAACGGCGAGATCCAGGTCGCTTACGGCGAAAATGAAGCCGTGGTGGCCAAGGACTACGAGATCGTCGAAAATGCCGACGGCACCGTTTCCTACTACTTCGTGCTGAAGAACGGCATCAAGTTCTCCGACGGCCAGCCCCTGACCATGGAGGACGTGCTGTTCAACTACTATGTCTATCTGGACCCTGTCTACACCGGCTCCAACACCCTGTACTCCACCAAGATTCTGGGCCTGCAGGAGTACCGCACCCAGACCGTATCCTCCGGCTCCGGCAACGCCAACGAGCTGATCGCTTCCCAGGCTGCCACCATGGCTGACAACCGCCTGATGGAGCTGGTGAACCTCTTCCAGTCCACCCTGAAGGCTTCTCCTTCCAAGGAAGTGGGCTATGACGCCATGAAGAATGCCATCCTGGCCTACGGTGTTTCCTCCGGCTACCAGGATGCCATGTCCAACAACCCCAATGAGATTACCAACGTCAACCTGCTGGCTGACTACGAGTACGCTCTGAAGCTGTTTAAGGAAGAACTGGCTACCGACTTCGAGAACGCCAAGGAATCCTACACCGACGAGCCCTACAAGTCCCACACCGAGTTTGCCGACGATGTGTTCAAGTTCATGTTCACTTACGGTTACGTGGATGTGGAGTACGCTCTGGGCGCTGACGGCAAGGTGGACCGCACCAAGATCCAGAAGCTGACCAAGCAGTACCCCAACACCATCGCTGACAAGGCCGCTGCCATTGACTATATCTACAACGATATGATCTCCCGTCAGCTGGATGTGGTGCTGATGTACACCGCTTCCGCTGCCACCATCATGACTGAGTACACCGCCAAGGCCACCGAAGTCATCCTGCACGCCAATATGGACGATGACGGCTCCTTGCTGGTGGACAACATCGAGGGCATCGTCTCCCTGGGCCACACCGATGCTGCCGGCTCCAAGATCACCGTTAACGGCACCGAATACACCATCGCCTCCGGCCACAATGCCGACGGCACCGTCACCAACACCGCTGAGTATGACGTTCTGAAGATCACCATCGAGGGCATCGACCCCAAGGCCATCTGGAACTTCTCCCTGACCGTGGCCCCCCAGCACTACTATGGCGAGGGCTCTTCCGTTGCCATGGACATTGCCAACAACAAGTTCGGCGTGGAGTTCGCCAGCTTCGACTTCATGACCGATATCATCCAGTCCACCCGTAACATCAAGCTGCCTATGGGTGCCGGCGCTTACAAGGCCACCGACTCCAAGAGCAGCGACACTCCCGCTGAAGGCGATTTCTTCAGCAACAACATCGTCTACTTCAAGGCCAACCAGAACTTTGAGACCGTTGGCGAGGGCCTGAGCAACGCCAAGATCGACAAGATCCGTTACCAGGTTGTCAGCTCCAATGACGCCATCAACGCTCTGCAGACCGGCGCTGTCCACTACATCACCCCCTCCATGACCACCGACAACTTCGACAAGCTGACCGGCATGGAGAAGGATGGCTTCAAGAAGCTGTCCACCGACCAGCTGGGCTACGGCTATGTCGGTATCAATGCTTCCAAGGTTCCCAATATCTATCTGCGCCGTGCCATTATGTGCGCCATGAACACCTCCCTGGCCCTGGACTACTACCGTACCGGTACTGCTGAGCAGATCGTTTGGAATATGTCCTTGGTCAGCTGGGCTTACCCCAAGGGCGAGGACAAGAACTACAACGGCAAGGACTATCCCCAGTACGGCACTTGGGTGGAATCCACCGCCAAGGCCAACATCGAAAAGTACATGGAAGAGGCTGCCAAGCTGGAGACCATCGACGACAGCGACCTGAAGATCACCTTCACCATCGCCGGCTCCACCCTGCAGGATCACCCCACCTACAAGGTCTTCCGTGATGCTGCCGCTCTGCTCAACTCCATGGGCTGGAATGTGGAAGTCGTCTGCGATACCAACGCACTGACCAAGATCAACACCGGTTCTCTGCAGGTCTGGGCCGCTGCCTGGTCCTCCGCTCTGGACCCCGATATGTACCAGGTTTACCACAAGGACTCCACCGCCACCTCCACCAAGGCCTGGGGCTATGACTGGATCAAGAAGTCCGGCTCCGACATCGAGCTGGACATCCTGGACGAGCTGGCTGACCTGATCGATGCTGCCCGTGAGACCAATGACCAGGCTGTCCGCAGCGAACTGTATATGGAAGCCATGGGTTACATCCTGGACCTGGCCGTGGAACTGCCTGTCTACCAGCGTGACGTTCTGTATGCCTACAATGCCAACGTCATCAAGTCCGAGTCCCTGCCCAACGAGGTCAATCCCTATTCCTCCCCCTTGGATCGCATTTGGGAACTGGAATTCGTCGATTAATCTAATTTTTCGTAAACGGAGTAGCCTATGTTAAAATACATCCTGAAACGATTGGCTTATGCCGTGCTGATCCTGCTTGGCGTTTCCGTTATCATCTATTTCCTGATCCGCCTGATGCCCGTCGATTATATCCAGTCCAAAATCGACGCGCTCAGTGCGGGCGGTGCCACTGTCAGCCAGGAAATGGTTGATAATATGTACAAGATGTATGGCCTGCAGGATACGGATGGCATGGGCTTTATGGAAAAAATGGGCAGCTATTTCGGCGGCTACCTCAGCTGGCTGGGTGCCATGCTCCGGGGCGATTTGGGCACCAGCTTCAAATATGGCCTGCCCGTTGCCGATATCATTGCCGACAAGATGTGGCTGTCTTTCACCATTGCGCTGATCGCCACCATCTTCGAGTTTATGATCGCCATCCCCTTGGGCATCACCGCTGCCACCCATCAATACAGCCTGCGTGACTATGTGGTCACGATCCTGGTCATGATCGGCATTTCGCTGCCGTCCTTCTTCTTCGGCAACATCCTCAAGAGCTTGTTCTCGCTGAAGCTGGGCTGGTTCCCGGTGTCCGGCATGCAGACCGCCGGCGCGACGCTGACCGGCATCGACGCACTGCTGGACTACCTGTGGCACCTGGTGATTCCGATCCTTACCATCGTTATTCTGAGCATTGGTCCCAGAATGCGTATGACCCGTACCAATATGCTGGAAGTCATGACTTCCGACTATATCCGCACCGCCCGGGCCAAGGGCCTGAAGGAGAGCGTGGTCATCAATAAGCACGCCTTCCGCAACACCCTGATCCCCCTGGTGACCTCCATGGCCGGCCTGCTGCCGGGTCTGTTCTCCGGTGCCATCATCACCGAGCAGATCTTTGGCCTGGAAGGTATCGGTAACGTGGCACTGACTGCCATGAACTCCGGCGACATCCCCTTCATCATGGGCTATAACATGTTCCTGGCTGTGCTGAGCGTGGTGGGTGTCATTTTGGCTGACCTGGCCTACGGCCTGGTCGACCCCAGAGTCAAACTTGGTTAAGGAGGTATCCGCAATGGAAGAACTTGAAAACAAGCAAGAAGCTGCCCAGCAGACCGCTGTGGATACCGAAGTACCCCTGGATAAAAACTTGCGCCTCATGTCTCCCGGCATGATGGTGGTCCGTCGTTTCTTCCGCTCCAAGCTGAGTATCGTGGGCTTGGTGATGGTCATCGGCCTGTTTATCTTCAGCTTCCTGGGTCCGGTGTTCCTGGCCGATACCACCGCCGATTACACCAATGACGCCAAGTGGGGCGAAACCGAGCTGGACCGCAGCGGTAAGGTGGAATACTCCGTCAACGAGACCACCTTCACCGTAAATGGCGTGGAGTACACCATTCATCAGACCACCGAAAAGCAGGTGGCCGACAACTTCCTGCAGCGTCCCTCTGCTGCCCACCCTCTGGGCACCGATGACCAGGGCTATGATGTGCTGGTGCGCTTGATGTACGGCGGCCGGATCTCTCTGATCGTCAGCTTCCTGGCGGTGTTCCTGATGACCATCTTTGGTATCATCATGGGCGGCCTGGCCGGCTTCTTCGGCGGCGCTGTGGATACCGTCATCATGCGAATCTGCGACATTCTGATCTGCCTGCCGGGTATTCCGATCCTGCTGATCGTGGGCACTGCCCTGGATAACCCTGATTGGGGCATCGACAGCCGCTACCGCATCTACCTGCTGATGACATTTTTGACCTTCATCTCCTGGCCCGGCACTGCCCGTCTGGTGCGTGGTCAGATCCTGTCCCTGCGTGAGCAGGAGTTCATGGTGGCCGCCGAGGCCATGGGTTACTCCACCGGAAGAAAGATATTCAAGCACCTGGTGCCCAATGTGATGCCTCAGCTGATCGTGCAGATGAGCCTGGGCCTGGGTAGCATGATCCTGTATGAAGCAACCCTTTCCTACCTGAACCTAGGCGTCCGTGCACCTTACGCTGCCTGGGGCACCATGATCAATATCATCACCACCAACCAGGACATTCTGCAGAATCACCTGTATGTGTGGGTGCCTGCCGGCGTGTGCATCGTCATCGCCGTTCTGGGCTTCAACTTCGTGGGCGACGGTCTGCGGGACGCTCTTGACCCGAAAGCGAGGAGATAATTATGGCTGAACAGAAGAATAAGAATTATCTCTCCGGCAAGGAAGTCAAGGCCATTGCCAAGGCCAATGCCAAGGAAATCAAGCGGCTGGAGGCCTACAAGAACCGTAAGGCCGATGAGTCCGAATTCCTGGCCGAAATGAAGAACCCCGACAACATTCTGGAGATCGAGGACCTGCACACCTTCTTCTTTACCGAGCAGGGCGTGGTCAAGGCCGTCAACGGCGTTTCCTATGATGTGCCCCGGCATAAGGTTGTGGGCATCGTGGGCGAATCCGGCTGCGGCAAGTCCGTCACCTCCATGTCCGTCATGCGCCTGATCCAGGGCCCTGCCGGTCAGATCGTCAGCGGTTCGATCCGGTTCCAGGCCAGCGACTACAAGCGGGACAGTAAGGGTCAGCCTGTTCGTGGCGCCGACGGCGCCTACGAGATGGAAGAAAAGATCTATGACATCGCCAAAATGCCCATCCACGAGATCCATCGCATCCGTGGCAAGCAGGTGGCCATGATTTTCCAGGAGCCCATGACCTCCCTGAATCCCGTCTTCACCATTGGCCAGCAGCTGGACGAAGTGACATTGCTGCATGTGCCCGGTGCCACCAAGGCCATGGCCAAGGAAAAGTCCTGTGAAATGCTGAAGCTGGTGGGCATCATTCCGGAGAATGTCTACAATGCCTTCCCTCATGAGCTGTCCGGCGGTATGCGCCAGAGAGTCATGATCGCCATGGCCCTGGCTGCGGAGCCTCGTCTGATCATCGCTGACGAGCCCACCACCGCCCTGGACGTGACCATCCAGGCCCAGATCCTGGACCTGCTGCAGGACATCAAGAACAAGATTGACGGCTCCATCCTGCTGATCACCCATGACCTGGGTGTCATCGCCGAGATGGCTGACTACGTGGTAGTTATGTACGCCGGCAAGGTCATCGAGAAGGGCACCGTTATGGAGATCTTCCAGGATCCCAGACATCCCTACACCATCGGCCTGCAGAAGTCCAAGCCCACCATGAGCCTGGACGACAGCACCGAACTGTACAACATTCCCGGCAATGTGCCCAATCCCATCAATATGCCCAACCACTGCTACTTCAAGGAGCGCTGTGCCAAGTGCGTCGGTAAGTGCAGCGGCGAGTACCCCGGTATGATCCAGGTAAGCCCCACCCATTTCGTGGCCTGCCACCTGTATGACAAGGAGGAGAACAATGGCTGAAGAGAAAATTGTGACTGCTCCTGTCTACGATGACGAGGCCCTGGCTGCTGCCTACCAGGAAAAGCGCCGTCAGCAGATCGCCGAGGACTGCGCCCAGCCCTTTGACCCCGAGTGCATCCTGGAGATCCGTCATCTGCGCAAGACTTTCCCCAAGAAGAAGTCCATTACCGGCAAGGTGCTGCAGGAACTGGTGGCCGTGGACGATGTGAGCTTCAAGCTCCACGCCGGTGAGACCCTGGGTATTGTCGGTGAGTCCGGCTGCGGCAAGACCACCACCGGCCGTGCCATTTTGAAGCTGCACCAGCCCACCGGCGGTCAGATCATCTTTAACGGCCAGGATATTACCAATTTTACCCCGAAGCAGATGCGTGACATCCGCAAGGAGATGCAGATCATCTTCCAGGATCCCTACTCCAGCCTGCCTCCCAGAGATACGGTTGGCGGCCTGCTGAGTGAGCCTGTCCAGGTCCATAACATCGTACCCAAGGCCGAGGTTAAGGATTATGTTCTGAAGCTGATGGACGAGTGCGGCCTGCGGGACTACTACTTTGAGCGCTATCCCCACGAATTCTCCGGCGGTCAGCGTCAGAGAATCTGCATCGCCAGAGCGCTGTCCGTCAACCCCAAGCTGGTCATCTGCGATGAGCCTGTTTCCGCGCTGGACGTTTCCATCCAGGCCCAGATCATCAATCTGCTGAAGAAGCTGCAGCGGGAAAGAAACATGGCCTACATTTTCATTTCCCATGATCTGAGTGTGGTCAAGTTCATTTCCGACAAGATCCTGGTCATGTACCTGGGCGCTGTGATGGAGTTCGGTACCAAGGAGGATATCTTCACCAATCCTTTGCATCCTTACACCAAGGCTCTGTTCTCCGCCGTACCCAACCCGGATCCCACGGTGAAGACCGAGCGCATCAAGCTGGAAGGCGACATTCCTTCTCCCGCCAATCCGCCCAAGGGCTGCCGGTTCCATACCCGCTGCCCCAACGCTACGGAAAAGTGCCGGCACATCACCCCGGAGTATCGGGAGCATACCCCCGGCCACTTCGCAGCCTGCCACCTGCTGGATAAGGAGTAAGGCCCATGGCTAAGAAGGAAAAGGTCAGATATTACGACGACGGCCGCACCATTGCGGATATGTCGGGTGTCTCCGGCGGCAGCCGCTTAAACGACCGCAATTCCTACCGTCCCAGACCCTCTTTCAAAGAGGTGTGGAAGACTTACTGGAACGCGGTAAAAATGATGATCGGCCCTATGCTGATCTTCATCGCTGTCATCACCGCCGCCTACCTCATCACCTGGTTCATCTTCACGTTTTTAATGTAATAAAGCAAAGGCTTCCGACTAAAATCGGAAGCCTTTGCCTTTTTCACGCTGTGTCATTGCGATGAACCAAAGGCGACGTGTCAATCTACAGGATGGCGATGCAATATTTTATAAAATGTTTGCGAACGACGGAAAAATGTTCTTGACATAAGAATGGGGGGTGATATAATATAGAAAACTTCTGTACAGCCGCGCCGGGTATGACGCCCCTGCACAGAAAAAGTGGATGCGCATGGGTTGTACAACTTTGGACAGCTTGTGCGCTTTTTCTATGACTGGAGGGATGCCAATGAATTGAAGCGTGGGCGAGAATGAATATGCCCCCCTTTCTTTGGTTTGCTCGTTTACTAACAACAAACCAATCTAGGAGGACAATTTATGAAAATGACCCAAAAGATGATTTCTCTGCTGCTTGTTGCAGCTATGTTATTGAGTGCAAGTACTGCAGCAACGGCAGTCGATATTTCCACATCTGATGAAATAAACCTGACAGGTATGAGCGCTGCCAGCGTTACACAGGCTGTTAGTTATTACTTTGAAGCACGAGCGGACTATCTGCTCGGCAATAGTACGGTGATGGATTGGCTGGTTGTTGGCATTGCTAATGACGAGGCTGCACACATGGCGCTGTATAACGCAAAAGGTGTTGTTCTGCAGGAAACTGTCTACACCATCGAGACTATAGAGTGCTATGATACATATGCGGAAATTGATGCAGTAGAAACAATCTCCTACACTAAAAATGGCATTTGGGGTACGGAAGATGTTTTTCATGAACTGATACTGTATCTTGATAACACAAATGTTCCTGTTGTTGCAGCGGATAGATATATGGAACTGTGCAGCAACTTCGAGTCATGCTCATATTTGCCACTAAGCGTGCAAATGTGTAGCACTGCTTCCGATGGAGGAAGTTCCCTGTGCATGGTAGAGATTGCCAAGGCGGAATTGGGAACAGAAGAAACCGGAACTGATATGACAAAATATGGTGAGTGGTATGGTTGGAATGGTGTTGCTTGGTGTGCAATTTTTGTTTGTTGGTGTGCAAACCAGGCCAATGTAGACACGACGATTATCAAAAAGACAGCTTCATGTACTGACATGATGAATTTCTTTATTGATGAAGGTGTTTTTTACTATAGTCCGAGCTATGGAGGCACATATGCGCCTCAGCCTGGGGATCTTATTTTTACGGGCCCAACAATTGATAGGGCTACCCATATTGGTATTGTGGAAAAGGTTGAGGATGGAATAGTGCATGTTTACGATGGCAACTGGAGCAGCAAAGTCAGCTACCATCCTTATAGTTTGAGCGCAAGTAACATTATTGGATATGCTAGCCCTGCGTATGAAAGCGATGGACATATTTATTCGGGATATGTGTCAGATTCGGAGGCCCATTGGCAGGAATGTACGATTTGCGGTTACACAACAGAAAAAATTACACATATAGCAGGAAGCTTATACAGCTACGATCAAACTACCCACTGGAAAACCTGCCGTGTATGTGAGGCAGAGATTGAAAGGGCAGCGCATGTACTTATTCAGAATTCTGATGGAAGCCATGAATGTCAATTGTGCGATTGCCCAGATATTCCAATAATACTATTGACGCTAAAACGTTGCTTGGAGGGATGACTATGAAAAAATGTGTGGCATTGCTTTTGATCTTTTGCACAACGGTGCTTGCTGCCTGTCAGGCAGTAGATTTGCAGAATGATGGTCCAGCGGGCACAGTTCCCCAATCCACAACGACCACACCAGCTACGACGATTACTTCGCCCACGACGACCACCCAACCTTCGGAACCCACACAACCCAGTGAACCCACCCAGCCTTGGCCGAGTACGCCCGTGGAAGAACTGGCAGAATTCAACACCTTGTTTGGCCAGATGGGCAGTTGGTACAACATGGCACTGGTCACACAGTATTCCACGCCTACACAGATCAAACTGCTCAACCTATTTTACAATGGCTTTGAAGGGGAATCCCGCGAACCTACCGATGCGGAATGGGCAGAGCTGAAAGATCAACCCGGCTTTACCATCGAATACGATCTGATCCGTTTGCCGGCTGATCGGATGAACCAGGTGCTTACAGATCTGTTTGGCATCACCCTGGAGGATGTGGAGGCTGCCGGTTTTGAAAACCTGGTTTACCTGGAGTCTACAAACTGCTATTACATGATGCACACGGATGCATGGTCTACGGCGGATTTCAATGCGGTAGCCGTAGAAACCCAGAAAGATGGCTCCGTCTGTGTATACTATACTGCAAATTCTGAGGATACTGTGTATGTGGTAACCTTGATGCCCAACGGTGATGGATACCAAATTCTATCCAATGTGCGGGCTGAATAACATCCTAACAGAAAAAATGCCGCACCCACCCGGGTGCGGCATTTGCTCACTTGTTCAGTTCGGCGGCCAGCTGCTCATACACGGCCATATTGGTCTTCTGCATGCTCAGGGGCATGATGGAGATATTGCCGCAGCGCAGGACGCAATCGGTATCCACCGTATCGTCGGCGCTGGCTTCAAACACATCGATGCCGTGGGGCGTCACCATACCATTTTCCAGGGTGAACTCGTCGGAGTAGTAGGGGCCACCCTGGTGGGTGATGACGATTTTCTTCGGCTGGGCCGGAATGTTGATGTTGTAAAAATCGTTCATGTCCAGCAGCTTGTTGTCCTGTACATAGGCAAAAATCTCGTCCAGGTGCTTCACAGCATCCATGTAGTAGGCAGGGGTGGTGGAGAAGGCCAGGGCCTTGACGCCCAAATTCACCGCCTCGTACACCGCACCCACCGTGCCGGAGTACATCATATCCGCACCCACGTTGAGACCCCGGTTGATGCCGGAGATTACCAGGTCAAACTGCTCTTTCCGGGCCAACATGGCGTAGCGGACACAGTCAGCAGGAGTAGAATCCAGGGAAAAGGCGGTTACGCCGGGGCCCATGTCCACTTCCTCCAGGGCAAAGCCCTTGTGGATCTCGATGCCGTGGCTCTTGCCGCTCTGCTCCACCTTGGGGGCAACAACCATCACCTCGCCCAGTTGCTTGGCCCACTGCACCAGGGCCGGCAGGCCGGCGGCCTGGATGCCATCGTCATTGGTAATTAAAATTCTCATAACCAGCCCTCATGCGTTTCCTTGTATTCCTTGCAGGCCCGGTCGGCATCCCGAACCAGGGCCATTTTTTCTTCCTCGGAGTAGACCGTGGCACCGCTGGCGCAGGCGTGACCGCCGCCCCGGTAGTTTTCTGCGATCTGATTGATGGACATGAACCGGGAGCGCAGACGGACCCGAATGGTGCCCGGTTCCTTGTGGCTGTCGATGAAGGCCAGCCAGCACAGGCAGCCCTTAATTTTGTCCATCATGTTCACGGCGTTGCTGGCGTCCTCGTCGGAAATGCCGAAGCGCTCCTTCATTTCGCCCGTTACATGGACATAGGCCACGCCGTTTTCCGTGATGTTCATGTTTTCGTAAATGTAGGCCTTGAACTTCAGGAAGTTGTAATCCTCCAGGTACAGGTGGGCAAAGAGGGTCTGGGTGTCGATGCCCTGATCCAGCAGCAGCCCTGCACAGCGCATGGTGCGGCCGTCCACGCCCTCATAGCGGAAGCGGCCGGAGTCGGTGACCATGCCGGTGTAGAGGTACTTGGCGGCATCCTTTGTCAGCACCAGCTGCTCCTTGAAGGTGTCATAAAAATCCACGATCATTTCGCAGGCAGAGGAACGATCCTCCTCCACCCAGTTCAGTGCGCCGTAGTTGTCCACGGGAATGTGGTGGTCAATTTTGACGATCTCCTTGCACAGGCTGAACTTCTTGTTGGAGATGCGCTGGACCGTGCCGGTGTCCACTACGATGGCCAGGCCCTGGGCGTACACCTCGTCGGCCACATCTTCGTCCTCGGGGCCCAGGAAGGCCAGGAATTCGGAGCAATCGCTGTCGATGAGATAGACAGCCTTCTCCGGGAAAGAGGCTTTCAGAATGGCCTGCAGACCCTTGGAGGCGCCGACGCAGTCGCCGTCGTTGCGGATATGCCGGAAAATGAAAATGGTGCTGTATTCTTTGATCTTCTGCAGGATGGCCTGCTTGACTTCGTAGTGCATATTATTCCTCCATCATGGCGTCCAGGTCACGGAGCATCGCCATGGCTTCTTCCTTGGATTTTACGGTGGCACCGCTGGCTTTTGCGTGACCGCCGCCGCCGTACTTGACGGCAATGGGATTGATGTTGTACTTATTGGATCTCAACTCGCAGGCCACGCCCTGGTCGGTCTCGGTGAAGTTGACCCAAATGTCCACGCCCTTGATATCGCTCATGGTGCCCACCATGCCCCGGGAAATGGCAAAGGTGTCCATGCCCAGTTCCCGCATTTCCTCCCGTGTGGTGTAGATATAGGCCACATTTTTGGGGCTGAACTGTATTTTCAGCACAAATTTTGCCTTCAGCTGGATCTTGGCGAAATCGTCGGCATAGAGGTTGCGATAAATTTCGTTGGTGTCGAATTTCTGCTCCATCAGAAAGGCTGCCAGCTGATGGGTTTGGGCCGAGGTGGCATCATAGCGGAATCGGCCGGAGTCGGTGACCATGCCGGTGTAGAGGCTCTTGGCTGCCACCGGGGTCAGATGCAGGCCGCACTCCCGGGCGAAGGCTGCGATCATGCCGCAGCAACTTTCAAAATGGGTGCCCACCACTTCCGTCTGACAAATCTTTTCTACAAACAGATGGTGGTCAATCCGGGCTGTTGCGGCAGCGGTTTGGTAGCGGACATCGCTGATGAGTTTTTTTGCGGAGGTGTCCAGCACGATGGCCAGGGCGTTTTCGTAGTAGCTGTCCGGAATTTCGTCCATGATGCTGTCGTCCATAAAGCTGTAATGCCGGGCTGCATCACCGACGCAGTACACTTCCTTGTCGGGGAAATTCTTCCGAATGATATGCTTCAAACCGATCTGACTGCCCAGGGCATCGCCGTCGGGACTGCCGTGCCGGTGAATGATGATGCGGTCAAAGGATCGGATCTTCTCTAAAATCTCTTGGAACATGGTATTTTTCTCCCTTGCAGATGTGGGTTGTGCCGCAATAAATTATTATAGCAGAAAATAGCCGTGTTTGCAAATTATTTATCGAATGCTGCGCATATAGTAGTCCGCCACAGCCTCCGGGCTGGGGTTCATGCTGTTGCTTGCCCACCAGCGGACCGCCTCGCAGAAGCTGCCCACCAGATGATTCAGCAGGAAATCCTGGGGCACTTCCTGGGAAAACTCCTGCAGATAGATGGAAAACAGAGCCCGCAGCCGCTCCTTGAAATATTCCATAAACAGGGTGCCACCTTCGCAGGACAAAATGCCCAGCACCTGGGTCTTCTGCTCCTGCAGATGCCATAATAGGTGAGCCAGCCGGGGCTGCAGCAGGGGAGCTTGGTCGGGGTAATCGCAAAGATCGCCGGCAAACAGATGGTCAAAAATATCGCCGCACATGGCTTTCAGCAGCATGTCCTTGGTCTCAAAATGGGCGTAGAAGGTACTGCGGCTGATGTCTGCTTCGTCAATGATATCCTGCACTGTGATCTGCTCGTAGCGCTTGCGGAGCAAAAGGTGGCTGAAGGCCTGGTAGATGGCCTCCCGGGATTTGCGCTGTCGTCTGTCCATACTGCCTCCTGTACAAAATCCTAAAAATGTCCGATAACAGACAGAAATAGGGGAATGAGGGTTGTTTTGTCGGGTACATTACCGTACAATATGTATAGTAACAGATGTATTATACGATAATTATCCCTATTCGTCAACAGGAGGTCCTTTATGAAAACACAGCGTAATATCCTCATCGCCTTTTTGCTGAACCTGGGCTTTTCCATTTTTGAGCTGATCGGCGGTCTGTTCACCCACAGCGTGGCCATCGTTTCCGATGCCCTGCATGATTTCGGCGATGCCATCAGCATCGGCGCATCCTGGTTCCTGGAGCGAAAGAGCCAGCGCAAGCCCGATGCCTCCTATACTTACGGCTACGGCCGCTACAGCGTCCTGGGCGCTGCCATTACCAATCTGATCCTGCTGGTTGGCTCCCTGGTGGTCATTGCCAACGCCGTCGAGCGCATCATCAACCCCGTGGAGATCAACTCCAACGGCATGATCCTCATGGCCATTCTGGGCGCCTGCATGAACCTGGCCGCTGCCTGGTTTACCCACGGCGGTGAATCTCTCAACGAGAAGGCTGTGAACCTGCACATGCTGGAGGACGTGCTGGGCTGGGTGGTTGTCCTCGTCGGCGCCATCGTCATCCGCTTCACGAATTTCACGCTCATCGATCCCATCATGTCCATCGGCGTGGCCATCTTCATTCTGATCCATGCCTTCCAGGGCATGGGTGAGGTGCTGCGTGTCTTCCTGGAGAAGACCCCTGAGGGCGTGGATCCCCGGAAGCTGGAGCGCCAGTTGCTGAAGATCGAGCATGTCAAGGGCGTGCACCATCTGCATGTCTGGAGCCTGGACGGCTATAATCACTATGCCACCATGCATGTTGTGGCCGAAGAATGCGACACCGCTGCCCTGAAGCAGGCCATCCGCAAGGCTCTGGAGAAGCGTGGTGTGAACCATGTGACCCTGGAGCTGGAGAAAGAAGGGGAGGAATGCCCCGAGATCAATTGCAACCCCAGAAAGCCTCACGCCGGTTGCGGTCACCATCACCACCATCATGGCCACAGCCACGGCCACAAGCACCACGGCCACGATCATCACGATCATGAATGCGGCTGCGGCCATGACCACGATCATCATGACCATGAGGAGCATTGCTGCGGTCACCATCATGAGGAGCATGACCACGAATGTGGCTGCGGTCACCATCATGAGGAGCATGACCACGAATGTGGCTGCGGTCACCATCATGAGGAGCATGACCACGAATGTGGCTGCGGCCACCATCACGAGGAGCACGACCACGAATGCGGCTGCGGTCACCATCACGAGGAGCATGACCACGAATGTGGCTGCGGCCACCATCACGAGGAGCATGACCACGAATGTGGCTGCGGCCACCATCATGAGGAGCATGACCACAAATGCGGCTGCGGTCACGACCACGGCCACAAACACTAAAAAACGTCCGCTGCAGGTAGACATCCGAAATGTCTGCCCGCAGCGGACATTGCTTTGCTTTTTTGCAAAATGACCGCTGAAACGGCCGTAGCTTGTGCATATTGCATAAAATAAAATGGAAATGTCATATAGTATTCCCAACTTGCAAAATAGGGAAAACTTTGGTATAATGTTTCCTGGTGGAGTACGCCACCAATGTAATGAAATTTTATTAAAGGAGACTGATTCCAATGAACGCTTATGTTGAACGCGTAATTAACTATGTCAAGACCAAGCACGCCAACGAGCCCGAGTTCTGCCAGACTGTTGAAGAAGTTTTTGCTTCTATCTCTCCTGTCATCGATGCCCATCCCGAATATGAGAAGGCTGACCTGCTGACCCGTATGGTCGAGCCCGAGCGTATGTTCACCTTCCGTGTTGTCTGGTGTGACGACAACGGCCAGTGGCATACCAACATCGGCTACCGCTGCCAGTTCAACGGCGCCATCGGCCCCTACAAGGGCGGCCTGCGCTTCCAGCCCAATGTTACCCCCTCCGTCATCAAGTTCCTGGGCTTCGAGCAGACCTTCAAGAACTCCCTGACCGGCCTGCCCATGGGCGGTGGTAAGGGTGGTTCCGACTTCGACCCCACCGGCAAGTCCGACGCTGAAATGATGCGTTTCTGCCAGAGCTACATGACCGCTCTGTACCGTTACATCGGACCCGATGTTGACGTTCCCGCTGGTGACATGGGCGTTGGCGGCCGTGAGATCGGCTACATGTACGGCCAGTACCGCCGCCTGAAGGGCGTGTGGGAGAACGGCGTTCTGACCGGTAAGGGCCAGACCTACGGCGGCTCCAAGACCCGTCCCGAGGCTACCGGCTACGGTGCTGTTTACTACCTGCAGGAAGTCCTGGCTCACGAGGGCGAGTCCATCGAGGGCAAGACCATCGCTATCTCCGGCTTCGGCAACGTTGCTTGGGGCATCTGCCAGAAGGCTCTGCACCTGGGCGCTAAGGTCGTGACCCTGTCCGGTCCCGACGGCTACATCTACGATCCCGAAGGCGTTTCCTC